>CALDDH010000025.1 GCA_937936465.1 uncultured Mycoplasmatales bacterium | reverse complement strand
TTGTGAATATCACATTCTTAGGACGAAAACCTAAAGTTTTTATATTAAACTAAAAATACTACACAAAATAATTAAAAAAAATTATAAAAAAAATAAAAACAGACGAAATTATTACTCTCTTAGAAGAAAACAGTCTTAAGTTTAAAGAAAATTTAGAAATAAGCTTATACAAACCTTGTCCACCAAAATACTCTATGTAGCCCCGGTCTACAAAGTAAAGTCTTCAATAAGATAAAAAGAAAGGGTAAAACAAAGAACCCTGGGTACTTACCGGCTGTAAAAATCATATAGAACCGCCAAAAAGACTTACTAATTTAAAACTCTTAGAAAAAGAAGAAAACCTAGAAAAAAATATAAAAAATCTTAAACCTAGAAAAAATCCAAATCCTAAAATGAAAAAAATAAAATTTTTATTTATAACTCTTGGAAAAAAAAACAAACATTCAGTCTCAAAAATAAATAAATAAAACAAAAATCCCCCAAACAATGCACCAAATCCTAAAACTAATAAAGGAACTAAAAAATTTACATCCTCCTCACCCTTAGTAAAAAAAGAATTAATTTTTGCTACCCCCAAAGAAGAAAACAATGTTAACCGAACCCTATAACCAACAGTTAAAGCAGTAGCAAAAAACAAAATAAAAAAAAAAAAAAAATTATAGTCACCTCAAAGAAAGGTTTCTAAGATTATATCTTTAGAATAAAACCCACCAAAGAAGGGAAATCCACAAAGAGCCAAATTAGCCAAATTTAAAAAAACTATTACACAAGGAGCTATTCTTCAACAAGAACCTAAATGCCGTAAATCCTGAACATGGGAAAAAGAATGAATTAAACAACCAGCACATAAAAATAATAGAGCCTTAAACAAAGCATGAGTATATAAATGGAAAAGACCTAAAAAATTAAAACCAAAAGAAATAGCAAACAATATAACACTAAGTTGTCTGAGAGTTGACAAAGCAATAATTTTTTTTAAATCAGTTTCAAACATAGCACTAAATCCAGATAAAATTATTGTAAACAAAGAAGCTAACTGAAGAAAACAAACCACATAATTATAATATCTAATAAAATCTCAAAAACGAATAATTAAGTATACCCCAGCCGTCACAAGTGTAGAAGAATGAACTAAAGCAGAAACAGGAGTCGGAGCAGCCATAGCAGCCGGTAACCAACTACAAAATGGAAACTGAGCCCTTTTAGTTATACCTGCTAAAACCAAACAAAGCCTCACAAAAAATCCTAAATAAAATTCATCTAAAAAAAAAAAATTTCAAGACCCAAAGGAAATCAATCACCCAATTCTTAATAAAATCATTACATCCCCAACTCGATTTATTAATACAGTTAACAACCCAGAAACTAACGACTTAAAATTTTGATAATATACAACCAAACAAAAAGAAATTAATCCAAGACCATCCCATCCAATAAGCAAAGTTACTAACCTAGGAATAAAAATTAAGAAAATTATGGACATCACAAATAAATTTACTAATCAAGTAAATCGTGCTACATACTGATCCCCAAATATATAATAGTAAGAAAACCAAATAACTCTAAAAGAAATAACAAATACTACTAAAGAAAAAGAAATAGAAATTCAATCAATTAAAAAAGAAATATTAACCTCCAATCTACTAAAAAATAGCAACTGCCAGTCAATCAACAAAGAATTTCCCTCATATAAAAAAAATATTATAAAAAAAAAAGTAACAAAAAAAAAAAAAAAAAGAAAAAAACTAGTAAAAATAGAAATACTCACTCTCTTTCAAAAAATCACTACAATGGGCTAAAAGCATCTCAGACACCACAAATCTAAATTTTTATATTAAACTACCACTGTCTAAAATCCTATAAAACAAAAAAAATATCATAAAACAAAAAAGAAAAAAATAAAGGAACAAAATGTATAAAATAAATTAAAAAAGACCTAACAACAAAAGCACTATAATATCCCACACCCTCAAAAAGTCTACCATGACTAAATGACAAAAACAAATATAAACTATATGCTCCAACTATGAAACTTATAATTCCTAAAAACAAAAAGAAAAAAAATCTTCTTCCTAATACTCCTATAAAAATGAAAAGTTCAGAACATAAATTTAACCTAGGAGGAGCAGCTATATTTCCACTACAAAAAATAAATCATCACAAAACAAAAGATGGATATGCAGTTATTATGCCTTTTACAATAAATACTCTACGAGAACCTATTAAATCATACCCTAAACTAGCTAATACAAACAAACAAGAAGAACATAATCCATGCCCAATCATCATTATTAAAGCACCAGTAACGCTAACAAAAGATCCCACTATATACCCAGCAAAAAGAACAGCCATATGTCCCACAGAAGAATAAGCAACTAATCCTTTTAAATCAGTCTGACGTAAACAAACTATTCTAGTTAAACATCCTCCCCAAACCACTAAGGAAAGAAGAAAACCACCGAATCATGGGTAAACATACTGAAAAACACAAAAAATCCGATATAACCCATAACCACCTAACTTAAGTAAGACACCAGCAAGAATTATAGACCCAGAAACCGGAGCCTCAACATGAGCCTTTGGCAGTCACAAATGAACACCATAAACAGGCAATTTTACTATAAAACAAAAAACAGAAATAAAAAACAAAAAAAAAAATAAAAATTTATTATAAAATAAATAATCTAAACAAAAAAAAAGAAAAAAAGAACCAGAATTAAAAAAAAAAAAAAATAAAAAACCTAAAAAAGGCAAAGAAGCAGAAATTGTATATAATATTATATAAAATCTAGCTTGTAAACGCTCAGGCTGATACCCCCATCCAATAATAATTATAAGAGTAGGTACCAATCTAATCTCAAAAAATAAAAAAAATAAAAAGAAATTTCTTACCCTAAAACACAAAACAAGAATCAAACAAAGAAAAAGAAGAAAATAATTAAAATTAAAACTAAAATATTTTGTAATGTTGATACGCAACCTAGCTAAATACATTAAATAAGTAATTAAAAACCTCAAAGAAACTAATAAAACTCTAGTAATATCCAAAAAAAATCCTCCATAATAACTTTCCCACCCATAATTAAAAAAAAACAAAAAAAAAAAAAAAAAAAAAATGATTGATAACATCTTCCCTCACCGAAAACCTAATCTAAGAACATAGATTACTCTAAAAAAAAAAGAAAAAGTAAAACCTAACATTCATAAACACTAATCAAACGAAAAAAATCTCTACCATGAGAACGAATCAATCTTACAAGAAGCCCTAATCCAACAGCAGCTTCACAAGCAGCAAAAGAAAGAAGTACAAATACTAAAAATCCTTCACCTTTTCATGAATAAACTCTTAAAGCACATAAAAAAAGTCCAATAATCATAAATTCTAAGCACAAAAGGCTCATCATATAGTGAAAACGTTGAACTACAAAAACAAATATTCTAATAACAATAGTCAAAACACCAATAAAAAAAGAATTAAAAAAAATACTAAAATTCATAAGAATTAGAAGCTAAAAAAGAAGCAGCGGTCTTGTAAACCGAAGAATGGAGATTCCCCTAATTCAAATTATTAAGCAACTTAATGCTTTAAATTTTGCTTTCAAAACAAAACCCTATCAGGAAATAATCTATTTATTAATTAACTAAAGTATCTCAAAATAAACGAATAAACGGATTTAATAAAAAATAAGAAAAATATAAAACAGAAAAAATTTGACCATAAAACACATAAGGAGCTTCTACTGGACAACTACCAATTCACGTAAGCAAAATAAAAATGCTAACAAAAGATCAAAACAAAAACTGCCCAACTGGATAGAATACTTCCCCACGAAAAGAAGAAGAAAATAAAAAAGGAACTAGAAATAACACCAATACAGATAGGAGCAAAGCTACAACACCACCTAACTTATTTGGAATAGCTCGTAAAATAGCATAAGCAAACAAAAAATATCATTCAGGTATAATATGAACAGGTGTAACTAATGGATTAGCCGGAATAAAGTTTTCAGGATCCCCCAAAACTGAAGGAAAAATTAATACTAAAAACATTAATAAAAAAATAACAAAAACAATACCAAAAAGATCTTTATAAGAATAATAAGGATGAAAAGAAACCCTATCTCCAAAAGAATTTACACCTAAAGGATTATTAGCACCCACTTCATGTAAAAACACAAGATGCACAATCACTAAACCTAAAATTAAAAAAGGCACCAAAAAATGAAAAGCGAAAAATCGAGTTAAAGTAGCATTATCAACAGCAAACCCACCTCAAATTCATTCAACTAACAAATTCCCAACATACGGAACTGCAGAAAAAAAATTAGTAATAACAGTAGCTCCCCAAAAAGACATCTGTCCTCAAGGAAGAACATAACCTAAAAAAGCAGTAGCCATCGTTAACAAAAATAATACAACACCAACATTTCACCCATGTAAAGCTTTATAAGAACCATAATATAGGCCTCGTCCAATATGCAAATAAAGAAACACAAAAAAAAAAGAAGCTCCATTAGCATGAACAAAACGAAGCAACCAACCATAATTTACATCACGAACCAAATGAGAAACAGAAAAAAAAGCTAAATCAACATGAGCCACATAATGCATTGCCAAAAACAAACCTGTTAAAATTTGAAGGGCTAAACACAAACCTAACAAAGAACCAAAATTTCACCAAGAAGAAAGATTTACAGGAGCTGGGTAATCAACTAAAGCATTGTTACCAAGTCTAAGTAAAGGATGACTTTTTCGAATAGGACTAAACATAAAAAAGAAAAAAAGGACGCAAAGCTCCAACTTGAAAAAAACAAATTTTTGCAACACTAACTAATCCAACAAATAAAATTACCGCCAAAGACAAGTAAACTACCATATTTAGGTACCTAAACATCACAAAAGAAAAATCAAACACTGAACAACATGACTCTCCAAAAGGCAATCAAAATAAATAAAAAAAAAAAAACAACAAAAAAGAAAAAAATTTTAAAGAAAAAACAAAATTAGGAGTCAATACTAAAACATACCCAAAAAGAACAAGCATTCCTCCAATATAAATCAAAAACAAAGATAAAGAAAATCACGAAGAAAAAAAAGAGTATACTAAAACCCTAGAAAAAAAGCAATAAAACAAAAGAAAAAACCCCATTCCAAGAGGTTGTTGAACAATTAAAGTCAACCTAAGAATTAAGAAAAGAACAGATTCTAAAAAAATTAATATCATAACAAAAAGTAGTTTAAAAAAAACTTTAGCTTTGGGAGCTAACATTCAAAGTATTTTGCTTTTTGATCAAAAGAGGAAAAATCCGTAAAAAGAGCTACAATCCTTCGCCTAAGCTCAGCCATCTTTCGACACTTCTGTTAGATTACTCAAGACAACACAAATCTAAAAAACAAAATAAATAGTCTAAAGGGAAGAAAACTTTTCCAAGTCAACCTTATCAAGCGGTCATAACGCATTCGAGGAAATCTACCACGAACCCACAAAATAAAAAAAGAAATCAACACTCCTAAAAAAATAGAAAAAAAAAAATAACCAAACCCACCAATAAATAAAACTGAAGAGAACACTCTTATTACAAGAATCCTTCCATATTCAGCTAAAAACAATAAAGCAAAAGCCCCAGCCCCATACTCAACATTAAATCCAGAAACTAGCTCAGACTCACCCTCAGCAAAATCAAAAGGAGCTCGATTAGTCTCTGCAAGAACAGTAATTAATCACACTACAAAAGAAGGAAGTAAAAGAAGCGCAAAAACAAAAGACACTTGAAATACTCCATAATAGAAGAAAGAATACCTACCTCTAACTAAAACAACCCCTAATAAAACTAACACCATTCTAACCTCATAAGAAATAGTCTGAGCAACTGCACGTAATGCACCTAATAAAGCATACTTAGAATTAGAAGATCACCCAGCAAATAAAGTCGAATAAACGCTTAAACTGGAAACACACAAAAAAATAAAAACTCTAAAAAAAGAAAATACAAAAGTTCTATTTCAACTAGGAATCAAAAACCATAAAACTAACGCCAAAAACAATCTAAAAATAGGAGAAAACAAAAAAAAAAGAAAATTAGTTAAAAGTAAAACAACCCGTTCTTTTGTAAACAACTTAATAGCATCAGCAAACGGTTGAAAAATACCCATAAATCCAACTTTATTAGGACCTTTACGAAGTTGAATATAGCCCAAAACTTTTCGCTCCAATAAAGTAAAAAAAGCTACAGCTAACAATAAACATACATCATTAATCAAAATAGATAAAAAACAACTCATTTACTAAAGAGATTAACATCTATGATTAGAGCTTAAATCTAAGGCACTACTCTGCCACTTTAGTGTATATAACGTGTGAATAAACATCACATCCTTTTGCTCCTAAAACAAACACAATTTTCTGCTAACGTTACACTATAAAAAAATTTTCAATCCTTTCGTACTAAAAAATTTTATAAAAATTTAAAGATAGAAACCAACCTGGCTTACGCCGGTCTGAACTCAACTCACGTAAAATTTTAAAGGTCGAACAGACCAACCCTATTAGCTGCTACACCACAAGGAAATTATAAGTCAACATCGAGGTCGCAATCTTTTTTTTTAATAAGAACTCTTAAAAAAAATTACGCTGTTATCCCTTTGGTAACTTAATCTAATAATCAGAATCCCTGGATCATTATTCATTAAAGGAAGATAAAAACTTCCTCGGTCGCCCCAACCAAATTGCCTAAAAGTAATATACTATTAAAACAATAAAGCTCAAAAGGGTCTTCTTGTCCTATAATTTTATTTTAGCTTCTTCACTAAAAAAGCAAATTATTATCTTCTTTCAAATAAAGAAAATGTCTTGTACTTCCATTCATACTAGCCCCCAATTACGAAGCAAATGATTATGCTACCTTTGCACAGTCAAATTACCGCGGCTGTTTATCAACACTGAGCAGAAAATATTTTTTATAAAAAATCAAAAAACTATGTTTTTGAAAACAGTCAGACATTATATTGCCGAGTTCATAAAAAAGAAAAAAAAATAATACTCATTCAAACATAATTTAAATTAAAAACTAATTTATTAAACAACTTCCTAAATTCGAAAAATATAAGTAAGCACATTAAGTTATTACACATTATTAAATTAAGAAAACTTTCAACCCTAAATAATAAAAAAAAATAATATTTCTTCAAAAAAAAAAAGATTACCCTTTAATTTTTTTCTCTAAAAAGAATAAAGAAGTAACTAGCTATAAAAGAAATCGAAACATCTCATTTCAACTTATAAATATAAGAAAACCATTAAAATGGTAAACCCGAAGTTCTAAACATTTTATAAGTTTCTTTCTTTTTCTAGAAAACCAAACAATAGATTTTTTTAGTCAGACCATGATACAAAAGGTAAAGATTTTCACCCATTCTTAAACTAAATAGAACCTTCCTTAACAGTAATAAATATACAAAAGTTCAAACTTTTAAAAAACTATATTTCGAAAAATAACATAAATAAAAAAATATATAATCAAGAGAGGAAAAATATCCATCTTCTCAGTGTAAACGAAAAACATCTTAATGCTTTCTCTTGAATCTAGCAGCAATTTCCATTACTACTACTATGTTACGACTTATCTTTCTTATCAGAAAGAGCGACGGGCGATTTGTGCACACTTCAAACCTAATTCAAAAAATTACACTAAAATTATTTACTGTCAAGTCCAACTTAAAACGTATTTTCAAACATCATCCGAAAAAAAATAATTAATGTAGCCCATTTCTTCTTCTTCATTAGCTGCACTTTGACTTGACGTCCAAACCAAAAATTCTTAAGCAAACTTCTATTTTCTAAAAAGTAAGCTGACGACAGAAGTATACAAACATTTAAAAGAAGTTCAATATAACGAGGATTATCGATTACAGAACAGGCTCCCCTGAAAGGATATAAAGAACCACCAAGCTTTTTAGGTTTCATTTAAAAATTAATACCTTGGAAAAAAATTTCAAATCTAAAATAATGGGGTATCTAATCCCAGTTTTAATTTAGATCTCTAAAGAAATAAAATATACCTCAGAAAACAAAAAAAATAAAATTTTCATTTTACCGAAAAACAACTTATTTTTTTCTTAAACCTTAATCATTAACTTAATTTTACCCAAAACATTTAACTAGAAAAAAATGTATAACCGCAGCAGCTGGCACACAATTAGCTATTTCTTATTTCTATTACTAAATCTAAAATTATTTAAAAATTAATATTTTCTACTGAAGCTACAAACACTATCTTTAAGAAAAAACAAAGAAGTTAGAACGCTTAAACTCTCATGTAAAACATAGAAAAAGCAAAAACTCTTCCAAAGCCAAAAATAATAAAAGAGAAAACTCATTTCTGGGGTATGAACCCAACAGCTTAATATTAGCTTATTTTATTAAATTCCAATATACTATATTCCTTTTAATCTGCAATTAAATATTGTTAAATCAACTATAGAATCAAACAGAATGCTCATCCGAATATAAAACTAATAATAAAGAAAAAATATAGCCCTGAACTAAACAAATCCCAAATTCAAAAATAAAATAAAAACTTTCAATAGAAAATAAAAAAAAACTAGAAAACATCCCAGAAGAAAATAAAGAACCTACTAAATATGTACCAATCAAACCAATTACAATATGCCCAGCACCTATATTAGCAGCTAACCGCACAGACAAAGTAATAGGACGAACACCAACTCTAACAGTCTCAACTAAAACCAAAAAAGGATTAAGGACAGCAGGAGCTCCAGAAGGTAAAAAATGAGAAAAAAAACCAACAGGACTTCAAAACAAGCTTGACAATAAAAGACTTATTCATAGCGTAACTGCCACAGAAAAAGTGATTACTAAATGACTAGTTCCCCTAAAAACATAAGGGACTAAACCTAAAAAATTACAAAACACTAAGAAAAAAAAAAAATTAGTTACAAAAAAAGAAAACCCACGAATTCTTCCTCCAAGACTTCGCGATCTCTGAGATCATAAATAATCTACAAATAAAGAAAAAAAGTTAGATAGACGATTTCCACCAATCCAATAAACTCTAACTAAAAGAAAAAACAAAAAAAAACAAAAAAACCAAATAAAAAATCTACCCACTATATTACCATTTTGCTCATCAAAAGAAGAAAAAATATCTCTTAACATAAAAATTATCACTTTCAAACTAAGTCCACAGACTCATCAGAAGTATCTAAAGAAGAAAAAGTAAAAAATTTCTTATTAAATCACCAAAATCCAACGACTAACAAAAAAAAGAACAAAAAAAACATAAAAGGAATAAAAATCCAACTTAAAGGAGAAATTTGAGGCACCATAAAGTACTCTAAAAAGCATCTTAAGAATGACAAACTTAAATTTTTAACTTAAACTAACTTTATTAAATCTAAGAACTAACATTTTTAACCCAAGAAACAAAATCTGGAATACTCACAGACTCAACAACAATAGGCATAAAAGAATGATTTGCACCACAAATCTCAGAGCACTGCCCATAAAAAACACCACTCCGTGAACAATAAAAACTCAACTGATTTAAACGACCAGGAACAGCATCAGCTTTAACTCCCAAAGAAGGAACAGTCCAAGAATGTAAAACATCAGCTGCTGTCACCAATACACGAACATCTACAGAATAAGGAACAACAGTACGATGATCAACCTCCAAAAGACGATAATCTCCAGAAACTAAATCATCTCTAGCAAGCATATAAGCGTCATATTCTACATCCAAAAAATCAGAATACTCATAAGACCAATATCACTGATGTCCTACAACTTTCAATGTTAAAACTCTATCATTAATCTCATCCAACAAATATAATAACCGCAATGAAGGTAAGGCTAAAAAAATCAAAACAATTCCAGGCAAAAAAGTTCAAATAGCCTCAACCTCTTGATACTCAAGTAAAAAACGACCTTTTAAAGAACCTATTACTAAAGAAATAGAAATACAACCAACCAAACTAAGAATTAAAACAAGAACAACCATAGCATGATCATGAAAAAAAATCAATTGCTCCATCAAAGGAGATGAAGCATCCTGTAAACCTCAATTAGACCAGAATGTCATAAAAAAATATAAAAAAATAATCTATAAAAAAATAACCAAACAAAGAAAAAACTAAAAATCTAATAAAAAAATAAGAAAACCTAACTCAACGAAAACCAACAAAAGAGTAAAAAAAGAAAAAACAAGAAAAAAATAAACCCAAATAAAAATATAGTCTAATTAATGATCCTAAAAGTAAAAACATAAAAAAAAATAATCTAACAAAAGAAAATCCAAAAGCCAAAAATCCAAAAATCTTAGCAAAAAACCCCAAAAAAGGAGGAACTCCAGAAATAGTCAAAATACAAAAAAAAAATAAAATACAACCAAAAAAAGAAAAAACTATTCTCTGGGAAACCCGAGAGTAATCAACTATTCAAAAAAATAAAACAACAAATAAAGTCCTAAATAAATAAATAAAAAAATAAACTAATCCAAAAAATCAAGACACACAAAAAAGACTAAAAAATCAACCAGCATGGCCAATTGAAGAAAAAGCTAAAATAGAACGAATTCTAGTTTGTCCAACACCACCTAATCCTCCAATAAAAGAAGACAACACAGCAAAAGTTAATAGCAATAATCTCCCACTTCTAACATGAGAAAAAATAAAAACAGGAGCAACCTTCTGTCAAGTTGATAAAACCAAAACTCCAAATCAACTAAATCCACTCAAAACTCCCGGAAGCCATCAATGAAAAGGAAAAACCCCAACCTTCAAAAATAATCTAAAACATAAAACAAAAAATAAATTAACAAAACCAAAAAAAAAAGAATCCTCAAACAAGCCACCAAACAAAACACCAACACTACCAAAAGACTGAATAAGAAAATATTTTACAACACTCTCAACTCCCAAAAAATTAGAAAAATGCATAACCATTGGTAAAAAACACATTATATTTAATTCAAGCCCACCTCAAACACCAAATCAAGAAGCGCTAGAAAATCTTAATAATGATCCTAAAACTACTAAAAACCCTATAACAAAAAAAAAAGGAAAAACCACAAAAGTAAGAATAGAATTACCTACTCAAATCACAGTTAGCAGCCATAATTTCAAAAGTTACCTCAAAATTTTTTATATTTTTTTTAAAACTTTTAAAAAATTTTTAATTATTATCCCACATGTATTCTTCCTTTCTTTTCCTTTCTTTTTTTTTTAGGGACTCTCCCCCCGGGCATCTTAATAACAAAAAAAAATTAAAAGTCAACCCTACAATTTTTTTTTAAACGCTCAAGATTTGATAAATTTAATACCATTTAGAGCTTTGAAAACTCTCAGTTTTGCTTAACTTAAAATCTTTCACAAAAATGACAAAAGTTCCTAGATCAACACCACAGATCCCGTCTCATTCTCGTTATGAAAATCTGCCGGAAGTCGGTTGTCCCATTCTAGAACTGTACTCAAATGAGAGGAAGAAATAACACCACGCTGAGAAACAAATCTCTCCCATACAATAAACATAAAATACAACACAGCAACAAAAGAAATTAAAGATCCAGCAGAAGAAACAACATTTCATTTTATAAAAACATCAGGATAATCAGAATACCGACGCGGCATACCTCCTAATCCAAGAAAATGCTGAGGAAAAAAAGTCAAATTTACACCAATAAACATTAAGAAAAAATGAGACTTCGTTCACCGTCTATTAAGAGTTAATCCTGTGATTAAAGGAAATCAGTAATTAAAACCTCCAAACAATGCAAAAACTGCTCCCATTGAAAGTACATAATGAAAATGAGCAACCACATAATAAGTATCATGTAAAACAATATCAATACTAGAGTTAGCTAATATAATTCCAGTTAAACCTCCAACAGTAAATAAAAAAATAAACCCAAGAGCTCACAACATAGGTGTTTCATACTTAACGAAAGATCCATGAATAGTTGCCAACCACCTAAAAACTTTAATACCAGTAGGAACAGCAATAATCATAGTAGCTGCTGTAAAATAAGCACGAGTATCAACATCCATTCCAACAACAAACATATGATGAGCTCAAACAACAAATCCTAATAACCCAATAGAAAGTATCGCATAAATTATTCCCAAATGTCCAAAAGCCTCTTTTTTAACCGAATAATGATTAACAATATGTGAAACCATTCCAAATCCTGGTAAAATTAAAATATATACCTCAGGATGCCCAAAAAACCAAAATAAATGCTGATACAAAATAGGATCACCACCACCAGCAGGATCAAAAAAAGAAGTATTAAAATTACGATCAGTTAACAGCATAGTAATAGCCCCAGCCAACACTGGCAAAGATAAAAGCAGTAGAACAGCTGTAATTTTTACAGATCAAACAAATAAAGAAAGTCGCTCAAACTGTATTCCATATCATCGCATATTAATAATAGTAGTAATAAAGTTAATAGCACCTAAAATCGAGGATACACCAGCTAAATGTAAAGAAAAAATTGCTAAATCTACTGATCCACCAGCATGAGCAATATTTCTAGATAAAGGAGGATAAACAGTCCATCCAGTTCCAGCACCTCTCTCAACCGCTCCAGAAGAAAGAAGAAGAGTTAATGCAGGAGGCAATAACCAAAATCTCATATTATTTATACGAGGAAAAGCCATATCCGGCGCACCTAATATTAACGGAACCAATCAATTCCCAAATCCACCAATTATTACTGGTATTACTAAAAAAAAAATTATAACAAATGCATGAGCAGTTACAATTACATTGTATAACTGATCATCACCTAACAAAGCACCAGGCTGTCCTAACTCAGCACGAATTAATAAACTCAATGCAGTTCCAACTAACCCAGATCATACTCCAAATAAAAAATATAAAGAACCAATATCTTTATGATTTGTAGAAAAAAATCATCGCATAACTTAATAAACTCAATTCAAAGAGCCTTCTTTTCACTCATGAAATAGCCCAACTAATAAAATTAAAACAAAAATTAAACCTAAGATAATTACTCTCTCTCAAGAAGAAAAAGATACAACTAAAGGAATTGGTATTAGCAAAACAATTTCAACATCAAAAATCAAAAACAATACAGCCAAAAGAAAAAATCGCATAGAAAAAGGTAATCGAGCAGAAAGATTTGGATCAAACCCACACTCAAAAGGAGAGTTTTTTTCATAATCAATTGAAGAACGCTTCCCCAAAAAATACCTTAAAACTCAAAATAAAAAACTTAACACAAAAGAAAATAACACGCAAATAAAATACATATCCACTAATGTCGAAGCAAAGCTTATATTTTACAACATCAATGTAATCCGTTTAATCCGGCACAACACTACTTTTTCTAAGTGAATGAAATTCATATCCTATTGAGTAACAATCAATCGCCTCAAACCCGGCCCCCACTTAATCTACAAAAAAAGAATAACTTTAAAAATCGGGCCGAAACCGAACGCAAAACTTCGCTCTCTTGTAATCCTCTACAAAGGATAATATTAAATTAACTCCTAAAGACTCAAACTCTTTCGTGCACAATACACCACTTTACAAATCATTCTGAGGTTAAACCACCTTAACAACTTCAACGTCACACTCTATTTTAAGCTATCAAAATTGGTTTTAGAGAAACTCTCAATTTTTGCCTGCAAAGCAAATCTTTTCTTTAAAGTATAAAACCAACTTACCTTAGGGAATAAACCTACCTTTGGAGTAAAAATCCAACGCTAAAATCAGCTTCTAAGACTTAAGACCCTCATCAATAGATACATAAATATAAAAATAATCAAACTACATCAACAAAATGTCAATATCAAGCAGCAGCCTCAAAACCAAAATGATGTCCATCAGAAAAATGAAAAAATACAACACGACATAAACAAACAGCAAGAAAAATTCTACCAATTAACACATGTAACCCATGAAAACCAGTAGCAACAAAAAAAACTGAACCAAATACTCCATCACTTAAACTAAAAGAAACATCATAATACTCTCCAGCCTGAAGAAAAGTAAAATAACCACCAAGAAGCACTGTAACTACTAATCCATAAATTCCATTTAAACGATCCTTCTCCATTAAAGCATGATGAGCTCAAGTAACACTCACTCCAGAAGCTAACAACACAGCAGTATTCAACAAAGGAACAGAAAACGGATTAAGAAAATCAACTCCAACAGGAGGCCAACATGACCCCAACTCAAGAGTAGGAGCTAAACTTCTATGAAAATAAGCTCAAAAAAAAGCAAAAAAAAAACAAACCTCAGAAGTAATAAATAACAATATACCCCAACGGAGACCAACAGAAACCTGATTAGTATGAAACCCTTGATGAGTTCCTTCACGAACAATATCCCGTCATCACTGCAATATTGTAATCAAAATAAGCAATAAACCAAAAATAACACAAACTAATCCATAGCTATGAAACCATGAAGCAAAACCAACAGTAAGAAAAAATGCACCTAAAGAACCAACCAAAGGCCACGGACTATACTCAACTAAATGAAAAGGATTGCGAACCATCTACTTTTTTTATTTTATAAACCTTTTACTTGGAAGGCAAACATACTCATTATACTAAAAAAGCATTATTTTGTGAATATCACATTCTTAGGACGAAAACCTAAAGTTTTTATATTAAACTAAAAATACTACACAAAATAATTAAAAAAAATTATAAAAAAAATAAAAACAGACGAAATTATTACTCTCTTAGAAGAAAACAGTCTTAAGT
>CALDDH010000024.1 GCA_937936465.1 uncultured Mycoplasmatales bacterium | reverse complement strand
TTAATTTTACGTCTAAATGATTTTTTTCAATAATCTTAGGATTTTTAGAAAAGAGTTAAGACCATTTATATATTGTTGAATTACCAACGCCATATTCTCTTTCAATATTCAAAGCTGACATTGAATTTGAATTATATAAATTGGCAATAATAATTTTAAAACTTTTATCGTATATAATGCCTTTTGGCATACAGCCTCCTATAGTTTCTATTATATAAAAAAGAACAGAAATTATCTCGATTAAAAACTTTCCTAATTTCTAGTATAACTGAACGTTTGCAATGAAAATAATTAAGAAATCAAAAAAAATTCTCACCATTGCGATTAATTGTTCTTATTGCACGATTATTTGATCGCAAATCTAATAAGCAACTTAATTAGCATAAATAAAAATAATTAAAGGACTATGTATTAAATTTAATAGTTTTCTTTATATCTAATTTAGTAATCAAAAAATAAAAAATTTATTTTGAAAACAGCTAAATTTCTATATACTTTAAAGGTCAAGTGAATTTATGTCTTTATCTTAATTCTTTTATTTTTACTTTTAAAAGTTTTGTATAAATCAATTGCAATAATAATTAATAATATAAGTGCAATTATATTAAGTGTAGTTGGTCCTATATTGTTAATTAAAGTCAGTAATAATGGATTAATAAAGTAAACTACAACTAATGCTAATATCCCAAATAAAATAGTGTTTTCTAAGCATACTCTACCATGAAGATTGATTTTTTTATGCTTATAGTCCCAAAGCTTCAAGTTAAAAATTATCTCTAATAAGAAACTTGCCACATATTCTAATAATGACAATAGTAAAGCAGCAGACAAAAAGAGTAAGATAATATTATCTTTAAATGAACTTAAAAGATAAATTCCAATTAATGCACCAAAACCATAAATAGGTAAAATAGGTAAATGCATAAAGCCTCTATTTTTTAATTTCTTTTTTCCAACTATCTTACAATATATAACTTCAATTATCCAACCTGCAAATGCATAAATTGAAAATAAAATAATTATTTTAGTTAACATATTATCCTTTTCAAACTAATTTTAACTAATTATAACATATTGATTAATATCATTACTAGTAATTTATAGCTATGTTATAATATTTATAATAGTTAAGGGAGAAAAAATGAATAAAATTATTGAGTATATAAAAAGTAAAAAAATCACAATATTAATAATAATGGTTTTAATTATCTTTAGTATCTTTATACTAATAAATAAAGTCTTTAGTGCAGATGCAAACCAAGATGAAATAGATAGTTCAGTTGTTAGTGTTATGGCAGTAGGCGATATTATAGCTCATGATTCAATTAATAAAGAGGCTTTAAATGGTGAGAGTGGAGTATATGAGTATCAAAAAATATTTGAATATTATTTGCCAATGTTTGAGCAAGCGGATATATTATATGCTAATTTAGAAACTACAATTAATAATGAATTGCCAGTTGCGGGGTATCCAACTTTTAATGCGCATACTGATTTAGTTGATTCATTAGTTAACTCTGGTTTCAACCTACTTTCCATTGCTAATAATCATATATTAGATACAGGTGAAGAGTCACTTGTTAAAACTAATGATTATATAAAAGAAACTTATCCAGAAGTTGCAGTTAGTGGTTATAATGATAGTTGTGATAATTTTGAATATGAAAGTTTTACAATTAATGGGATTGATTTTACATATAGTGCATTTACACAGTTTGTAAATAAACCAGAGCAATTATATAATTGTAATGTCAATATGATTGATAGTGATAACTATGATGATAACATTGATGCATTAACATCTACAGGTGATGTAAATATTGTTTCAATTCATTATGGTGAAGAAAATAATTCCCAAATTTCTAGTTCAGATCAAGAGATAGTTGATTACTTATTAGGTAGTGGGGTAGAAGTTATTTTAGGAACTCATCCTCATGTCTTAAAGCCAATTGAAAAGACAGTCAACTCGGAAGGTAATGAGGCACTTGTTGCATATTCTTTAGGTAATTTTTTACATAGTCAAATAGATGAAGAACAAAAAGTTGGTGGAATCTTGCAGTTTGATATTATTAAAACTGGACAAAAGATTGAAATAGATAATATTATTTTTCACCCAACGTATATGTATTATGAGTGGGGGGACCAAAGTGAGCAAGATTTAAATTCAAGAACTAATTTTCATGTAATGCCTCTATCATCGCTTTCTACTTTTACATCACAGGAAGTTGCTGATAATGCTAAAGAAATATATACAAGTGTCATTGAAGAGCAATACCGAGCATACTTTCCACCAACTGCTTATTCATCTACTAAACAAGTTGTAGACCCATCTGACTTTTTAATGCTCGTTAATAAAAACAATTACTTGCCAGAAAATTATGAGCCAGAAAGTTTAGTTATACCTGATGTTTTAGAGTCTACCCGTACGAGTAGTGATGTTCACTATATTGATCAAAGAATTGCAGATGATGTTGAAGCCTTATTTAAAGGAGCAAAACAAGCAGGTTATGATTTAGTTTTTGTTTCAGGTTTCAGGCCGTATGAAACACAAGTTAGTTTATATAATAGTTATGTATCGGCTGAGTCAGTGCAAGAAGCTGATAGATATTCGGCAAGACCTGGTTTTAGTGAGCATCAAACAGGTTTATCATTTGATATTTCAGAGCAAAGCATCGGTTCTGAGGGTGTTGAAGCTTTTAATGATACAGAGGCATCTATTTGGATCGAAGATAATGCTCACAAGTATGGATTTATAGTCAGGTACCCTCAAGGTAAAGAAGACGTCACTCAGTATATGCACGAGAGTTGGCATTTGCGTTATGTCGGTGTAGAAGTTGCAACTGAAATTTATGAAGAAAACTTGACGCTTGAAGAATATCTTTTTTACGAAGCTCAAACAGATGAGGAGAATTAATGGTTAGTACAATTTGCACACCTGAAATGAAACTATATTTAGAGCAGAATATTGCGAAGTATCAAATTCAGCCAACGGGAAAATATATTATTCAAGAATATAAACACCCAAAATTTAATATTAAAATATATACAACTAATACGATTTTAATTGCTGGAGAAAAAAAACAAGCAATCTATCAAAAGTTATTTGAACATATAACTGAAGATAAAAAAATTGGCTATGATGAAGTCGGAGTTGGGGACTTCTTTGGACCAACTGTTTATTGCGCAGTTAAGTTAGAAAAAGATTCAATCAAAGAGTTAGGTAAGTTATGTTTACCAATTAAAGATTCTAAAAAGTTAACAGATCAGGAAATGGCAAATATATATAGGCAAGTTAGAAAGATTATTAATTATTCAATTCAAGTAGTATATGACCGCGATATAGACTCTAAGTTATCATCAGTTGATCAAAAGCTATATTATCATCACCAAAATTATCAAAAACTAGATCAAGCTGACTATATAAGTATTATTGATTTATTTACAACAGAAAAGAATTTTTATAGTAAAAGTCAAAAATTAAATATTAAATGGAAGGATAGTTTGGTAATTGAAACTAAAGCTGATGACAGGTATATATGCGTAGCACTCGCATCTATTATTGCTCGTCATTATTTTCTAGGTGAAATGGCAATGCTCAGAGTAAAATATAATTTCAATTTACCACTTGGTGCAAATGTAAAGTTAAAAGCACAAGAGTTTGTAGATCAAAATAGTAAAGAAGTATTAAGTCAATTTGCTAAAACATCATTTAAGACATTTAATGAAATAAAAAAATAAATAATTAGAGGATTATCCACCTTGATATAAGTGGATAATTCTTTTTTCATAAACAAGTACATGCATTTGACTATAAGTTACAATTTAAAATCAATTAATAAAATTTGAATAATAATTAATATAAATGCTATAATAATTATGTATATAAATTGATGAGGAAAGTAAATGATTAAATTCATTTATATATAAGATATAAAAGATAAGAGAGTATTATAAAGATTAGTATTATGCAATGAAATAGAAAATTAAAATTAAAGAAAAAACTTACTTATAATGTAAGTAATTTAAAAATGTGAGTTAATAAATATTAAAGATAATAATGAATGTAATAATAATTAAAAAAAAGAAATTGAAATGATTATTAATTAATCGATAAAATAAGTGCAAGAAGATTGGAAAATAAAAATAAGTTAACTTAGTTAATATAATATAAGGGAGTATAGATGGCAATTCAGAAATTAAACATGGAAGAATTAGATGATGGGATTAAAACCTTAGAAACTTGGGAAGAAGCATTTGAATTAGCTTTAGAACAAATAGAAGTTGTTAAAGAATTAATTGAAGATCAAGAAGGAGATTCAGTTGAGCAAGTAATTGAATTAATTGAAGAATTTGAAGAAAATGTTGAAGAGCAAGCCCAAGAAATATCAGAAAAACTAGAGGATATTACTACATACCGAGATAATTTAGAAGATCAAGATGTAACCCCAATCAATCGTGGAGTAGATTTCTATATTGAAGACATGGATGAATTTAAAATAAAATTAAAGAATTTAATTGGGGATGTACAAAATGAACAGCATCTTCATGTTGATAAAGCAAATAAAAGTGCAGTAGCAACATTTCTAGAAAAAGAAGAAAAAGAAGAGTTAAAAGATTATATTGACTTAAGAAATCAAGAATTAGAAAAAACAAAAGAATATACAGAAACTAAATTCAAAGAGATGGAAAAAGAACTGGAGGAAGCACTTGAGCTAGTTGAAAAACTAGAAGCTTTTGAAGAAGAAGATCATGATTTTTCATCTATTAAATATAAGGTAGTTAGGAAAATGGTTTGAATTAAGCTTCGATGATTGAATCTGGTGAATAATTTAACAGTCATGGATGTAAAATTTATATTTGAAATTATCTGTTGGGCAAAGGGTAGTCTTTTAAAATTATCAATCAGTGCCCTATCAATTATTTTATTTGCATATGCATCAACAAAAGCAAATAAAACAGCAAATAAATAATTATATTAGTTATTAGATTTAGTAGGCAAGTTTATTTTTAGTATCAAAACTTTTAATATAAAGATAAAAACTTGCTTTACTTTTCTAGTTGTGATATAATATAATTTGTAGTTGTGGAAAGTAGAATTATTCTCACCTGATGGCAAATTAGCTATAGGTTGAAGTCACAGTTTTTAAAGTATTAATTAAAAACTCTCAAATAATTTTACAACAACTGTGTTTTAAGGCACAGTTTTTTTAATGGAGGTGAACAGGATGCCAAAAATGAAATCAAGATCATCCGTAACAAAAAGATTTAAAAAAACCGGGACAGGGAAATTAAAAAGAGGAAAAGCTTTTACTTCTCACTTGTCTCATAATAAATCAACTAAGCAAAAAAGAAAACTAAGAAAAAGTAGTTTAGTATCAAAAGCAGAAACTAAAAAAATTATGGAAATGATGTAAGGAAGGAGGCTAGATGCCAAGAGTTACAGGAAGTTACAAAACAAGACAAAGAAGAAAAAGAGTTTTAAAATTAGCTAAAGGGTATTTTGGATCAAAAAGAACTTTATATAAAACAGCTAATGAACAGGTAATGAGATCACTTAGATATTCATACCGTGATAGAAAACAAAGAAAAAGAGATTTTCGTAAATTATGGGTTACAAGAATAAATGCTGCTGCAAGAATTGAAGGGATGACATATTCATCTTTAATCAATGGACTTAACAGAGCTGGAGTTGAAGTAAACCGTAAGATGCTGGCTGATTTAGCTGTAAATGATACTAAAGGGTTTAAAGCAATGACTGATATTGCGAAAAAAGAACTAAAATAATAATTTATAAATACACTGAAGAGGTTTAAAATATATGCCTCAAGGGTATGGCGAAGGAGAAAATATGAACGCTATAATTAAGACAGGTGCTAAGCAATACAACGTTGAGCTTGACTCTGAAATTTATGTTGAGAAATTAGAAGGTGAAGCTGGAGATAAAGTTATCTTTGATGAAGTTTTAATGATTGATGGGAAAATAGGAACTCCATTTGTCCCTGAAGCTAAAGTTGAAGGTGAAATTATCAAGCAAGGTAAAGGTAAAAAGCTTGTAATTTACAAATATAAAGAGAAAAAAGATTCAAAGACTAAAAAAGGTCACCGCCAAAGATATACAAAAGTTAAAATTACAAATATTGTAGTTTAAAATGATTAAATGTATAATTAACAGCAATGACACATCAATTACTCAAGTAAAGTTAAGTGGACATGCTAACTTTAAAGAATACGGAAGTGATATTGTTTGTTCAGCGGTTTCAATTCTAATGTATACAATTGCTGATAAATTATTAATTGATAATTATCAAGTTGAAGTTGATATAAAAGAAGAAGAGCTTGGAATGATGAGTATTATCATTAAAGAAGAAAATCAAAATGTTATGTTATTAATGGAAACATTGAAACATGGTTTGTTGATGATTCAAAAAGAATATCCAAAATATATAACAGTAAAGGAGGCAAAAAATGCTTAAATTAAATTTACAGTTGTTTGCATCGAAAAAAGGTGCTGGTTCGACTAAAAATGGTCGTGACTCAGAATCTAAAAGATTAGGTGCTAAGAAAGCAGATGGAGATGTTGCAAATGCTGGATCTATCATTTATCGTCAGCGTGGAACTAAGATACACCCTGGTAAAAATGTAGGAAAAGGTGGAGATGATACTCTATTTGCAAAAATAACAGGAACAGTTAAATACGAGACCTACGGTCGCAAAAGAAAAAAAGTATCGGTATATCCGGTTTAGAAAGGGATGGCAAATAACCATCGCTTTTTGCGTTATTTAATAGTGTTTTGAAAAAATTTGGAGGAATAAAACGTGAATAAAATTAAATTCGGTATAAATGAAAGGTACAATTTTTCTGATAGAAAAAAAAGATTAGAGATGCCAAGTTTGAATCAAATTCAAATAGCATCATATCAGAAATTATTAGACACAAGACTTGGAGATATTTTCTCTGAATACTTTCCGGTTGGTGATGATGAAAGTAATTTTGAAATTCGTTATAAAGGGTTTAGATTTGATTCTGGAGAATATTCATTCGATAGTATTATTGAATATAAAAACAGAGGACTAAACTATACAAAACCACTTAAAATCAAGTTAGAGTTATTTGACTTGAATAATAACTTAAGTGTTCAAGAACAAGAAATTTTATTATGTGACTTGCCACAAATGACTGACAAAGGAACTTTTGTTATTAATGGTGTAGAGCGAGTAATCGTTACACAAATAGTTAGATCTCCAGATTTATACGTTACTAAAGATCGTGATAAAGGCCAAAGAGAAGATAAATTAGTTGGTCAAATTATGCCTGCTCGTGGAACAAGAATGGGAATTGAACAAAGAGCTAGTAGTAATATTTATTCACGTTTAGAAGATATCGCAAATCAAATCAGAACACAATTAACTGCAGTTGAAAAAGCTGAGATATCTCAAGATACACTAGAGTCAGATGAAAAATTAATTCAATTAATTTTAAGTGGTGAAATCAAATCATTAAAACGTTATGTTGCAGAAATTAAAAAAGAAATGAGAAAGAACTTAATTAAAGTTCAATTCAATTCATCTAGAAAAGTTAATTTATTATCTTTATTTAAAGTTTTAGGTTTAGATGTTGAGAACATTGGATCAATTTTAGGTGATAATCGTTTTATTAGAAATATGCTTGCAATTGATAATGTTAGTGACTTTGAACAAGCAGTTAATGAGTTTTTCTCAGCCCAAATCTTTTCACAAAATATCAGCCCACTAGAACATTTAGATTTCCGTAAGGATATTGAAAATATTTTACATAATACTGACAAACGTGGTTCAGAAGAATTAAAAACTGAAATATTAAAATATAATAACTTAGAAATATATGAAAAAATATTAGTTGAATTAAATACTGGTCAAGATGATCCAGATATTCAAGCTTTTTTAAATTGGTGTGCAAAACACAAGATTAATAAAGAAGGAACATTAATTAAAAAAGTAATTTATAGCATTGAAAACAAAAGAAAAATATATCAAGATTTAATTGCAAGATTTATGGTTGGAAAAAGTTATTACTTTGGAGAAGTTGGTCGTTATAAATTTGACTTAAAATCTAATTTAGTTCAAAACTCAAAAATGAATGTTAACTCAAGATTCTTAGGTCTAAGATTAGCTGAAGATATTGCACATGTTAAAGATGCAACTGTTTGTTTAGATAAAGGAACAATCATTAATGAAAAAAACATGGAAATATTAACTGAAATTTTAGAAAGTGGATATGGAATATATACTGAAACTATTATTAATCGTGATTTAAATATTTATGAAGAAATTGAATTGCAAAAAATAAATGTTATAACACCACTTTATGATGAAGTTATGCCAATCATTGGTACAACTAAAGTAAATGGTCAAGGAATGAACTTAACTTATGGTGATTTGATGGTCTTCTTTAATTACTTTGTTAGTTTAATTCATGGTGTTGGGAAAATTGATGATAAAGATCATTTAGGTAACCGTCGTGTCCGCCTTGTTGATGAATTAGTTGAACAAGAAATATCTCGCGGACTTTATGAAATTGAAAGAAACATTAAAAGATATGGATTCCAAAATATTGGAAGTGAAGCTGATGTTAATGTAATTGGTAAAATCTTTACAACTAATCGTTTCAATAACTCTTTACAACGTTTCTTTGCATCAACACAACTTTCACAGTTTATGGACCAAACAAATCCACTTGCCGAATTAACTCATAAAAGAAGAATTTCTGCACTTGGGCCCGGTGGGATATCTCGTGATCGTGCGACAATGGATGTTCGTGATGTTCATGCAACGCACTATGGTCGTATATGTCCAATTGAATCTCCTGAAGGTGGAAACATTGGATTAATTAGTTCACTTACTGTTTATTCAAAAATTAATCAAAGAGGATTCATTGAAGTGCCTTATATTCCTGTCAGAAAAGAATATAATGCTAAAGGTGAATTTGTAACAGCATATCTTGAAAATGATGTTGAATATTTAACAGCTATTGATGAGAGTAGATACTATATTGGTCAATCTACAATTGAAATAAATGAGAAAACTGATGAAATAATTAGTCGTGAAGTTCCATCACGTTACAATGGTGAAAACAAAATAAGAGATCTAGAAAAAATTGATTTCATCGAAATTTCGCCTCAACAAATTTTCTCAGCTGGAACTGGATTAATTCCATTCCTTGAACACGATGATGCAAACCGTGCATTAATGGGTGCAAACATGCAACGTCAAGCCGTGCCTCTTATGATTTCAACATCTCCAATTGTTGGAACATCAATGGAACATTATGTAGGACAAGATTCACCAAATGTAATTACTGCTAAAACAAGTGGTAAAGTTATATCAGCTAATAGTAATTCAATTGAAATAGAAAACAAAAATGGTGTTGATGATTATAATGTTATTAAATATTTAAGAACAAATCAATCAACTGTTATGAATCAAAAGCCGATTGTCCACGCTGGAGATAAAGTTAAAAAAGGTCAAGTTATTGCTGATGGAACAGCTATGGAAAATGGTGAATTAGCACTAGGTAAAAATGTAGTTGTTGCCTTCTTAACATGGGATGGATATAACTATGAAGATGCGATTATTATAAGTGATCGCTTAGTTAAAGAAGATGTGTATACTTCAATTCATATTGAAGAATATGTTTGTGAAGTATTGCAAACAAAACTTGGTGTTTCACAAGTAACTCGTGATATTCCAAATGTTTCAGATGAGTCGAAAAAACATTTAGATGAACGTGGAATCGTTGTTGTTGGAACAAAAGTTGATGTTGGAGACATTTTAGTTGGTAAAGTAACTCCAAAAGGTAAAGATAATTTAAGTGAAGAAGAAAAATTATTATTTGATATTTTTGGAGAGAAAACTAAAGATGTTAAAGACGAATCATTAAGAGTTGAAAATGGTGGTGGAGGGATTGTTCAAAAGGTTTTAGTGTATGATGCACATGAAATTGAAGGGCAATCTGAAGTTAGACAAGTTGTAAAAGTATATCTTGCTCAAAAGAGAAAAATCCAAGAGGGAGATAAAATGGCTGGGCGTCATGGTAATAAAGGAGTTATTTCTAAAATATTACCACAAGAAGACATGCCTTACTTAGATGATGGAACGCCAGTTGATATTATGCTTAACCCACTAGGTGTGCCATCTCGTATGAACATTGGTCAAGTCCTAGAAATGCACTTGGGAATGGTTGGAATGCGTCTGGGAATAAAATTTGCAACTGAAGTATTTGAAGGTGCCTCAGAAAAAGAATTATTAACACTTATGGATAAAGCAGGAATGCAAGATACTGGTAAATTCCCATTATTTGATGGACGTACTGGAGAAAGATTTGATCGTGATGTAACAGTAGGAGTTATGTATATTATGAAGCTATCACATATGGTAGAAGATAAAATGCATGCAAGAGCAGTTGGGCCATATTCACTTGTAACTCAGCAACCACTTGGTGGAAAAGCTAAATTTGGTGGACAAAGATTTGGAGAAATGGAAGTTTGGGCACTTGAGGCATATGGTGCGGCAAACACCTTACAAGAAATCTTAACTGTTAAATCTGATGATATCTTTGGACGTTCTAAAAAATATGAGTCAATCTTAAAAGGTGAAAAGTATGATGAGACTGTCTTAACTGAAAGTTTCAATGTATTACTTAACGAAATTCAAGGACTAGGAATTGATTTAGGAATGTATGATAAGAGCGGAGAAGAAATAAAGATTACAGATATAATTGACTATTAGAAAGGAAATACATGGCAAGTAAAAATCATATTTATGATGTTGACTATATGCAAATAAAATTAGCGTCAGAAGAAAAAATAATTAATGAGTGGTCAAATGGGGAAGTTAAAACTCATGAGACAATTAATTATCGAACTTTAAAACCTGAATTAGATGGGTTATTTTGTGAAAGAGTTTTCGGACCACAAAAAGACTATGAATGTCATTGTGGAAAATATAAAAAATCTACATATAAAGGTAAAAAATGTGAAATATGTGGTGTATATATTACATCTTCTAAAGTTAGACGTCAAAGAAAAGGACATATTTCTTTAGAAGAGCCTGTAGTTTCTCCATTATATAAGAAACATATTATAAATTTAGTTGGTTGTAAACTAAGTGATTTAGAAGCATTAATTTCTTACAATGCATATATTGTAGTTGAATCAAAAAATGATAATATTCCAGCTGGAACAGTTACAGATGAAGAAAGTAAATTAAAAGAAATTTCAGGAATTAAATATGGATCGGGAACTAAAGGTTTATTTGAATTTTTGAAAAAATATAATATCAATAAAGAAATTAAAACAATTCAAATGGAAATCAATAAAATTAAAAATGATATTGTTGATGGAGAAAAATTACTTAAGTTTAGTACTAAAAATGATGAAAAATTAAGAAAAAACAACAATAAATTAGAATTTTTAATTAAATTTAAAAAATCAGGAAACAAACCACACTGGTTAGTTATGACTGTTATTCCAGTTATACCACCTGATTTAAGACCACTTGTCCAAATAGGTTCAGGACGTTTTGTTGTTTCAGGTCTAAATGAATTATATCGTAAAGTTATTGTTAGAAATAATCGTTTAAAAGAAATGCAACAAGTAAGAGCAGCTGAATTGCTTTTAAATGATGGGCGCATCAGTTTACAAAGAGCTGTTGAAGAATTATTTGATAACTCAAAAAATAATGAAGCAGTTGGCGCTAATAGTCGTAATAAGAAAATACAGAAATCATTAATTGAAATGTTGAAAGGTAAACAAGGACGATTTAGACAAAACTTACTTGGAAAAAGAGTCGATTTTTCAGGTCGTAGTGTTATCGTTGTTGGACCAAACTTAAAATTAGATGAGTGTGGTCTTCCTAAAAAAATGGCTCTAGAATTGTTTAAGCCATTTATTATAGCTGATTTACTTAAAAATGGAAAAGCATACAATATAAAATATGCGAAAATCAAATTAGAAAATGAAGATGAAGAAGTATGGGAATCTTTAGAAAAAGTAATTGGAGATCATAAAGTATTATTAAACCGTGCACCAACATTACATAGGCTTGGTATCCAAGCATTTAAACCAAAATTAGTTGAAGGTAAAGCAATTCGACTTTCACCTCTTGTATGTACAGCATATAATGCTGATTTTGATGGGGATCAAATGGCAGTTCACTTGCCTTTAAGTGCAAAAGCACAAGAAGAAGCAACTAAACTAATGCTTGCATCAAATAATATTTTAAATCCAAAAGATGGTCAACCAATTGTTGCTCCTTCCCAAGATATGATTTTAGGAAACTATTATTTAACAATGGAAAAAGAAAGTTCTAAAGTTCATATTTTTAAAGATATTAATGAAGCAATGCTTGCATTTGATAAGCATTATATTACTTTACACCAAAGAATTTTCATTGATGCAAAAACAATTAATCAAGGTGTTTTAGAAACTGAAAACATTGAAGATAAATTATTATTAACAACAGTTGGTAAATATATCTTCAATTCAATTGTACCTAAAAAATATGCATATATTAATGAACCATCTGCAAATAATTTTAATGGAATTGATGCTAAATATTTAATTAGTAAAAAAGCAAAGTTGGATGATGTTTTAAAAGCAACACCACTTAATAAACCATATAACAAAGGATTTTTATCTTTATTAATTTATGATGTATTTGAAAAGTATGATATTCCTGAAACTTCTAAAATGCTTGATAAAATGAAAGAAATTGGATATAAATATTCTTGCTTATCGGGAATTTCAATTTCATTCTCAGACGTTCCAACTGTCCAAAAACAAAAAGTATTAGATACAGCGCAAGCTGAAGTTGATCGTTGGAATCAATTATTTAATTCTGGATTAGTGACAGAAAGTGAAAGATATAAAGAAATAACTCAAGAAATATGGCCTCAAGCAAGAGATTTAATAACTAATGACTTAATGGAAGAATTGAATCAAGATAATAATATCTTTATGATGTCAGACTCAGGAGCTCGTGGTAACCGTTCAAACTTTACTCAACTTGGAGCTATGCGTGGACTTATGGCGGCACCAAGTGGTAAAATTATGGAATTTCCAGTTAAATCATCGTTTAAAGAGGGATTAACAGTCTTAGAATACTTTATATCGTCACATGGTGCAAGAAAAGGTTTAGCTGATACAGCACTTAAGACAGCCGATTCAGGGTACTTGACAAGAAGGTTAGTTGACGTTGCACAAGATGTTGTTGTTAATGAATCTGATTGTCATACAATGGACTATGATTTAGTTTCTGATTTAATGGAAGGTGAAGAAGTTGTTGAAAAATTTAGAGATAGAATTATTGGTCGTTTTGCTGGTGAAGATATCTTAAATAGTAATGATGAAATTATCGTTAAGAGAAATACAATGATTAATGAAAGTGATTACTTAGTAATTGAATCAGAAAAAATCACAGAAGTTAAAATTAGAACAATCTTTTCATGTAAGACAAAACATGGTGTTTGTCAAAAATGTTATGGGCGTGATTTATCAACAAACCATTTAGTTAATATTGGAGAAGCTGTTGGTATTGTATCTGCTCAATCAATTGGTGAACCAGGAACACAATTAACAATGCGTACTTTCCATACAGGTGGAGTTGCAGGAAATGATATTACACAAGGGCTTCCAAGAATAGTTGAGCTTTTAGAAGCAAGAATTCCAAAAGGTAAAGGATTATTAGCACCTGAAAATGGAGTAGTTGAAATTAATGAAAAAGCTGCAGGGTTAGAGTTGTTAATTAAAGATGGTGACAAAGAATTATCAAGTGAAATGGTTCCCCATGGAATTAAAATTAAGTTTAAGACCGGTGATCAAGTTAAACGTGGTGAACTTATGACTGAAGGATCAATTCACTCAAAAGAATTATTAGAATATAAAGGAATAATTGAAGTTAGAAATTATATTTTAAAAGAAATTCAAAAAGTATATCGTCTGCAAGGTGTAGGAATTAATGATAAACATGTCGAAATTATAATTTCACAAATGCTTAAATTTATTCATATCACAGATACTGGTGGAACTAACTTAATTGCTGGAGAACTAGTAGCATATAGTCGATTTGTTGAAGAAAATATTAAAGCAATTAATAATGAAAAAGAAACATCAAGCGCAATACCAATTTTAATGGGTATTAAAGAAGTATCGCTTAAAACTGAGAGTTTCTTATCGGCGGCGTCATTCCAAGAGACATCAAAAGTATTAGCTGATGCAACAGTTCGTGGGAAGATTGATCGTTTAACAGGAATTAAAGAAAATGTCATTGTTGGTAAATTAATTCCAGCAGGAACAGGTAAAGTAAGCTCATATAAAGGGATGAATAAGTAAGGAGTAGCAATGGAGTATGCAGTAATCGGAATAGGTCGTTTTGGAAGTGCAGTAGCTTTAGAATTAGTACGCCAAGGTAAAGATGTTGTGGCAATTGATATATTAGATGAGCGTCTAAAGTCAGTTGCAGATACTGTTAATCAAACATTTATTTTAGATGCTACAGATGAAAAAGCATTGAAGGATATTTCTATTGAACATATTGACAATGTTGTAGTTGGGATGGGAAAATCAAGTATTACTCAATCACTATTAACTTGTCTTGCTTTAAAAAATGTTGGTGTAAAAAACATTATTGCTAAAGCAAGTACTGCATCACATCAAGAAATATTAGAAAAAATTGGTGTTAACCAGGTTATAAATCCAGAATATGATATGGGTACAAAACTTGGTAGACAACTTTCAAACGCATCTATTCTTGAATATTTCCGTTTATCAGATGAAGTTAGAATTGAAGGGCTTGTAATTTCTAAAAAAAATAAAAAGTTTGTTAATAAAACTATTCAAGAACTTAACTTGCGTAAACATTATGGAATTAATATTGTTTGTATTAAAAGAGGATCTGAATTAATAATTGTTGAAAATGATACGGAAATTTATAAAGATGATATTGTTGTTATTGTTGGAGAAAATGAAAAAATGGATATCTTTGAAAGAAAAAATGGATTAACCATTGCTTCATTATAAAAGGAGATTAATATGAATAAAGAAATCTTAAAAAGAACACAAAGTGAAATGATGTTAGTTACTAATTTTGAAAATAAACGATACTTATCAGGGTTTACAGGAACTGAATCATCAGTTTTACTAACAAAAGATAAAACATATTTAATTACTGATGGTCGATATAATTTGCAAGCAAACGAAGAGGCCAAAGAAAATGTCAAAGTTATAATTGCAAAGTCACCAAGACATTATTTAGATGAGATTAAATTAATAGTTGCAAGTTCAAATGATTCATCACTTGCAATTGAAGGTTTAACTATGACTGTCCTAGAATTGGAAAAATATAAAAATAGTTTTCCTAGTGTAAAGTTTATTGTTTCTGAAAATATAATTGAAGATATGCGGTTAATTAAAAATGATCAAGAAATGAGTTTTATTAATAAAGCTTTAGAGATTACAGAAGCCACTTTTGAATATTTACTTAAAACTGTTAAAGTTGGAATGAGTGAAATTGAAGTTAAACAATTAATTGAAAATAAACAGTTAGAATTATCGGGTGAAAAACAAGCTTTTGATTGTATTGTAGCAAGTGGAGTAAATACATCATTTCCACATGCAACGCCAAGCAATAAAAAAATTGAAGATGGAGATATTGTTACAGTAGATTTTGGTTGTTTTTATAAAGGATATTGCAGTGATATGACAAGAACATTCTTTATTGGTAAAAAGATTAACCCGGAATTAATTAAAATATACAATTGCGTACAAACAGCAATGAAAGCACAAATAAAAGCCATTAATAATGGAATTAAATGTAGTGATGTTGATAAAATAGGTCGTGATATTATAACTGAAAATGGATATGGAGATTATTTTGTTCATGGAACAGGACATGGGATTGGACTTGCTGTCCACGAGGGGCCAGTTGTAAACCAAACAAGTACAAGTGTACTTGAAGCTGGAATGGTAATTACAATTGAACCTGGTATATATGTACCCAACCTTGGTGGAGTGAGAATTGAAAATGATATTTTAGTTACAAAAGATGGATACAAAGTTTTGAATAAAACAAGCACAGATATTAATATTATTAAATAGGAGAATAATGGCTAAATACTTTAAAATCAAAGGTGGACAAGAAATCAATGGAACTATAAGAATGTCTGGAGCAAAAAATTCAGTTTTAGCATTATTAATTGCATCTATTTTAACAGATGAAAAAATTATAATTGAAGATTTTCCAAATATTCAAGATGTATCAGAGTTATTTGAAATTTTAAAGTATTTAGGTTCAGATATAAAGACAGAAACAGATGGAGTTATTAATACAGTAATAATTGATAATCAAAAAATTAAATATAAACCACTTTTAATTGAAAGTGTAACTCTTTTTAGAGCTTCATATTATTTTATGGGTGCAATGGTTAGTAAATTTGGTAAGTGTGAATTATTACTTCCAGGTGGTTGTTACCTTGGACCAAGACCAATTGATTTGCATTTAAAAGGATTTAAAGAAATTGGTTATGAAGTTGAAAATTTTATATGTGAAAAGCATGATGCAATTCGTATTACCAAACCTAAAACTATATTCTTGGAAAATAAAAAAGTTTTCTTAGATTTTCCATCAGTTGGAGCAACTATGAATATTATCTTATCAGCTGTTTTTATTAATGGAAAAATTGAAATTGAAAACACAGCAAAAGAACCTGAAATAGTTGATCTTGTGACACTACTTAATACAATGGGTGCAAATATCAAAGGGGCTGGAACTGATAAGATTATTATTATTGGAGTAAATCAACTAAAAGGTTGTTACCATCAAGTTATTCCTGATCGAATCGAAGCAGGATCATATTTGATGCTAGCTGCAATTGCTTCATCAGAAGTTGTGATTGAAAATGTTATACCTGAACATTTAGAAGCATTAACATCAAAACTTACTGAAATTGGAGTTGCTTTAAAGATTGAAATAGACAAAATAACTGTTTTTGGTCTTGATAAATCAAATCTGGAAGCAATAAGTATTAAAACAGGTGTATTTCCATCTTTCCCAACTGATTTACAACAAATTATGACAACATTATTAACTCAAGTAAATGGCGAAAGTAAAGTTATGGAAACAATTTATGTTGATAGATTTAGAAATTGCATTGAACTTAATAATATGGGTGCAAATATTGAAATTCAAAGAAAAGAAGAAACTGGTAAAGCAATTATATTTGGTAAAACTAAATTAGTTGCAAATAATGTCAAAGCAACTGATTTAAGAGCAGGATTCTCGCTTGTATTTGCTGCAATGATTGCAATTGGAGAAAGTAAAGTTTACAATATTGAACACGTTCTACGTGGTTATGATAACATTGTTAATAAATTAAATTCTATTGGTGCAAGCATTGAATTAATTGAGGATTAAAATGAGAAAAAATGTTATAGGATTAATACTTATATTAAATATAATTTATTTTAACCAGTTACTTTTAAATGCAACTACACAAGATGAGATTGAAGCAGTTCAAAAAGAATTAGACGATGGCGTTAAAGATATTTTAAAGTATGATCAGCAAATTGAAAAAATAGATCAGAAAACAAAAGAAAATCAAATTGAGATTGATCAATTGAATCAAGAAATTGAAAAAATACAAGAAGATGTGCCTGATTTGAAAAATAAAGTAGATAAATTATTAGTTATTTATCAAAAGATTGATAAATCAAATTACCTGATTGAAGTTTTATTTACAGATGAAGTTGAAAATAGATCAGAAAAAATTCAACAATTAAAAATGTTTTATAAAATTATTAACCAAGAAATAGATCAATTAGTAGATAGGTATAAAGAGGTAGCAGACAAAAAAACTAAAGTTGAAAAAAAACAAAATGATATTGAATTAGAAAAAAAAGAAATAGATAAAAAAATTGAGTCAACATATAATATTCAAGATGATTTAAATAGTCAACTTACAAAACTTGAAAAAGAATTAGATTTGAAAATAATAGAGTATTCAAGTAATGGGTATATAACAAGTCAAGAGGCAAAAGAAGAACTGATGAAAAGTGTTGGTATATCAAGTAGTGATTATGACTATGTTGATTATATAATTAACCGTGAAAGTTCTTGGAATTACTTAGCTGTCAACTCCATGTCAGGTGCTTATGGTCTTTGTCAAGCATTACCTGGTGAAAAAATGTCTTCTACGGGAAGTGATTGGAAGACAAATCCACAGACACAAATGAGTTGGTGTAATGATTATGCAATTGATCGTTATGGATCATGGGAAGGAGCTTATAATTTTTGGCTTAGTCATGATTGGTGGTAAAAAATGCACAAAACATCGTAAATATGCTATAATAATATAGAATTGAAATAAAATAGGAGGAATAATGCCAAAAATATGTGCAGCAACAGGACGTAAAACAAAAGCAGGTAATAATAGGTCACATGCAATGAATTCAACTAAGCGTAAAGTTAAGCCTAACTTACAGAAAAAAAGAGTTGAAATAGATGGTAAAGTACAAACAGTATATATATCAGCAAGAGCTTTAAAATCTCAAAAAGGTTTAAAGAAAAATAATATTAAATTAGTTTAATTACTAATAAGTAAAGCAATTATTAAAAATGTTAATAATTGTATTTTTTTAATTTAGGAGAATAATGAATGATTTTAAACATTCAAACACAAACAAACGTTATCATACATTAGATTACTATTTTAAAAATAAATTTTTATCTAAAGTGGCAAGAGTACCAATTAATGCTGGTTTAACATGTCCAAATATTAATGGTGTTAAAGGATTTGGTGGGTGTACTTTCTGCAATGTTAAAGGTAGTGGAGATTTTGCAGGAAGTCCTGTAGAGGATTTACTTGATCAATGGGAAAAAGGAAAAACAAGGTTACAATCTAAATGGCCAGATGCTAAATTTATTGCATACTTCCAAGCGTTTAGTAACACATATGCACCACTTGATGTTTTACAAGAAAAATATCAAGTCTTTTTAGAGTTAGATGAATGTATTGGAATTTCAATTGCCACGAGGCCAGATTGTTTGGAAGAGGAAACTTTAGATTATTTAGAGCAAATAGCTAAAGAAAAATTCTTAATAGTTGAATTAGGATTACAAACAATTCATAGTAAAACCGAAAAAATTATTAATCGAGGACATGATTTGGAAATCTTTGATTGGGCCGTTAAAGTGCTTCGTAAGCGTAATATTGATGTTGTTGTGCATATCATTAATGGATTGCCAGGTGAAACGCACCAAATGATGTTAGATACTGCAAAATACATTGGTAAAATGGATATACAAGGCATTAAGATCCACTTACTTCATGTTATGGATCAAACAGAGCTTGTTAATCAATTAAACAATGGTTTCTTAAAATTATTAACTCAAGAGCAATATGTCGATTTAGTTGTTGAGCAGTTGGAATATATTAATCAAGATATTGTTATCCATCGTTTGACCGGGGATGCACCGATGGATATATTTATTGGTCCAATCTGGTCAAAGAAAAAAACAATAACTGTTAATGAGATTGATAAAAAAATGAATATTGAGCAAACATATCAAGGAATTAAATTAAAAAAGGAGAATTATGAATGAGATAAATAATTTTTATAACGATAAATTAATTAAAAGCTTGTATGAAAAAAATAAAAGATTGAATAAGAAAGTTGTTCACCCAGAAGCTGAAGACATTAGAATTATTAAATCACTTAAATACACTGAAGGGTTTATTAAAGTGTTAATTGGTAGTGAAGAAAAAATAATTAGTAGTATTAAAGAGGAGTATCCAAATAATTCAGCAGATATATTAAAGTGGGTTCAAATAATTGATAGCAATAATTTACACAATGAAGAATTCATTGATTTAATGATGGAAAAAAGAAAAGGTAAAATAACACGTGATGAGGCAATTAAATTAGTTAATCAACCTAACTATTATGCAACATTATTACTTGAAACTAATCAAGTTGATGCATTAGTTGGTGGTAATCAATATCCAACAGCAGATATATTACGTCCAGCGTTTCAATTATTAAAAAATCCTGGTGAAAAATTATTTGTATCAAGTGTTTTTTTACTAAGGCGTGAAGATCAGTTTTTACTATTTGGTGATTGTGCAATTAACATCAAGCCAACAGCAGATGATTTAAAAAACATTACTTTACAAACATATGATACAGCGCAAAAATTAGGAATTAATCCAAAAATATCAATGTTATCATATTCAACTAAAGGAAGTGGAAGTGGTGAAGATGTTGATAAAGTAACCTCAGCATTTAATCAAATTATTTCAGAAAATCCAAGTTTGAAAGATAACATTGATGGTGAATTACAATTTGATGCCTCAATAAGCCCAAGAGTAGCTGATATTAAAGTTAAAGAGTCAAGTGTTGCAGGATCAGCTAACTGCTTTATTTTCCCAAGTTTAGAAGCAGGGAATATCGGTGTTAAGATTGCAGAATATTTGGGGGATCTTGAAGCATTAGGTCCGATACTTCAAGGTTTTAATAAACCAGTTTGTGATCTATCACGTGGTACAACACCAGAAACAATTGCTAAATTATTACTTATATCATTAAGATAAGGAGGGATATATTTTGTATACAGAAAATTATTTTTATCAAAAAGATTTACAAACTTCAAGCCCAATTAATATCAAGTTTGAAAATGGGCACATTAAATTGAATGATTTAATTAAAATAAATATATCATCACCTAATAAAAAGTTCTTTATCAATACAATTTATAATATGTCTCCAATTAGTAAAGTTGATAATAAAGAAATAATAAATAATATTAAGCAAGAAAAAAAGTTTAAGATTAAAAATAATTATCAAGAATTAGATAATTCTAGCACTTTCAAAATAAATAAAAATTTTTTAGAAATTGAAAGTACAGTTAAATCTGAAATTGATAATCACTTAAAAATATTATTAGAAATAAATGAACCTATTATTAGGATAAATAAAGAAGCTAAAGATGATGGTTATATTTATACAATAATTTTTTCAAATAATGCAATGGTTGTGAGGACTAACTTACCTGAATGTATTAAATTTGAGAATAGAATAGAATTTATAGCTGAAATTGAAAACAATAAAAAGATTGGTGTATATTTAAAGATAAATATATATAATGATATTGAAAATATAATTGATAAAAGTATCAAACAAATGGAAGTCAATCAAAGTAAACTACTTATGAAATATAATAATAAGCAAAGTAATAAAGCTATTTTTTATTTTTCATCGAGTCATCTTACAAGAAGTCAATTACAAGAGGTTGGTTTTGATCAAGCTATCACTGAAAAGTATAGTTCAGATTTAAATTATTTTGAAAGTATTGGTTATGATGATTATGACCATATTTATTTATATGATTATTTTAATCAAATAAGTAAATGGTTTATAAGTAAAGATCAAGAAATTGAAACACTTATTAAAACAATAATTAAGAAAAAAAATTATCAAGAAATTCATTTTCTTGGAAGTGGAAAAGGTGGATTTGGAGCTTTATATAACTATTTACAAATATCAGAGTACGTAGCTAGTTGTATACTATACGATCCTGATTTAAAACCATCTAAAATTTATCAAGATAATTTAAAACAATTAGGAATTACTGATATTGATCTTTTAAAAAAGGCAGAAGACTTTATTGATGATTATGATATTCAAAAAGAAAAAATAAAAATTATGACATCTAGTACATCAAGTGAATATTATAATCAAGTGAAATTTAGTCAAACATTTAAAGATAACATTAATTTAATAATTGAATAGCAACATATAAAAAAGGAGAAATAATGGAAAAAGTAATCGTAGTAGGAACGAACCATGCAGGGACCCATACAATAAATATATTGGCAGATAATTATTCAAAAGATGTAAAAGTAACAACATATGATTCGAATAATAATATATCATTTTTAGGTTGTGGAATGGCACTTTGGATTGGTAATGTAATTGATACTTCATCAGGATTATTTTATTCAAATCCTGATTTATTACGTGAAAAAGGTGTTGATGTTTATATGGAACATAAAGTTCATAACATTGATTTTGATAATAAAACAGTTGAAGTTGAAGATTTAAATACAGGTAAAACAATTAAAGACACATATGACAAATTAGTAATTGCAGTTGGGTCATGGCCAATTAAACCACCATTACCAGGAATTGATTTAGAAAATATTATTTTTGCAAAATTATACCAACACGCACAATTTGCAAAACAAGTTTGTGAAAATAAAGAAATTAGAAAAGTTGGTGTTGTTGGAGCTGGATATATCGGCGTTGAATTAGTTGAAGCTTTCAAAAACAGTGGAAAAGAAGTGACTTTAATTGATATTGATAAGCCACTTGGTCGTTACTATGATGATAACTTTTCAAAAGCTATGGAAGAAAACTTGATTGAAAATGGTGTAAATGTTGTTCTTGGTGAAGCAGTTGAATCATTTGAGGGGATTGATGGAAAAGTTAGTAAAATTATTACAACTAAATCAGAATATGAAGTTGACTTAGTATTATTTAGTGTTGGTTTTAATGCAAACACAAGATTTTTACAAGACACTAAATTAGAACGTAATGAGCGTGGAGTAATTAAAGTAAATAATAAACAAGAAACAAATATACCAGGAGTATATGCAATTGGAGATTGTAGTCAAATCCATAATAATGCCACTGATACAGATGAGCATATTGCGTTAGCAAGTAATGCTGTTAGAACTGGAATTGTAGCAGGTCACAATATTGGTGGAAAAGAACTTGAAATGCAAGGTGTTCAAGGATCAAATGCGATTCATATATACGGCTTGACAATGTCTTCAACAGGTATTACAGAGTCAGTTGCCAAAGAGCGTGGTTTCAATGTTGATTCAATTCAAGTTGAAGAATTATTAAAACCTGAATTTATGCCAGAAAATGATAAAGTTACTTTGAAAATAGTTTGGGATGTTGACACTAAAAGAATACTTGGTGCACAAATGATGTCTACTGCAGATATATCACTTGCAAATCATTTCTTCAGTCTGGCTATTCAAGAAAAATATAGTATTGAAAAATTAGCATTATTAGATTTGTTTTTCTTACCACACTTTAATCAACCAGTAAACTTCATTACAAAAGCAGGAATACTTGCTTTAAATAAATAATAATTGATTAATAAAAAATAATAATAATAATAAAACTACTTTGTAAGTAGTTTTTTTATGAACAAAATACTAAAAATAAATCTTAATGTAAATGATTAAAAATTAAGATATAAGTTTTTATAAAAAAAAGTGATACAATATACATAAAAGAGGAGGAAGATGAAATTTAAAGTTGGTAAATTTGAATTGGGGATGATCTTTTTTGTTGTTATATATTTAATATTAGATATAGCAGATATTACACAATATGGATTTTTAAAACATATAAATACTACTCTATTAAATGCTGTTCTAGTTCCAGTGTTTATTTTTATTGTAACTGTATATTATAATTTTTCATTTTATAAAGTAAAAAGTTTAAAAGATAATTTAAATGATAATACTAGGATAGCATTTGACATGTTCAATAGTGGACTATTAAAAAATGACAGTTGGTTATACATGAAAAGGCAAAAAGACTTAGGTATGTCTAGAAATATATGTAAAATAAAAGAAAATTTTATTAATCCACCAACAAGTGCATATCAAGGTATTTCTATAGTTGGTTTAGGTAAAAATAATTTAGTGTTTGAATATAAAAACATATATTTGACAATAGCTCTTGATAAAAGAGTTGATAGTAAAGAACTAAAATATTACATAATAAATGAAAACATATTGGAATTTTCTTATCAAAATTTTTTAAATTATATCCAAGATATTAAATCTGATTTAATGTTATTAAGAAGTAATGTGCTTGCAGATGTTAATCAAACTGATAAGAAACTAGAAATATTAGAAAATAAGATACTTAAATTTTTAAATAGATATACTGAGACAAGTAGAACAGGGATACCTATAAAGAAAAATATTAAAGAACAGTATGATCCAAATGAATATTCTGATAAAGAAAAAGAAGTTATTAATATCAATTTTGAGATGCAAGTGGAACATATGAAACAGATATTACATTTTCAATTAAAAAGGGTTACCCAATGCCAAGAAACAGTTCAGAGTATTTTTTGGTTTCAGAAGATGAATATAAAGAAAAATATAATTTTTTAGATGATTTTATTAATTTAATTAAAGATGATAAACAATAAATGATAATTTTCTATATCTATTTATAAGTTTTGTATTTAGTAAAGATTTAAAATATAGTGCATGTCTTAATTGAAAAATAAATATTTTAATTAATTAGACAAACAAATAAGTAAGATAAATGTTATAATATTAACATCATGGCTATATTATCATAGAAATATAAAATGGAGGAAATATGATAGAGAATAAAATTACACCTCCAAGTAGCACAAAGAATAAAAATACAAATTATAGAAATCCTGATGAAATTAGGATAATGTCTTTGGGCGGTCTTGGAGAAGTTGGTAAGAACTGTTACGTGATTGAATATAAAGAAGGAATATATATTGTAGATTTTGGAATATTATTCCCAGATAAAGAACAAATAGGAATTGATTATATTATTCCTAATTATGATTATTTGAAAATGAATGAAGGGCGTATTAAAGGATTATTTATTACCCATGGTCATGAAGATCATATTGGTGGAATACCTTTCTTACTTAGAAAAGTTAAAATACCTAAAATATATGCACCTAAAACAGCTAAGTTTATGATTGAAAATAAATTAAAAGAAGCAAAATTAAAAGTAGACATTAGAGAAATTCATGGAAGTAGTGAAATTCAATTTCCTGATTTAAAGATAATTGTATATCGTGTTACGCATAGTATTCCAGACGCAATGGGATTTTTCTTTGAAACACCTGATGGAAACATTGTTACAACTGGGGACTTTAAAATTGACTTTTCACCACCCGGACAAAAGGTAGCTGATTTTCATAAGATGGTTGATCTAAGTAAAAAAGGTGTAATGTGTATGTTATCTGATAGTACTAATGCACATGTTAAAGGAATAAGTTTATCTGAAAATGAAGTAGGTAATAATTTACATACTTTAATTAAGGAAGCACCTGGAAGAATCATCTTCACAACATTTGCCTCTAACTTAAATCGTGTGCAAAAAATTATTGAAGGTGCATTAAAAGAGAATAGAAAAATATGTGTAATTGGTAGATCACTTATTAATGGAATAGATATTGGGATGAAGACCAAATATATTAATATAACTAAAAATGATTTAGTTGAACCTAAAAAATTAAAGAATTATAAACCAGAAGAAATATGCATTATAACTACAGGTTCACAAGGTGAAAATTTAGCTGCATTATCTAGAATATCTCATGGGTTAAATAAAAATATTGCATTGAGTGAAATGGACACAATTGTTTTTGCTTCAAGTCCAATTCCAGGAAATAAGAAAAAAATCGGAACTGTAATCGATGCATTATATAAAACTGGTTGTAAAGTCATTATTAATAGTGATCACTTTAAAACTCATGCATCAGGACATGCTTCAGCTGAAGAACAAAAATTATTATTAACATTATTTAAACCAACAAACTTTGCTCCAATTCACGGAACAAATAATATGCTTTTAGCACATAAAAAATCAGCAGAATTTATTGGGATACCTGAGAAAAATATTTTCTTATTAAGAAATGGTGATTTATTATCATTTAAAAATAAAAAAGGGCGTATTTTCAAAAGTCGTGTACCAGGTAAAAGTATTTTTGTTAGTGGAACAAATACCAATGTACCAATGGAAGATAAGTTAATGGAAAAATTAGCGAGTGAAGGTATTTTAATCATCGTTTGTTTATTTGATCAGAAAACTAGAAAACTAATGGCATTTCCACAAATTACAACAAGAGGTTTTGTTGTTATTAAAGAATCAGGTGAATTATTTAAACAATTACAATATGATTTTATGGGACACTTTAAAAAGAATTCTCATCTTCCAAAAGATGAATTAATTGTTGTTTTAAATAAATTAATGATTAGTACTATTCTTAAATTAACAGGGAAAAGCTCATATGTTTCAACTGAATTAATTGATTATAAACCTGAAGTAGTATAAGGAATAGGATGAACATTTATATTGATATAGGTAATACAAAAATTAAATATATAACAAGTAAGAATCCCGATAAATTTCATGATTACTTATATGATTTAAATAATATTGATCAAATAGTTGATCAAATAAAAGAATATAATACAACTGATATATATATTAGTAGTGTTGTTTCTTGGGTATCAGATATATTCAAAGAACAATTAAATAATACGCATGAAATTAAAATTACTAATTTATTAAATTATATCTCAGTTGATTTAAAAGAAAGTGATCCAATTGAAAATAGTTTTGATTTAGGAATTGATATCTTACTTGGTTGTTATGCATTAATTGAAAGAAAAAATTATATAATTGTTGATATGGGATCTGCTACTACTGTCAGTTCTGTTATTGATGGAAGTTTACGTAATATTTTAATTTATCCAGGATCTAAATGGATGGAAAAAAAAATCATGACTGATATAAATGCAATTCATCAAAATAATATATCAAACAATACATATATAAGCATTCATAATGGTCTTAGTATTGGTAATCAAGGATCAATTATATCCTTGATTGAGCATGCTAAATCATTGTTTACAAAAAATACGCCCGAAGTATATATTAGTGGTGGAGATCGCTTTTTAATTGAATTTGAAGGTGCCAAATATTTTGAAGATATTGTATTAAATGGATTAATTAAGTATGTTGAATGTAGCAAACATGAAAAATAAAATAATAAATAAGCTTATTAATATTTTATTAATTACTTCAATTATCATTATTAGTTATTATGTATTAAGTTTTGCGTATAGAGTTATTAACTCTAGAGCTGATTTAAATCAAGCTCACGAGAAATATGATCAGCCTGATGCAGACAATAATCAATCTATTGAAAGTTTAGAAAATGAAGTTATTGGCTACCTTGAAATACCAGCAGTTGACTTAGAGTCAGCAGTTCTTTTAGGTAATCCCGGTGATGGTTTAGCTTCGGCCTTAAATGAAGGGGTTACATTTGACCCAAGTGGATCAATGCCAAATGAAGCTGGAGTTGTTGTTCTGGCAGGTCACCGAGAAATGGCTTTTAAAAAACTTGAAGATATTCAAGTCGGTGATCAGATTACTTTAAATATTACAGGTCAAATATATCATTATCAAGTTACTGATACAAAAGTAATTGAAGATGATCAAGTAGATGAAGTTTTTTGGGAAACAGATGGTCAAGGTATTTCATTATACACATGTTATCCATTTGGGTTTGGAACAAAGATAACAAACCGCTATGTTGTTAAGGCAGAAATAATTGAAAGTTAGTATTTACTTTAAATCAGATTAAGAGGAGTCAGATATGGGTAGAATATTAGAAGTTGATGTAAAAAATGTTTTAGATAATTTAAAAATTTTAAGTAAAGATAAAGAAGTTTGCATACCTGTTAAGGGGAATGTTTATGGCCTAGGATTACAGTTAATTGATTATCTAATAGAGGCAGGTTACTTGTTTTTTGGTGTGTCGACAATTCAAGAGGCAATCTATATTAGAAATAAATCAAAAGAAGCTAAAATACTTTTATTCTCTGCTATTTTTAATAATGATATTCCAATAATCAAACAATATAATATAATAATTACAGTTTATGATTTTGAAATTTTAAATATGATTGATTCATCAATTAAATTTCACTTAAAAATTGATGTTGGAATGGGTCGTCTAGGTTTTTTAAATAATCAAGTAGGTCAAGTTATTGAAATTATCATGTATAATGATTTATTAATTGAAGGAATTTATACTCACTTACCTCAAGCTAATAATACTCATATTTCTTTTAAACAAATTAATCAATTTAAAATAATTACTGAAAAGTTTAAACAGCAGTTATCAATTAAATATATTCATTTATATAATGGTCTTGGTAGTTTAAAATATCTAACAACTTTTGATAATTTAATTAGACCAGGGTTAGCAACATATGGTTACTTTGATAATCAAATAATTTATAATCAATATAAAGATTTAATTAAACCGACTATTAAGTTAAAAGTTAGAGTGGGAAGTATTAAAGAATATTATGGTTTAGTTGGATATGATGGAATTGATCATGTATATGGTAAAATTATATCATTACCAATTGGTTATCATGATGGAATGAGACAAAATTATCATAATTATATGATCCCAAATATTGGTAAGATTGTTGGTAAAGTATGTATGTGCCAAACATTAGTTTTGGCGGATCAAAATACTAACATTCAAAAAGGTCAATATATATATTTAATTGCAAATGAATTTGATCTATATACACTTTCTAAGCATAGTCAAATATCTGTATATGAAATATTATCAGTATTAGGTTCAAGAATAAGTCGAGAATATATTCAATAAACAAATGAAAGGAATAAATGCAAAAATCATTTAATATGTATGCCAAACCAATGGTTAATACCTTTATAATTCAATCATTAATGTTTAATGCTGATCGAATTATAGCTGCAGTCTTTGTTGGTGGAAGTACACTTATAGCTACGAATTTAGTTTTACCATTTTTAATTATAGCTGGAGGAATAGCGCAAATGATAGCCAGTGGTTTTGGGGCATTTATTGGCTTACAACAACAAACAGATAAAGTTGGTAAGTATATATCATTTTATTTAGTAGTGACAATTATTTTTTACTTTTTTTTAACAATATTATTCCTTATATTTAATGAGCAGATTATAACATTACTTGGTGCAAGTGTTAATAATGATATATTTATTAAAACTCAAATTTATTTTATTTTTGTTGTTTTTACACAATTGCCGATCTTTATTTATTCAATCTTTTCAACATTAATGTTAAATGTTGGATTTCCTAAAATTGCAGCTAGAATTAAAACAATTCCATTGATTTTAAATTTATTATTGAGTATATTTTTTGTTATCTTTTTAGATATGGGTGTTGTTGGGTTAGGTTTGTCAACACTTGTTGCATCAATAGTTGCATCGATAGTCGCAATTTATTACTTTATTCATGAAGATCATGAATTGAAATTAGTTAAACCAGAAGTAGATGTTAGTGGATATCTAAAAGTATTATATAATGGTTCAAGTGAGTTTATCTCAATGTCAAGTGATGCAATTGTCATAATAATAATAAATATTGCACTAATTCATTTTACTGATTTAAATACATTAACAGCATATGCATATGTTTCTACATTAACAGCATTAATATTTATGCCATATTTAGGTGTAATGTATGGGATGCAACCACTTTTTTCTAAGTTATATAGTGAAAAAAAATACCAGCACGTTAGAGAACTACTAATTTTTAATATTAAGAAATCTATTCCATATGCAATTGTAATTTACATAATAATGCTAATTATTTTATTCTTTGTAGCAATTAGTGGAATTAATTCAGAAATTATTAGAATAGTCATACCTATGTTTATTTTAACTGGACTAGGATATATATTAAGTTTTGTTAGTTATGAAATACCTGGTTTCTTTACATCAATTGGTAATCCAAAAAATTCACTTTTAATATCAGCATTTAGAAATTTATTATTATTGCCGACTTTATTAATTAGTTTTATATATTTATTTGGTGGGATTGGAGTTGGTATTTCTTATTTAATATCAGAAGTAGTAATGATTATTTTTGTCGGTACTTACGTATATAAAATGGATTTATCAAAAATAAAATCACTATATAAATAAGAAAAATAGAAATAAATTTGATATTTTAGTCTAAATATGGTAGAATTTACTTGTTGTTTTATATCATCAAATAAGGACCCTTAGCTCAGCTGGTTAGAGCTCTCGGCTCATAACCGAGCGGTCGTAGGTTCAAATCCTACAGGGTCCACCATATAAAATTGCGGGTGTCGTATAATGGTATTACCTCAGCCTTCCAAGCTGATGACGTGGGTCCGATTCCCATCACCCGCTCCAATATTTAATTTACTTATTTTTAATAAAAATATATTTTATTAAAGATAATGTAAATTAAAAGAAAAAACTCATCTTAATTAGATGTTTTTTTTAAATTTATATTATTGTTATAATGCAAACATAAGTTTAATTTATTATATGATTGAAATAAAATATTATTTAATGATAATTAAATTAAAGTTGGTGTGCCAACCTGAACAATAAATAATGTTTTTGTAATATATAGTGGTATACATTTAAATTATGATATACCAGAAAACAATTTTTAATGTATGAGACTGAGTATCAGCCACAAGTCAGTTTATATGATGTAAATATGATAGGTTTTAAATATAGTCTATTGGCAACTATTGGTGATAATCAAGAGGTAGTATTTAAAGATATAAATATTACAGTTCCATATATGATTATTATAAGTGCTCCATATGATATAGATGGTGATGGCTTACCTGACAATGAAGCACCATATGAATTAACTCGTTATGAATATCAACCAGACGCAAATACTATCTATTATAATATATCAAATTGTAAAGATTTAGAAAGTATTGGAAAAGGTGAAAATTACAGTGGTGCATCACACCAAAGTGCTTGGCACTAAGTGGTAATTATTATTTAAATAATAATATTGATTGTAGTTCATCTAATCCTAATTATCCTGATGATGGTAGTTTAGAAAATACATATTCAGAAGATGGATTTGATCCAATTGGAAAAGGAAGTAGCTTTACAGGATATTTAAATGGAAGAGGATATGTAGTTGATAGTTTATACATTAATAAACCAACAGAAAACAACGTTGGATTATTTTCAATATTAGAAGATGCTGAAATTGAGGATCTAGGACTTTTAAATTCAACAGTTACTGGAAATAATGAAGTTGGAATTTTATCAGGCAAAATAAATAATACAATAATATCAAGTTCTTATTCCAAAGGACTTGCTAATGGGATAAATGAAGTTGGGGGATTAATTGGTAATTGTTATTACACAATAGTAAATGATAGTTATGCAAATGGTAATATTGATGGTAGTTTATATGTTGGAGGTCTTATCGGAATGTTTGTAGGGGGAGAAATAAACAATACTTATGCAACTGGAACAGTAACTGGAAAAAATATTTTAGGAGGGATAGTTTGATTAGCAATACATGGGTCGTATACAGTTAATTGCTTTGCATATGATCAAGTTCATATTATAATAGATGGTCAAACAATAAATATAACACAAGGACAAATTATTGGGAAAGGTGATGAATCATTTTCAGACACCTTTGATAATGAACTTATAAATACAATACAACTATCCGATATAAATTGGTACAATACAAATTTATTTTGGAGTTTTGAAAATTGGAATCAAGTAAATTCAAATTTAGATTGGATATATCTGCCACATTTAAATTATAAATATACAGATGAGGAAATTGAAAATCAAAATAATATTTATATTTATACAAATTAAGCACTAAATAATATTTGTTATTTTGTAAATGTTTTACTATATAAAAATATTATATAAAGACTAAACAAATAATTATATTGTTTAGTTTCTTCATTAAAGATATAAAATAATTACTATTTTAATTAATAATTGATATAATAAAAATAGCAAAGTTTGATTGTCCAAAGGGGGGATGCAAGTCAAATAATTTATGATAATCAAATTGGTTGAGAATGGAAAGATAATAAATATATTAATTAAATTGAATATATAAGGAGTTTTATGAGCAAAAAAATAATTTTTATCAGTTATGCCATAGCTGTGTCATTAATCTTTAATCTAGTATTTTTATCAGCAGATAATTTAGTTAAAGTAGCAGTGCCAACAGCAAAAATAAATAAAGTAGAAACAATTAATAGTAATTTATATGTAAATTATGATTTATCAGAAAATGATACACTTATGATTGAAAATGGTTATTCATCAGAAATTAGAATATATGATACAACAATGACAGAAATAAAATATAGTCTGCTTGCTCCTATTGGTTTAAATCAGGAAGTTGTATTTAAAAATATAGACATTAGTCAGCCTTATAATATTATTGTAAGTGCACCATATGATATGAATGGTGATGGGTTGCCTGATCAAGATGAGCCATATGAATTGGCCCGATATGAATACCAACCTCAACCAATAATCCATGATGTTACAACGTGTAAAGATTTTGAAAGTATTGGTAAGGGTGCAAATTATCCAGGTGCAAATCACAATGAAGCATGGTTATTAGATGAAGATTATAATTTAACAACTGATATAGACTGCTCAGAGACAGAAAATATAGATTTATATGGTGAGGATGGATTTGATCAAATTGGACAAACTTATCAAGACCCATTTAGTGGAACGCTTAATGGAAATGGATACAGTGTAAATGGTTTATATACAAGTAACACTAATCCATTGGAGAATGATCCAGATAATTATTCATCCGTTACATGTATTTTTACATTTATGAGTGGAGAAATTTATAATATTCATTTTGATGATTTGAATATTGAAAATAGTTCCACTATTGCCTCTGGGTTAATAGGATTTAATTTAGGAGAACTTAATTCAGTTTCAACATCAGGATTAATAGAGAACCAAAGTGCATCTTTATTATCTGGTTTAGTATCCATTAATTTAGGAACAATTAATAATAGTTATTCATCTGTTAATATCAAAGGTAATAAAGTTTTAGTCAATTCAGGGTTCGTAGGATTAAATATTGGAGGTTTTGGTGGTGGCATAATAAGAAACAGCTATTCCACTGGAAAGATAGAAACTAAAGGGGTATTATTTGCATTCTCAACAGCAGGTTTGATTGGGATTAATTATAATGGAGCAGTTGTCAATAATTGTTATTCAACATCCAATGTTGACACAGATTTTGTCTCAGATACTGCAACAGGTAATAGAGGAGCAGGAGGATTAGTTGGGATTAATGCAAATAATTCAGAAATAAACAACTCATATGCAACAGGTAATGTAAGTGGTAAATATTATGCAGGAGGATTAGTTGGTTATAACAATGATGCAACAATTAATAATAGTTATGTTTCTGAAAATCAAATAATTAGTACAGATCTTGGTGCTACTGCTCACAAAGTAACAAATAATACGATAGTTGGTGTTGATAATCAAGCTGAAAAAAATTATAATATTGCAACAACATCAAATTTAAAAAATGAAAACAATTGGTATCAAGAAATATTAGGTTGGGACCTTGATCAAGTGTGGGATGTGGGGCAAACAGATGAGGATGGACAAGTTATATATCCACACCTTAAAAATATTAGTAATCAAAATGAAATATTAATTGATAATACTATTTTAATATCTACTTGTCATGAACTTGAAAATATTGGTAATGATCAAAATGCATTAAGTTTAAATTATCAATTGGCCAATAATATTGATTGTAATGAAACTAAAGATGCAAATAAGTATGGTAGTGATGGTTTCAATCCAATTGGAGATATTGATAATCCTTTTACAGGTAATTTTGATGGACATGGATATTCAATAAGTAATTTATATATAAATGCTCCTAATAAAAATAATCAAGCTATTTTTGGCTATGTTGATGGTGGAACAATTAATAATTTTTCTATTTACAATATTTCCGTTAATGGTAATGAAAACACTGGAGGATTAGTTGGTTATATTGAAAATGGTCAAATAACTAATAGTTATGTCAATGGAGAAGTAAATGGTAGTAACAATGTTGGTTTACTTATTGGAAGAAATGCCCTATCAATAATTGAAGATTCATATACAACGGGAACAACAACAGGACAAAAGTATGTAGGAGGAGTAGTTGGTAATTCCAGTGGAAACATTAATAATACATATTCAATTGGAAAAGTTATAGGAGAAAGTGAAATAGGTGGGTTAGCTGGAATAGTTACAGGAGGTCAACTTACTAACAGTTTTAGTGCAACAGATATTGAATCTAGTTCGATTGGTGGAGGATTAGTTGGTCAAATATCAGCAAATGGTCTAGTAGAAAATAGCTATGCATATGATAAACAAATAATTAGTCTTGATCAAGGACAGTCAATTGATTATGTTAAATCAGAAGATATTATTGGACTTGATACAAGTAGTAATTCTAAGTATTATATTGCTAACTATGGGGATTTAACAAATCAAAATAGCTTTTATTCAACAACTTTAGGTTGGAACACTAATTCATGTTGGAAAATAAATGATGAAGCATATTACCCACATTTAAAGTATTTAAATAACCAGCATGATTCAGTAATTTCAAATCAAACTAAAACAATTGTTAGAACATGTAAAGAAGTTGAGGACATTGGTCTTGATAGCTCAACTTTATCTAAGAATTATATGTTAGGAAATGATATTGATTGTAGTGAAACAAAAAATCAAAGTTTGTATGGGGATGATGGTTTCAAACCAATTGGAACTTATGAAAAACCTTTTAATGGTTCAATTGATGGATATGGTTATTCTATCGACAGTCTATACATTAATAACCCAACATTAAACAAACAAGCCTTAATAGGTTATGCAAGTTTTGCAAAAATTGAAAGGCTTGGGCTTACTAATGTTGATATCACAGGGTATAATAAAGTTGGAGGACTAGTTGGTGAAACTTCAGAAACAAATATTTATCAATGTTTCGTCACAGGAGATTTAAAGGGTAACGAAGATGTAGGAGGATTAGTTGGAAGAATAAGTTCAGGGAAGATATACAATAGTTATACAGATGTTCAAATAGATGCATATACGTCCATTGGAGGACTAGCAGGTTCAAGCTATGGTGATATATATAGTTCATACTCAACAGGCGAAGCAAATGGATTTTCATCAGTAGGAGGACTAGTTGGTTATACTCGTGGAGGTCACTATAATAATTGCTTTTCAAGTCTTAATATAAATGAAGGTCCGAATGCCGGAGGATTAATTGGTTATACAATGAAGGGAACTTATATAGATGATAGTTATAGTTATCAATATCAATTAATAAATGGTAGCAATGTAAATAACTCTAATATGATAGGTATTGATAATACTGTTTATCCTGAGATTGGTATTGCAACATATCAAAATTTAATAAATCAAGGTAATTGGTATAGTAATAATTTAAATTGGAATACTAAAAACATATGGGAAGTTGGAATCGATAGTTCTCAATCACAAGCCAAAATCTATCCACATCTTAAAGGGCTTGATAATCAACCAGAAATTATAATTCAACAATCAAGTAATAATAAATCAATAGATGAACAAAAGAAAATTAAGACTACAGAAGAAGAAAAAGAAAAAAACAATGAAGTAGAAGATAAAAAGGAAATAAGCACTTGTCATGAACTAGAAAACATTGGAAATGATAAGGACACATTAAATCAAGATTATATTTTAGTAAATGATATCGATTGCCAAGAAACACATGATAAAAATTTATATGGAATTGATGGTTTCAATGCAATTGGAACAGAATCAAATCCCTTTACTGGAAGTATAGATGGGCAAGGTTTTACAATTGATAATTTATATATTAATAATCCAACTAAGGATAATCAAGGATTAATTGGTTATGGAAAAGATATAGAAATTACTAATTTAAAATTAACTAATTTAAATATTATAGCTAAAGATTACTCTGGTGCATTAGTTGGATATTTAGATGGTGGAATAATTACAAAAAACGATGTCCAAGGAAATATAACTAATCAAAATGACCCTCAATCATTAGTTGGTTTTATTGAAAATGGGACTGTAGAAAATAATAAAATAGAATTAAAAACCCAAGAAATAAATTAAGAGTAATAGTAATTAAGTTATAAATTAATTATAAAATAATAGTAATGGAAGTTCTCCCCCAAATTGAATTAGATAAAACATCAAGTTTATTCAATTAAGAAGTTTATAAATTGGATAAATGAAAAGTTTAATCATAAATTACTTATTATTAAAAAATCTAATAAAATTATTGTCAATTAATAATACTAAAGCAATACAACCTTAAAGGTTGTATTCTTTTTAAAACTTTAAATAATTAAATATAAGATCAAAATCATGTTAGAATATTAAAGAAATAAAAATAAAATCATAGTGAGTGGATATAAATAGATAATTAAAATGAATGGAGAAAAAATGAAAAAATTAAAAGTAATTGATTACTATTTATTATTTGCATTAGTTGCAACATTATTGATAAATATTTGGATGGGGACAACTGGATGGATTTTATGGGTCTCAGCTTTTGCAGCAATATTTAACTTATGGTTAACAACAAAAATGAGTAAGTGGTTTATAATACCAGATTTAATTTGGTTATCGTGTATGGTGATAATTGTCTTTCAAAACCACTTACTGTGGGATGGATTTCAATACACATATTATTTCCTTATTGCCTTTGTTCAATTTAGATCATGGTCTAAATATGCATCAAATGATGGAGAAGGAATTGAAGTAAAAATGTTAAGTAATAAGAATAGAATTTTAATTGCAGTTGTAATAATTATGTTAATACCTATTTTAAAAAATATTGAAGAATTATTAATTGGTGAAGGGTTATACTTAGATGGTCTTAATACATCACTTGCATTTGCTGGATCATTTTTGCTTTCAATGAGATATTTTGATGCATATGTAATTTATATTTTAGCAGATATTTTTTCAATCTTTTTATATTTAGGTCGAGGAGTTCCATCTGTTGCATTAACAATGTTATTATTTGCTGGTTTTTCTGTAATAGCAATAGTTAAATGGTATCAAAAATATCAAGAACAACAATTACTAATTAAATAAAATTTAAATTTGTTACAAATAAAAAAGTAAATCAATATGATTTACTTTTTTATATGAAATTATATACAATATTAGATCTTTAAATATGTTACAATAATAAGTGGAAAGCGTTTTCAAAAAAAAGAGGTGGAATTATGAATATTGTTGAAATAATTGATAAGAAAATAAATAATAACGAATTAACTGAAAGTGAAATTTATTTTTTGATTAATGGTTATGTTGATAAATTAATACCTGATTATCAAATGTCAGCCCTTTTAATGGCAATTAAATTTAATGGTTTAAGTGATCAAGAAACAACTTTTCTAACAACTGCAATGATCAATTCTGGTGATATTATGAGCTATTCAAATATTAATAAAATAATTGTAGATAAACATTCAACCGGTGGCGTTGGAGATAAAACATCAATTGTATTAATTCCTCTGTTAGCATCATTAGATTTTGCTGTTAGTAAAATGAGTGGTAGAGGACTTGGCTATACGGGTGGAACAATTGATAAGTTGGAATCGTTATCGGGATTTACAGTTGAAATAAGTGAAGAACAATTAAAACATCAAGTACAAAAAATTGGTTGTGCAATTATTGGTCAAACAATTGAATTAGTTCCAGCAGATAAAAAAATATATGCATTAAGAGATGTAACTGCAACAGTTGACTCGATCCCATTAATGGCTTCTTCAATTATGTCTAAAAAGCTTGCATTAGGTGCTGAGATAATCGTCTTAGATGTTAAATATGGATCTGGTGCCTTTGTAAAAACAGTTGAAGAGGCAGAATCATTAGCAAAAAAAATGGTAGCAATTGGAAAATTATCTAATAAAAAAACAATTGCTTGTATTACATCTATGCAGCAACCACTAGGTGAAAGTATTGGTAATGCCATAGAAGTTCAGGAAGCAATAGATACTCTAAAAGGCCAAGGTAATCAAGAATTAAAACAATTGTGTATTGATTTAGCAATTCAATTTATTCAAGCAAGAGATCAATCCATTAATGAAAATGATGCATACAAGATGGTTGAAAATAAATTAACTTCAAAATTAGCATACCATAAATTCATTGAATTGATTACTGAGCAAAATTCAAGTGAAGAGGCGATTGAACAATTATCTATTAGTCAATTAACAACTAATTTAATTGCTAATCAAAATGGATATGTTCATAGTATTAATTCAGCTAAGGTTGGTAAAGCATCAATGATTCTTGGAGCAGGAAGATTATCTAAAGATGATCAAATTGATCTGTCAGTTGGAATTAAATTGAAAAAGAAAGTTGGAGATTTTGTTAAAAAAGGTGATACTATTGCAATAATTTATTATAATGATGAATCAAAATTAGATCTATCATTTGAAATTCTTAGACAAGCATATTGTATTACTCACAAAAAAACAAATAAAATTAAAGTAATAGAAAAAATAATTAAATAAGAAAACATAGGAGAGTATAATGTTTAAACAGAAAAAAATTAAGTTTGTTGATTATTATTTAATGTTTGCATTAGTTGCAACATTACTATTAAATATATGGATGGATACAAGTGGTTGGATACTTTGGGTATCAGCATTTGCATCGATTTTTAATTTATGGTTAACAAGTAAAATGAGTAAATGGTTTATAATACCAGATTTAATTTGGCTTTTTTGTATGGTAATAATTGTCTTTCAAAATAAACTATTATGGGATGGTATGCAGTATATATACTACTTTTTAATTGCCTTTTTTCAATTTAGATCATGGTCAAAACATACATCTAATGATGATCAAGGTATTGAAGTTAAAATGCTTAGTAATAAATCTAGAATAATAATAGCAATCATAATCATTATTTTAATTCCTGTTTTAAAAAATATTGAAGCATTAATTGTTGGTGAAGGTGTTTATTTAGACGGTCTTAATACATCTCTTGCATTTGCAGGGTCACTTTTACTTTCAATGAGATACTTTGATGCACATGTGATTTATTTTTTATCTAATGTTTTTTCAATGCTCCTATATATAGAACGTGGAGTTCCATCAGTAGCATTAACCATGTTATTATTTTCAGGTTTTGCATTAATATCAATAATCAATTGGTATCGTAAGTATAAAAGGCAAGAAGCACAGATAAAACTTGTCAATGGCATTGATTAACCCAATAATATAAGGTATAAAACTATCATCAAAATTGAAGAAAATATAAAGCCCAATTAATATTATAGAATTTTAAAATTAAATTATAATTCAAGCATAATAGTCCTTTGGATCGTCAACTTTTAATGTGACAAAATACTCTATTAATCATTAAGCTGTTTTTAATTCATATTTTTTTCGGTATAATACAGGTGAAGTATAATTGATTTTTGTATGTATACGTACGTTGTTATACCACTTGACCCATTCATTAACATCCAATATTAAATTGCTATCAACTTGATAATACCTATCGATCCCCTCAACTTTCAATAATTTAAACATATTTTCACTAACTGCATTATCGTATGGACACCCAGCAAGTGACATTGATTGAGTAATATCAAATTTATTTAGATACTCTGACAATTCACCAGAGGCAAATTCTCCACCACGATCAATATGAAATAACCTAGTAGTCTTCAAATCAAATTTAATACTTTTCAATGCTTTTAATACACATT
>CALDDH010000023.1 GCA_937936465.1 uncultured Mycoplasmatales bacterium | reverse complement strand
ATCATTACTTGCATTGTAAGTATCCTCTGTTGCTTTAACTATTTGTTTAATCTCTGTTTGTGCATCTACCGATAACTTGCTATATTTTGTATTATCAGGATTAGTTAAATCATCAACATTAATTACTCTAGTTGCTGTTGTTAATGGATCAACACAGTATACTAGATTCTGATCAACATTATATGTCATATAGTACCCTTGACCATACATGATTTGATCTTCTATATCAATTATATAACTTGTATCTTCAACAAAGTTTGCTTGAAAATCTGAAGAAAACACCTTGATTTCTTTTTCTTGTAAGTTAATAATTTCATTTTTAGCATCTTCAATACTATCGGCCTTATAACCTAAGGCATTGAAGTTATTAATGTAATAACCTCTAGTACCTATTACTGTAATTATTACCATTGATAATAATATTAATTTTATTATTTTACTCATTATATATAATCTCCCCAAAAAAAATTATTTATGTATATTCTTTATATTTTAACAAAAATAAACAAAAAAGTCTAAACTTTTTTATTTATTAGTAAAAATTATTTTAAATCTATTAAATTATTTCTTCTGTTTCAATAAATGATTCAATTTCATCACCTTTTTTAATATCATTAAAATCTTTAAAACTTATCCCACAATCTTGACCTTCAATTATCTCTTTTACATCATCTTTATATCTTTTAAGTTGTCCAATTTCTCCTTGATATACAACTATACCATCTCTTATTAGACGTAATTTACTTGCATATAATATTTTACCATCACTACAAATTGCTCCTGCTATCTTACCAACACCTGATACTTTAAATACTTGATCAACTTTAGCATATCCCACAATTTTTTCAATTACTTTTGTTTTACGCATTCCATTCATAGCATTTTCAATTTGTTCAATAATGTTATAAATAATATTATTAATAATTAATTCTATTTTTTCTTTTTCAATTAATTTTCTTGCATTTGCATCTGGTCTTACATTAAATCCAATAATAATTGCATTCCCTGCTTGTGAAAGCATTACATCAGATTTATTAATTGCTCCAACACCTTTATAAACTATTCTAACTTTTACACCATTGACTTCAATTTTTTTAAGTGATGCTTCAAGTGCTTCCACGCTTCCATGAACATCTGCTTTAATAACTATTGGAAGTTCATCAATTTCACCTTCTGAAATTTTTGAATTTAACTCTTCTAAAGATAGTGCATGTGTAACCGAACGATCTTTTTGTAATTTAAGACGATTTCTTTTTTCTCCAATTAATTGAGCTTGCTTAGCATCATCCATAATTATAAATCGATCCCCGGCTTTTACAACATCTTTTAAACCTGTTATTTCAACTGGCATAGATGGGAATATTTTCTTGTGACGAATTCCATATTCATCTTCCATAACTCTAAGACTTCCCCAAGTGTCACCAATTACAATTGATTCTCCAACACTCATTGTTCCACCTTGCATAATAATCGTTGCAACTGGTCCACGACCTTTATCTAAGTGAGCTTCAATAACTGTTCCATAACCTTGGACATTATATGATGCTTTGTATTCATGAATATCAGATACTACTTTAATATAATCAATCAATTCATCAATACCTTCTCCGGTTAAAGCAGATAACTTAACAAATGGAATATCTCCTCCCCATTCTTCAGATAAGACATCTAGCTCTGCTAACTCTGCCATAATTTTTTCAGGATTACTATTCGGTTTATCCATTTTATTGATAACAACTATTAATGGAGTGTTAGCTTCCTTAGCATGTGCAATTGATTCTTTAGTTTGAGGCATTACTCCATCATCTGATGCAACAACTAAAATTGTGATATCTGTTACAACAGCACCACGTGAACGCATTTCAGTAAAAGCTTCATGTCCTGGTGTATCTAAGAATGTTATTTTGAAGCCATCTTTATCAATTTGATATGCACCAATATGTTGAGTTATTCCACCTGACTCTTTTTCAGTTACATTAGAATCACGCAGTTTATCAAGTAAAGTTGTTTTTCCATGATCAACATGTCCCATTATTGTCACAATTGGGGGTCTTTTTTTCATATCTTTTTCAGCTACAGTTGGGATTAAGCTATCAAATTCAATATCTGAATTACTTTTATCTTGTTGAATTTCAATATTATAATCACTACTAATCAGCTCTGCAGTTTGCATATCTAATGTTTGATTAATAGTTGATAAAATTCCCAATTCAAATAATTTTCCAATTAAATCTGTTGATGGAACATTTATTTGAGAAGCAAATTTACTTACAGTCATATCATCAGTCCAAGTTACGATGTTTACTTCTTTTGACTTCTCTTGTTCGCGAATTTTTCTTTCTTCTTTTTTAAGCATTGTTTTAGTTTTACCAGAATCTAATTTGTTTTTATTATCAAACATTTCAAAACGATCTCTTGTATTATAAACTTTTTTCTTATAATTTTTATTACCAGTTTTCTTTTTAGTTTCATCTTTTACTAATTTTTCTACTTCTGGTTCAGTTTCTTTTTTAACTCCACCTTTATTAAAAGGTCTTGCTCCTGGTTTATTTGCATTATTATAAGGCCTTGCCCCTGATTTATTATAGGCACCAGTACTTGCTTTATTTGCTGAATTATATGGTGGCTTTGATCCTGGCGTTCTATTTGCACTGTTATATGGTGGCTTTGATCCTGGTTTATTAGTTGAATTATTGTATGGTTTATTAGGTGGTCTACTCGTTGAGTTATTATACGGTTTATTGGCCGGTCTACTTGTTGAGTTATTATACGGCTTATTTGCTGGCCTTGTTCCTGTTCCAGTACTTGTTTTATTTGAATCAACTTTTATTTGATCATCTTTTTTTAAATCTGAGTTTACTGGTTTTGATGTAGATACTTTATTCACGCTAGCAAACAACCCATTTAACACCTCTTCGTCTACTAAAGACGTTTGATTACGAACTTTATGCCCTTTTTGATTCAATAATTTAACGATATCTATTGAATTTCTTTTGTTATCTTTTGCCCAACTATATATTCTAATTTTAGCCATTTAATCTCCTTTGAATTCATTTCTTATTTTTTTTGCAAAACCTGATGAAGTTATTGCTAATACTTTTAAATTTTTTTTACCAACCGATTTTTCTATAGCACCATTGTCTTCTATTTCAATTAATTCAACTTCATAATACTTACATTTATCTCTAATCATTTTTTTAGTATTGTCACTTGCAACGTTACTTATGACTACAAGTTGCAATTGTTTAGTTCTTATTTTATTAACAACATTTTCTTGACCAATAATCATATTTTTTGATATGTATATTAAACCAAATATTTGAAATCTATTCATTTATATAACTTTCCAACAGCTCTATCAATTCAGTTGTTTTAACATTTCTTATTTTCATTTTTTGTCCTTTTTGAATTAACTCACTGATTATATTATGGTCATTTGTAATATATATACCACGTGATTGAATTTTTTGTGAAATATCAATTTGTAATGGACTTGTAATTGCTATTCTTAATAACTGATCTTTTGCTAATTTTTTTTTTGTATATATACAAGTTCGATAATTTATCATTATTAAATAATATCATCTTCGTAATTAATATTTTCTTCTTTTGCCATTGATTCAGATTTAATATCTATTTTCCAACCAGTTAAAACTGATGCAAGTCGAGCATTTTGTCCATTAATTCCAATTGCAAGTGAAAATTGATCATCAGGAACTATTACTTGTGTTTTTTTATTTTGTTGATCAATAACTTGGACAGCTGTCACAAGTGATGGTGCCAAAGCATTTGCTATATATAATTCAGGTTCTGAAAAATATTCAATTAAATCTATTTTTTCACCATTTATTTCTGATTTTATTTTATTTATTCTACTTCCCCTTGATCCAATACAACTTCCTACAACATCTACTTCACTATTTTCATCTGTTAATTTAACAGATATCTTACTTCTGTTACCAGCATCACGTGCAATTGAGACAACTTCTATTTCATTGTTTTTAACTTCAGGAATATTTTTTCTAAATAAATATTTTATAAGTTCAACTCCAACTCTTGAAACAATTATTTTTGGCCCTTTTTTAGATTGAGGTCCAATTGATTCAATAATTAACTTAACTCCAACATCAGGTAATATTTCTTCACCTGGCAATTGACCTTTTGGATTTAAAACAGCAAGTGTATTTTTATCTAATGAAAAATAAATATAATTATCTTTTATTTCTTCAACATATCCATCAACAACTTCTCCAATTTTTGAACCATAAGTTTCAATGATTTTTTTGTACTCAGCATCTTTTAATTTTTGTCTAAAAACTTGCTTTGCACTCTGAACAATTGCTCTTTCTAAGAAATCTTTTTCAATTTTTAACTTGAATTTAATATCATCACCTATTTTAGAACTTTTCTTAATAGTTAGTGCTTCATCAAGTGATAATTCGATACGCGGATCATTAACTTCTTGTACAATTTCTTTAAATCCATTTATTGATATTCTTTTAGTTTCATAATTAATTTTAACTTCAACTTGTTCAATATCATAAGCTTTTTTACAAGCTAATGCTATTGATTCTTCCAATCCTTCAATTACTAATGAACGATCAACTTCTTTTTTCTCAACTAATTTATCTATTCCGATAAATATTTTTTGGTTTTTTGTCATTTGTTTCCTTTCTCAAAATTAAATGTTGTTTTAGCTTCTTTTATATTTTCATGTTCAATTATGATATTATCTATTTTAATGCCATCTGAATTATATTCTTGAAGTTCTCCGATTATAAGCTTATCTTCAAAACCTTCAACTATTTTAGATGTTTTAACTTCTATTACATTTCCAATTTCTTGCTCAAAATGTTTGGGTAATCTAAGTTTTCTAATTATTCCTGCTGATGATACTTCTAATGTATATTCATCTTTTAAAATGTTTTCTTGATCAAATTTGATCAAAATTTCCTTATTAATTAATACACAATCATCTAAATCCACACTAGAAAAATCATCACGCTGTACATATATAATAAATTTATTTTGATTATCAGCTTTTTTTAATTCTAAATCATACATTATATAACCTAATTGATTTATTATTGTTTTAATTTGAATTTCAAGTTCTTCTGTTTGGTTTACCATTAATTACTCCTTAAAAAATAGAAGCCTTTAATAAAGGCTTCTTTTATAAAGATTATATCATAAAAAAGTATATTATTCAAATGTTTTTGTATTAACTTTTAATCCTGGTCCCATTGTTGATGAAACACTTAAATTTCTAATATAACTTCCTTTAGCTGTTGATGGCTTAATTCTAATAACTTCATTATAAACAGCAATTAAATTGGCTTCTAATTGACCTGCTTCAAATGATGATTTACCAATAATAACATGTAAGTTTGCATCTTTATCGATACGGTATGTAATTTTACCAGCCTTAATTTCTTCAACTGCTTTTTTAATATTTAGAGTTACAGTTCCATCTTTAGGGTTAGGCATTAAACCTTTAGGTCCTAAGATTTTACCAATTTTACCAATTTTAGGCATCATTTTTGGACTAGCTACGATTACATCAAAATCAAACCAGTTATCTTTTTGGATTTTCTGAATAAATTCATCACTACCAACATAATCAGCTCCAGCTTCAGTTGCTTCTTTTGCTTCTTCTTCTTCAGCAAAAACCAAAACTGTTTGCTGCTTTCCACTTCCATGAGGTAACACTAATGCACCTCTTAATTGTTGTTCTGCTTTTGTTGGATCTAAATTTAAATTAAATGAAATATCAATTGTTGAATCAAATTTAGTGTTAGCTGTTTCTTTGATTAATGCAATAGCTTCTTTATATGAATAAAAAGTATTTTTATCAATCTTTTCATTATTAGCTACAATTCTTTTTGATAGTTTTGCCATTATTGATCATCACCTTTCTTTAAATCTGTTGTAATACCCATTGAACGAGCAGTACCTGCAATGATACTCATTGCTGCCTCAATTGTATTAGCATTTAAATCAACCATTTTTTTCTCAGCGATCTCTTTTATTTGATCTAACGTTAAATTAGCAACTTTATCAGTTTGAGGAATGCTTGAACCTTTTTCAATCCCTGCTGCTTTTAAAATCATTTGTGTTGCTGGTGCTTGCTTTAATTCAAAATCATAACTTCTATCATCATATACATTAATAGCCGCTGGTGCAATTTCACCGCTTGGACGATCTTTAGTTCTTTCATTAAATTGTTGACAGAATTCAACCATATTTACACCAGTTGGCCCTAAAGTTGTACCCACCATTGATGGATTAGCTTGACCTGATGGTAATTGAACCTTAACTATTTGTTTTATTTCTTTTGCCATATTGCCTCCTAATTTGCAATTGTAGTTCGATCAAAAGAAAATCTACTACACTTCGGTTTTTATACCTATATAAATTATAATATATCATAGCGAAAAAATCAAGTGGATGCTTTTTTTATTTGCATTTAAAAAAATATAATGTTATCATGATTAATGTATATTTTATTTTTTGAGAGGGATAATCACATACATTTGAGTTTCGCATACAGCATCTCAAATAATAATGGTATATAAATAAAATAAAATAAAAAAGGGGAAACAAATGAAAATAAATAATAAAATCAGCATTGTTGCTGTTGTAATTGCAATGTTTACTTTAGGTTTAACTACTTTTACAACACAATTAGATGCTCAAGTAAGAGTCTCAGCTCCAGTAGGAACATTAAAATTAATTGACTCTGAAACTACAACATCATCACTAACTGTTGAATATTCAGTTGATGACACTAGAAATATAATGGATGGATATTACAATGGTGTTGCGTATAGTCCAACAATTCTGGTTTATGAAAATGGAGCAACTGTTCCTATTGAAACAATTTTAATTGAAGATTTATCTCAAGATCCACATAGATTAAAAATAAATAATCTTAATCCTTCTACAAATTATAGAATTGGCTTATCTGTTCCTTATGATCTTTCTGGAAATGATGTTGCTGATAATGAAACACCATATATTATAACTGAAATTAATAGTGCCCAAACTTTAGCAAATTTACCAACTGCTACAATTAATCAAGAGTTAAGCACAAGTACAAACACATCAATTACAGTGAATTTTAATTTTGAGGATATAAATAATGTAGCAACAAACTTAAATGCTCAATTGTGGAGCCAAAATGGATCATTAGTTGCAACAAAAGAAATACCGATAGTCGCAGATCAAGATAACTATGAAGTTACATTTTCTGAGGATCTACAACAATATCAAGTATATAGAATAAATATTGTAAGTGATATAGATACAAATGGTAGTGGTATTTCTGATATAGATAATTACGTACTAGATAGTGAATTATTCCAAACAGATTTCAATAACCTTAATCCAACTGGTATAATTTATGATGTAGATAATGGTTCATCTGTTACTAGTACTTCAATAGAAGTGAAATATGAACTTATTGACTATTTTCAAACGATCATTGAAGGTCCATCTAATGTTTACCCAAGAGTTGTCTTAGAAAATACTGATCATGAAATTTTAAGTGTAGAAGAAGCAGTTGTTTCTGCAGAGTCACCAATACTTAAAAATACAGTTACATTTGATAATCTACAGCCTGCTACAGATTATAATGTCTATTTAAGTGCCCAATATGATGAAAATGGGGATGGAATTAATGATAATCCAAATGATGATTTACATGTTTCTAAAAGTGTTCAATTTACAACATCAGTACAATAGTATCTTAAAATAAAAGATATTTATTATTAAAAGATAAATCTACTTAATAAACCGAACCAAATAAAGTAGAATAATAAATAAAGAAGAATTCACCTCATTGAGTAGGTCCAGTATTTTATAAAAATAAAAAAGACACTATGCGGATAAATTAAATCCGTGTGGTGTTTTTCCATTTAAACCAATTTGTATTCTTTGTGGGTTTATATATAACATATATTTATCTATCTGATTACATAAATCAATATGATTATATGGTTTATTAATATAAAATGATTCATTTTTATACAATGAAAAGAAACTTTCTATCGGAGCATTATCCAAACAATTACCTCTACGTGAATGAGATATGTTTACACTTTCACCATCTAATAACTTCTGATAAATTTTGCTT
>CALDDH010000022.1 GCA_937936465.1 uncultured Mycoplasmatales bacterium | reverse complement strand
TATTTTATCTTTCTGATACAGAAGTGAATAACCCTCACGAGCCTGCTCTTCTGTACTCACTCTAATGTAACCAATGTTAATCTTTCCTTCCATTAAATCCTCCTCTTTCTTAAGTTTATTTTAACATTTAAAAAAGAAAGTCCAGATTGAACTTTCTTAATCAATCTACGTATCATTTTATTTTATAATGAAAGTTTAAAAATCAAACCATCTCTTTCCCCATTACTTACATCTATTATATCACTACTTTCTGAACTTGAAGAATACCCTACAACAATTAAATCTCCATCAGTTGTTTGAACTATTTCTTCTGCACTATCAAACTCTGAACCTCCGTACAATTGACTCCAACTTATATTACCTTCATCATCAATTTTCATTAATAAGTCATCTCCTTCCCCTTGATTTATACCTGTTATATCACCACTTTCTGAACTATATGAATATCCTGAAAGAATGTAATCTCCATTAGGTGTCACTATAAGAGAATTAATTTTTTCATTTTCACTACCACCATATACTTTATCCCACTTTACATTTCCTAGATCATCAAATTTCACTATAAGACCATCTTGCCCACCATTATTGGTATCTGTGACTTCTCCATCTTCACTGTATGTATATCCTGATGTTATGTATCCTCCATCACTTGTTTCTTTCACGTCTAAAAATGCATCAAAATTTGACCCGCCATATATTTTACTCCATTCCACATTACCCTTTAAATCATACTTTAATTATAGAATATCATAATATATTTATATTTTGAAAATAAAAATCTTTAATATATATTTAAATAAATTTCATTAATTGCTTTATTACCAACAGAATCTATTGCTTCTACTTCAACTATATATTGACCTAAAGTATTCATATCAATATAATTATCATCAATTTTAACTTTTATATTTTCATCTAAAGTTATATTATCTGATACTTTTATATTTTCCAAATATTCTTTTTCTGTTGGTTTATTATCACCAAGATTTTTATTTATTTCTGAGTATATAGTTATTTCTGGTGCTATCATATCAAATTTGACTACTAATCCATCTGATTCTCCATTATTATAATCATTTAATTCTTCACCAGAAAATGATTTTGAATAGCCAACAGCCATATATCCTTTGTCTTCTGTTTCAATTATTCCATTAAAAACATCATTACTTTCACCACCTGTTTGTTTATCCCATAATAAATCTCCATTTTGATTAAACTTCATTATTAATCCATCTGATTCTCCATTGTTTTGATCTATTATTTCACCACTTGTAGGTGAATTTGAATACCCACTAACAATATATTCATTTTCATCTGTTTCAATTACTGATTCAAAATGATCATTATTTGATCCACCTGTTTGTTTATCCCAAATTTTATTTCCATATTGGTCAACTTTAACTAAAAGACCATCTTCTAATCCATTATTAATATCTGTTATTTCTCCTCCAAAAGGTGAACTTGAATATCCACTTATAAGATAATTACCATCATTAGTTTCTATAATTGAATTAAATACATCTGTATTTGATCCCCCTATTTGCTTGTCCCATTCCTTTTCTCCAGTTTGATTAAACTTCATTATTAATCCATCTTCTAATCCATTATTACTATCTGTTATATCGCCACTTGGATTTGAGTTTGTATACCCAACTACTATATATCCATTATCATTTGTTTCTATGATCATTTCTAAATAGTCACTTCCAGATCCACCTATTAATTGATCCCAAATAATATTTCCTTGATTATCTATTTTAATAATATACCCATCTGTCTCACCATTATTACTATCTGTTATTTCTCCACTTGTTTTTGAATTTGATTTTCCAACTATTATATATTCTTGGTTTTCTGTTTCTATTACAGATTCAAAACTTTCCACTCCACTACCACCTATTAATTGATCCCATTCTTTATTACCATATTGATCAAATTTGACTACTAATCCATCAAAAGAACCATTATTGGCATCTGTTATTTCTCCTCCAATCGTAGAATCAGAACCTCCCACTGCTAAATATCCTCCATCACTTGTTTCTATTACATCATTAAATATATCATTTTCATCACTACCTGTTTGCTTATCCCATTCTTTTTCTCCACTATTATTATATTTTATTAATAAACCATCATTCTTTCCATTGTTTTGATCTGTTATTTCTTCACTTGCATCCGAAGAACTTTCCCCAACCAATAAATATCCTCCATCACTTGTTTCTACAATGTTATTAATTTTATCATTTGATTCTCCTCCTATTTGGTTATCATAAGTAACTCCTGAATCATTTGTTATATAATCAATTTCATCTGCCACCACATTTGTTATATTCAAATAAATAAATATTAGAATTGTGATTATAAATTTATATTTATTATTCCACATTATTATATCCCCCTTTGCTTTAATTTGATTTTAACATTAAAAAGGAATGTCCACAATGAGTAGAACTTCCTTTTTAATTATATTTTATAACTATATGGTAAGGACTGCATATATTCTTCCATATACTTCCAATCAGGATTACTATCTTTACTAGGTAATTTTATAAATGTATTGTTAATATTCTTCAAATTAAAAGATCTTCCATAAGTATATTTTCTTTCTTCTTTTTCCAATATTGTTTTTATAAATAAACCATTATACTTATTTAATTGATCATTATATAATAGGTGTATATTATTTCCAGTTAAAAAAAAGTCATCTTGATAATAAACACTTGCAGTTTCACCACCTATACTTAAGCAGTTCCCTTTAAACATATATTTATTACATTGAATTGGGTCTATTTTTTTTTTTTCAATAATTCCATTATTACTAGTTGATCTACTTAAATAGTTTATTTTGATTTTTCCATTTATTATATTTTCTGGAATTAAATTTTTTCCTTTTTTCACATAAAATATTTCACTAATTTTAAATGTTCTCCATTCTTCTATTGATTTTAATTTACTTTTTTTATTAATTTTAGGTTTTTTTAAATCTTTTATACTAGGAATATATTTATTTTCAAGATTACTGATATATTCTTCCATATATTCAAAATCTGGTTTATTATTTTTTGATGGTAACTTTATGATTGTATCTCTCATCAATTCAAGAGTCCATTTTCTTCCATACATGTATTTTTTTTTTTCTAATTTTAAAATAGGAATTAAAAACATTGCTATATTTTGAGTTAATTCTTTATCTATCAATTCAAAAACATTTACATCATCAGAAGCCCAAAATTTTCCACTTTGGTAATATGCTTCTCCAACACTACCATTATAATTTACTGTAATATATTTCCCATTAAATAATGCTTCCTTTTCAATGTATTGTCTTACTCCATTATTATTATCAATGGCTCCTAAATAAGGTAATTTACCTATTGACATATTCTCTTTTATTAATCTTTTACCCTTATGTATTATAAATAATTCATCAATTCTATATTCTTTCCACTCTTCAACCGGTATTAATTTAATTTTATTATTCATACCTATCACCACTTTTCACTAAAAAAGCAGTATAATCTTGCAATGTATTAATGAAATCTTCTTCTTTTAATTCTGAATAATCAGTTTTCATGTATGCTTCTACTAACCACTCATCTTTATATGTGACTTTTTTTGTTGCTGTCAGACCATCTTTAACTTCTTTTTCTTTATATAAATATAACCATTCGTTCTTTATACTATACCAATTTTTATAAGCATCCACTCTTCCTAATTTCTTCTTTTTCACAAATCCATCTTCTTTATAAAATCCAAAGAATGTCTCCTTATTTGTTATTTCATGTGGTTTATGTGCTTCCCATACCATTATACAGGTGTTTGTACCTGCTGTTGGATAAAAAACATCATCTGGCATTGAAAACACAGCTTTAAGAGAATGCTTTTTCATTATTATTTCCCTTTCTTCTTTAAACTTTGTTCCTATTGCACTAGACAATGGCACAATCGCAACCCCTATACCATCTTTTCTTAACATATCTAACATATTATCTATAAATTCAATCTCTGAAAAATCTTTTTGTGCATATGGTGGGTTAATTAATCCTTTATCAATTCCTTTTTCTTTAATTTTTTTAATTATACTGGTGTCAAAACATGACCCTGAACTTATATTTGATTTACCATCACCTCTGACAATCATATTAGTCATTGAAAGAACCCATAAATCAGTATTAATTTCTATGCCATGTAAATTATTTTGTTTAATTTCATCTTCTTCATCTGATGTTTTAGCTTGTTCAAACATTTTATTCATTGCACTTACTAAGAAAGAACCACTTCCACATGCCGGATCTAACACTTTATCAGTTTTATATATTTCTGCTACTTCAACCATAAAATCAGTAATATGTTTTGGTGTAAGAACAATACCTAATCCTTTACCATCTCCACCTGAATACTTTATAAATTCATGATAAAATTGACCTAAAGCATCTCCTGTTGTGTTGTAAGTATAATTCATCATAGGTAATATTATCTTTTCTAATTGTTCTATATACCACCTAATAGAATTACTATTCCTCAATTCTATTGATTTTATTTTCTCATTTTTACTTAATTGATCTAATGATGATTTTAAATAATTTATTTTTGAAATTGGAATATTAGCATTATCTAATTCTGTATTTAAATATGTTTTAACATGATTAATTAATTGTATTGGTGTTGTTAAAGTATTATAGGAAGATAGAAAGTCTTTGTTATTTAATGCTATTAAAATTGATGCAATAAATAAAGGTTTTTCTTTTTCTGTAATACCAAGCATTCTTAAACTATCATGTAATTTTAATGCTAGTTCTTGAACTTCTTTTTCATTATATTCTCTTTTTACTTTATTACCATCAAGTATATTTTCAATATTTTGAATTGACAGGAAATAATCTTTTCCTTGAAACCATTCTGTATAATTATCTTCTCCCTTATTCCATTTAAAAGTTGATGTTTTATATTTATTCAACTTTGTTCCACTAATTGCAATTGCAATAATATTATATTTTTCTTTTAAGAATTTAGCATAATATAATACTCCATCAACTGCATAAGCATTTGGTTTGTTTTTTTTTTCTGTTTCATGTTTTAATATTGTATTTTTTGCTTCTATTACAATCAAAGTATCATTTTTTTTATCTAATGCAATAACAAATTCTGGTTTAGCTTTACCACTACCTGTTACTGTATAATCATATAAATCACATTCTTTAGGTTTTCCACCTGATTTTTTTAAAAGTTTATCAAGTTGAATAAATTCTTCTGTATTCCCTTGTGGATAAACATATCCCCATTCATTTTTTCCATTTCTAAAATTCATCTGCTCACTAATAAGTGTTTCTGTATGTTGTTCACTTTTCATATTTCCCTTTTAAATTCACTTTTTTATAATATTATGTAATTCTTTATTACTATCAATTGCTACTTTAATCTCTCTAACATCATCATTATTTTAGAATTTATTTGTAAATATATCTTTTATGATATTTTTCAATATTAGCAATGATACCTTATTTTTTATTCTATTAATTTAGTTCCACTCCCCTTTGATGTTGCAACATATCTAGATACAGAATAACCCACTCCTTCTGTATTTATTTTATATAATGTATCAAAAATATCAATGTTTATTTTTTTATATTTATTCATATATTTATTATATCATTTTAATAATTAAATTATATTAAAAAAAGAGACCAATTTGGTCTCCATAACATTTTTGATGATTTAATCCCTTTTGTTTTTAGGGTAAACATATTATATCATATGCTAAATTGTTTTTCATTTTTAATCTCTTTCTCATTTTGCAGTTTTAAATCTTCTAAATTATTATCATGATTCAAAATCTCAATTACACCACTTTCATATACTTCTACAAAGTTTATATACTCTGATTGATTGTTTATTTTTAAAGATATAAGCATTGTCCCCATATCCCATTCTGTCTCCCTCTTCATTGATTTTGCTTGTTTAACTATATCACTTATTTTTTCTTTTTCTTTAGATTCTTCATAATCAACAAGACCATGCTCATAATATGAGATATTATAAAAGGCTTTTGCATCTATTAATTCATATTCTTCTAATATATCAAGTACAGCTGCCGTATTATCAATCACAACATTAAACTTATTTTTTGATAACTTAATATCATACTTATCACTTTTTCCATTTCGATCATTTACATTAATTAACATATTATTATTTTCATATAAGTAATTATTTATTCTGTGTGATATATCTTTTTCAATATGTTTATTAAGCTTATTTTCATCAAATGAAAATGCAAACTCCCTCTCTGAATTCTCTCCTGGATACTCCAGATAAATATACTGAATATTTTCTTCTGTAAAATCTCTTTTCAAAATCTTATAATCTATATCAACGTTTAGTGAATCTGCAATTATTTCATTTGCTTCAAACACATCACCTGAATAACCATCATAACCATATATGATATCAATTTTATCTTTTAAAAAGTTATGCAATTTCATTTCCCTATCTTCTGATTGTTCAAACTTCAATAATTTTTCTAATGTTTTATTCATATATTCTCCTTAGTTTTCTAATTTATAAATTCTATTTGTTTTTTCAATAAATTCTTCTGCTGTTTGTTGTTCAATGTCATTATCCATGAAAAATGGTTTTAAATAATTTTTTGAAGGGAAGTTTTTTAAACTAACCATATAGCTAGTTCCTAATTTCATTTTTTCTAGTTCCTCTTGATGTACTAGTTTTTTTTCTTCTTCACTCCAAGATATATTACTTGTCTTTATATCATTACCACTAATCTGACCTTTCATAATTGTTGTAGATCCTATCATTTTACAAAAATCTGATCTAGTTTCTTCTGTTCCAGCCAATAAGTAAACTTTATTATGAATATTGTCAAGCATAGTTTTGGTAGTCTTATCACCATACGTTTCTTCAAGTTGGGCAAAATTTTGAATTATTAACACAAAAGAAATGTTTCTCCCAAGTGAAACTGTCAGTTTATTTGAAATATTTTCAATTTTCGGAATATTGGCAAATTCATCAATTATAAATAATAATTTTCTCGATAGTTTACCTCCACTTTTATTTTTATCTGAATACTTACAAGCTTCACCATACAATTGATTAACAAAAACTGTAATAAATTTGTTATATACATCATCATAATCTGGTGTAATAATGAAAATTGCTGTTGGAATAAAACCTTCATTTATCTCATTAAAATTAATATCATTTGAATCAGTTAAATTTTGAATTCCACGTGAATTAAAAATTGATAGTGATGATTTTAAAACAGATAACATGTTACTAAATGTTTTTTCCACCCCTCCTGGATCATAAGCAACTGATGAATGCCTAGTATTTAAACTTCTGACAATACTTTGAAATTTATATTCATCTCCATCCATCATATAATATTCAGAAATATTAAACATGATGTTACTAAATGTTATCTTATCCTTATTCAAATAATAATTATATTCTAATGTATAAAATATTAATGTTTTCAATAAATCAGAAGCACTCTTTTGCCAGTATGGATCTTTCTCTCCAGTATTATCAATTATAATACTAGCTAGTATTTCAACCTCTCTTTGAGTATCAGTAAAATCATATTCAATTCCACCATTATTTTTAATTCTTTGATTTATTTTACTAACTACAATTTTATCTTCAGTACTTAATCCTTTACCTAGTTCTTCATTGTCTGCAGGAAAATCGTTATTAATATAATTATCTTCCATTACTTTCATATATTTATTATAAGTATTTTCAAGTAAGTTATAATTTGAAGAAAACTCAGTATCTTTTACATTTAAACAAACAACTTTATAACCACCATGTTCCAGTAATTTACTTGTATTTGTAAATAATTCACCTTTTGGATCAGTTACAATTAAATTTGGTTGTTGGCTTTTATTTTTCATATTTGCAAATAATTTAATTTGTGGCATCACATATGTTTGTGATTTACCACTTCTTGTTGTCCCAATAATAAGTTGATGAATTGGATTAATATCTAAGTATACACGATCATGAGCATATGAATCAATAAATTTATATACAAAATTTCTTTTTTGATCTTTTTCTTCTAAAGCTTTAATTTGATCTTTTGAAAATTCAAATTTATCAACTTCTTCTTCAAAAAAAGGCATTTCTTTTTCAAACAAACCAAAGTTAATAACTTTAACTCTTTTTACAAGTAGACCAAATGTATATATTTCATTTACATCAGATATAACAAATGCTTTTTTCATATCTCTTTTATTAGCTATTCTTTGCTCACCTTTTGTGTATGTATTTTTAGGTTTCAAAGATTGGTGTTTTAAATACATACTTATTCGTGAAAGTCCAACTTTTAAAGCTGAAACAAATAATAAAAAGATAACCATATATAAGATAAGATCTTTCACATCAAAACTGACTGTTTTATGAAAAACTATTTCTACAAGATTAAATATTTTATCTATAATATGACCTGAATTGTTTAATAACCAAATTATCAATAATATAATCGATGAAGTTTTAAAGATAATACTTGCGTTACGCAGCATAAAATTAAAGATTGGCTTCATAATTATTCCTTTTTTTAAAAGAATATTTAGTAACTACTTTATTTTGATCGATAACTTCAATTTCATTTTCATTAATTTGTTTTATTTCAATGAAATCATTGTTTTTATTTATTTTTGTATTTTCTGATCCAAAAATTAATTTATTATTATAATCATTACAAATAACTTGATCTATTTGATTCTGATTTAAAGAGTAGTAAATAGTTCTTTCGTTCTTTAACTTTTTGATTAGAAACTGAACATGCTTTAAATCACTTGATAAATCTAAATAAAATTCAAATAAATTTTTTTCACGATATTGATTAATTATAGATTGTTTATTAAAATTTACAAAGACAAATGATTTATCAGCCTCTAAATATATATCAATTATACTATCTTTCAAGTTTTGATTATCTACCCTTAAAAATACATTATTATCAATTAATAGTTTTCTCAACTCATTGACTTGTTGTTTTTGTAAAATAGTATTTTCATTTTCAATGTAATATATTGGATTAAATTTATTAAATAATTTTATATAAAATGAATACTTATCATTTTGCTTAAATAAAATAACTTCAGTATCAATACCATTAATCTTACCTTTTAATTGATAACTATTTAATTGAATATTGATATTTTGAACTTGATGTGTTAATTTATTGATAAATAACTCAACATCAGCATACTCTTCCGTATGTAAATCAACTGGAGTTGCTTGGGCTTCATTATTAGTTGATTCACAAATAAGTAATGATCCATTATATTTAATTGTTTCAAATTGATTATTTAAATATTCTAATATAATATTATCTTCTTCTAAAGTAATATCCACTTTCCATATTTTTTGGTTATAATCATTAATTGTTTCTTCCATATTTTTTGTATAATTCTCACTTATAACTTTTAAGTAGTCTTGAATTTTAATTTCAACTGTTTCTTTTTTATCCCTTTTAAATATTTTTAAAAATCTATCCATTCTTCTCCTTTTATTATGTTTCCTGGTATAGTTTATATTTTGATTGTGCTAGTGAATATTCAACTTCTCTTGCTTCTCTTTTCAACATATTTTCTAATTTATAATTTCTTAATTTACGTTTTTTAAAGAAAACAACATTCGATCTTTCAAGATCAAATGCTTCTTCTTTTAAATTATTATAAATATCATTTTTCAAAGTAATATTTAGTCTATTTATTTTATTTTCCTTATTGATCATTGCTTTTTCTTCACCAACAATATTTTTTGAATAATTAAAATACTCTTCTTCCGCTTCAATATATTTCTTATATTCATCTGTATAAATTATATTATCTTCTAAATATTTATCAACATAGTCTTTAACTTTATCATTTTGAATATTACCATAATACTTTTGATGATTCTTTTTGATATCTTTTAAAATTTCTGGATCATCAAATATTTTATTTTCTTTTGTAGCTAGCATTAATTCCTTTTCTAATCTTCTTTTTAATACCTTAATTTCTGGTTCTTGTATTTCATTAATTAAATTTTTCTTGAATTTTTCAAATGTATTTTTCTTAAGGTTATTTTTTTCTCTTGTTGGAACAGTTTCAAAATAATCAATATGGCAATGAAAATTATCTGTGTTACTGTGATTTGATAAAAAATATTCTGTATTATCTAAATCAAAATTATTATCAACTAAAAAGATTTTCAAATGCCTTTCTAACATTTGATAACATTCCTCCTCAGTATATTTTGATTGTATTTCAGTTGACATTTCTTTAGAAAACGAAACAAAAGATTGATACAAACAAAAATTATCTTTATTTTCTAGATCATTCAATTTACTTATATTATATTTTCTTTTAATTTTATCTGCTTCACAAACAACACCAGTTTTATCATAATAATAAATTGGTTTATCTTTTTTATTTTTTGTTTGGTTAAATATATTTTGTTCTTTAGTTCCATTCCTTGTTAAGTATCCTTTTTGTTTTTTAAACTTATCATCAACCTTAGCTTCTTTTCGAGTTAAATAATCTAACTTATCAGATAATGAAAAATCTTGTTTATTTTTTTTGATACTTTCAAAATCTGACTTTAATAAATATTTAGTTTTGAAAACAACTTTCATCTTTATTCTCCTTGTAAAATATTTTCTAGTAATCTTTTTTCAAAATCAATTTGTTGACCAATTAATCTTTCAATTAATAACTTAATTTCATTATTTATTAATTTATTATCCAGACCTAATAAAATAATTTGCTTAATTAATAAATTATTTAACTTCTCTTTTTGAATAATCATTGATGATTGAAGATTAAAGTTTATTTTAAATGTTTTCATATAGTTCCTTTCTTTAGATCATTAAAAAAAGAAAGTACAATTTGCACTTTCTAGTTTATAAATTCATCATATGTTTTTTAAATCCTTGTTTTTTATAATAATTCGGTGCTATTATATAAGAATCAATTTTATTATTAAGATATGTTGGAGCCCATATACAAGAACCATTATTAAAAATTATTTTATAACAAATTATTGGTTTAGGATAACACATTGGAATATACCCGACCAATAAATAAATTTCTTCTTTATTTTTTACTTCATAGTCAAAGAGTTCTAGTTTATTTTCTTCTGTTATAATAAAAATTTTGTATATATTATTATTTTTTATTTTTAATATATATCTGTCATAATACATTGGATTTTTCATTAAGTTTATCTGAATATTTTTTTTACTTTCTATAATAAAATTATCATTTTCAATTTTATTATATCTATTTTGATCTATTAAATCATCATGAATTTTTTCAACAAATGGAATGTTCTCTTCTATATTAACTACTTTTTGATAATAATCTTGAATTATTATTAATAAAATTGTAATAAATAAAGGGAAAAATATATTAAATATATTTTTATTAGATATAAATAATAATAGTAAAAATAATAATAGTAAAAATGTATATAATTTATTATGCAAAAGATACTTATATTTTATTTTTATACTATGTAGAAATTTTAAAAAAACAAAACTAATATCACTCTTTATTCTATATATTATATACTGATGAAATTTAGCTTTACCCATATCAATATCCTCTCTTAAAATGCATATTTAAAATTTCTAATAGTGATATATGAATATTATATATTAAAATTAAATTATATCAAATATATCATGAATTATTTTCTCTAAATTATAATTATGTGTTTTAATTTCATATGTAATGCTATTATCCTTTAAGAAATTCTGATTTTGTAGTTTACTATAGCCTATTAAAAACAGACTGTTTAAATCACTATTATTTAATAAATCATTATCTTTTAAGACATTATATTCCGATTCATCTAATTTTAAATGATATTGTTTATTTTTCATATTTTTCCTTTAAATAACTTTCTAGAGAATTATTGTTTATTGCATTTAAAATTTCTAATTCTTCATTTTTATTAATTATTTTAATGTTATAATTTTTAATTAGTTTTTTTATTATATTACTTTGAATATCTGATTGACTAAGTATATCTAATAATTTACCACCAACTTTAATAATGTATTCTTTTTCACTTTTAATAGAAATATCAATATATTTTAAATCATTATTAATTTTTTCATCACTATCATTTATATTACTTGACATTTCATTAACACTATCTTCATCTGTTTCATCAACCATAGTTTCAAGACTTTCTTTTTCTAGTATTTCTTGCAACTTATAATTTAATATGTATTTAGGTACATCAATATTTAAATCCCTTGCCTTGCTTTCCATTAATTTTTTTTGTCTTATATATTCTTGTGCTTCACGACTTTCAATATCCCAGTCTCCTAAAATTTCTTTTTCATTACTATAGTCAACGTATTCATATTGTTTGTTTTTTGACAACTCATAAACTATACTCATTTGTTCTTTATTTAAAATAATATTCATATAAGGGAATTTATAATTACAATGTTCTTTAATTTCATTTATTTGATCCAATATCACATTAAATTGTTTTTCATGTTTTAATTCTAAAATAACATTATAAATAATTTTATATTTTTTTTTATTAATTTTTTTGCTATATTTCTTAATTTCAATAATTTCAATATCTTTATTATTTTTTACATTCATTTGATCCTTCCTTTTTAATATGAAGGTACAAAATGTACCTTCATATTAAATCATTAATTTATTTTGAAAATCTTTATTATTATTTCTTTTTTTTATTTCATCTTTATATTCAGTATTTACTAAAACAATTAATTTAAAAAAATTAATTGAACCCAATCGACTTATCATTTCTTTTACTTGTCTTGATAACTCATAATTTAATTTTATATTAATCTTTTCATCTCTTTTTAAATCAATTTTAAGTAGACAATCATTTATATCAACCAAATCTTCTACCATTAAATAATTGTATGTTAAATTTTGTACTTTTTCTGAATATGTTGATTCATTAATTTCATTTATTATTTTTAATTCGTTTGATGAAAAATAGGTTGTTTTATACTTTTCTATATTATCAATATATTTAATGTTCTTTAAATCCATATCATTAATATTTTCTAAAATAAAATTAATTGTTTCAGAGTAATTATTTAGTTTATATTTTAATTTAATTTTTTCAAAGAACTTCCATTCTTTGGAATTAAAAGATATACTCTTTCTGATTATTTTAGGTTTAATTTTAAATTCATTTTTAATGTTCTTTCTTTTTTGTCTATAAAAATACTGTGTATATTTTAAATAACGACCATTTTCTTTTTTCAGTAATTTTTGATTACTAAATGATAATTCAGTTAAATATAGTTCTTTTTTCATGAGTTCTCCTTAATTTTTTAGTATTAAAAAAACGAAAGTAAAATTACACTCTCATTTTTTATTTGTTTTCTTAGAATACTTTTTTATCATATATCCAATTGTATAAATCAATGTCTGTTTTATTATGAAAATCAATATATTCCTCATACTCCTTAAATCCATAACACTGATCAAGATCAAATGAAATTAAATTATAGCCATTTATTATTGCATTGTTCTCCTCAGGAAGTTCTATTAATTCATCATGTACATAATATTTATTTATAATTTTTCTACTAATACCATAAGTCTCTAAGATAAATTCATTAAATTTTTCATTATTTTCTATATTCCATTTTTCAAATGGTGTATTTTTCATTTCACTTTTAAATTTAATACTAAACTTTTTTATTAATTCAATGAATTTACGTAAATCAATCATAATTGAATGATGTAAACATTCTTGAAATATTTTAGGACTTAAACCCGCTAACCCCTTATTAAATTTTTTTAATTTATTTTCTTGGGACCTTCTCATACTCTTGTCTTTTTTTATTCCAAAAATACCTTCAAATAAAGATAACTTTTTATGCAAGTCAGATCTTTTCATAAATATTACATATAAATATTGAATTTGAGTCTTAGGGTTCAAAAATTCTTCCCTTTTAATGCTATTAATTTTTCCTTCAGAATTTTTTTCCTTCATTCTTTCTTGAAAAAAATCATGTAATTCCTTTTTCATCATAAAACTCCTCGTGTTTTTTAAAAATAATTACATAATTATCAAATAGTTCCTTAAACTTACCAAGGGATAACATATTTATTAAATTATTAATTAAACTTTGCTTATGTTTATTATTTTTAAAATATATCGTATAAGTCACATAATTATTAACAGATAATTTAAATAAATTAATAAAATATGTGTCGTCAGATTGTGATAAGGAATGTCCAAAAATATGAATATCTAATAATTCTGGTTCTTTTTGTTCCTTTAATTTCCAATCCATTAAATCAAATTCTATCTTTTGAAATGATTTTTTAAAATAATTTGATACTATTGACTTATCATCAATTCCTAATATTATTGTATTTTCAAGTCTACCATGAATATTCTGACATACTCCATCTTTTAAATTTCTATAATTAATATATGTATCAGTATAATTAAATGATACTATCTCATTAAATTCATCATCCAACAAAAAATCATTACATCTTCCACAATACGATTCTTGAGTTATTGTAATTAAATATTCTTTTAAAATTATGGAAAATGATTTTAAATCTTGATATAGATATTCCATTAGATTATCAATTGAAATTTCAATATTATCATCAATTATTTTATTATCATATTTGTACCAAAATATAAATATTTTTTTTATCAATTCTATTTCATATGTAGATATTTCTTTTGATAATTTTTCTTTCCAATCTTCTTTATTTATTAAATTATCATTTATACTATTTCTTATTTCTCCACTAGAAAATAAATGTTTAACTATTGATAATTCGTTAATAACTAATTGGTAATTTATTTTAACAATAAATAATGATAATTTATTAAAAACATTTTCAATTTTCAATAAATGCTTTTCAATTTCATTTTCTAAATCAATCCAATTTTCAAATCCTTCACCTTCATTTTTAATTACTTTTTTAAACCAATAATTTTTATTATCAATAAAATTTGAATCAATTTTAATGTTTTCTATTTGATCAAATCCATATTGTAGATATGCTCTTTCAAGTTCTTCAGCACTACATATATCTTTATATAATCTTATGCTAGATAATTCTTCATTTAATTTTATTTTTTTATTTATTAAAATAAGAAATTTAATGAAATGACTATATTTTGTTGGTAAATTATTATATATGTCAAAACCATTACCAATTATTAATATTTTTTTTATTCTATATTCAAAAATTATTTTCTCCTAACTTTAATAATTATTTTAAATTATTTTTATTACTTTAATACTTATCCATAAGTGCTACTAAATCAAGCTCAATCTTTTCATTTCTCTCTTTATAATTTTCTATAATTAATATATGTTTTAACTCTTCAATAATTGCTAATTGATATTCAGTTAATTTTAATTCTTTTTCCATATTACCCCTTAGTTAATTATTATTAAACTTAATATTATATCTTTACCCTTACAAAATTATTTTAACACATTATTAATCTGTATTTATTTTATATTAAACAAAATTCAAAACATAACAGGATAAGGGAACTGGTATAAATCACCAGTTTTTACCTATTTTGGCGACCGCCAAAGGTAATGTTCAAAGGCATTTACAAGCTTTTAAAAACCATACCACTTTACACCCACTTTAGCGTAATAACAATGTGCAAATTTAGCACGAGAACCGTATGCACTGGCACGAGAACCGTATGCAAACTAGCACGTGAACTGTATGCATTGGCAGGAGAAACGTATGCAAATTAGCACAAGAAATATATGCAGAATTGAAGATTAAGGCTTGTTTTTACTCAAGTTCTCTTAGGTAATCTATTTGTTCATATTGTGAAACTGATGTCTTCTGGTAGTAATATTCTGTTAAATCAACACCTTTTTCTTCTAAGTCTTTTTCTAATTTATATATCTCTTCATTCAATAATTCATTATTATATTTAATTAAATCATTATAGTTTTCTTGTAATTCAGATATTGGTATATATTCAGAATATGGACTTTTGATTCTCAAAAAGTTTTTTATTTCTTGATCAGTTATGTTACTTTTTTTAATTAAATTTATTTCAATTTCAATCATTTCTTTTGAATTTATTATTAAGTTTTGTAAATATTCTAATTGGTTTTTCTCGTTCATCTTATAATATTCATCGAAAAATTCATCAACCTTATCTGTTGAATTATCTAAATTAGTATGATTTAAATAATTAAAATTAATGTAATTAAGACTATCTTCTAAATCATATTCATCTGGGTTTTTTAGGAAATTCTTAATGTTAATTTTCTCATAAATTATTTCTGTATCAATCTTTATATATGAAGTTGGTGTTGTATATTTTAATTCTGAAACATCTTTAATTTCATAAATATCAAACCTAATAAAATCTTCATCACTTATTAAATTTTCATTAAATACTATCTCTTCATTTGATAAATAACCTTCCATTACAACATCTGTTTGATCACCATTTTGATCTTCAAATTTCATTTGATAATACAATTTTTCTTTAACATCATCATCTGTAGGCTGATCTTGATTATTAATTTGAACCCATGGTTCAATTATAATTTGACCTTCATCACTATAGGCTTTTTTAAATGCAAAAATATTTTCACCATTAGAGATAATTTGGTAATTTTGACTTTCATCATTTATATACTTTTCTCTTAGATATATGTTTTGAAAAAAGCCAAAGATAATCATTATGATTATACAACTAACAAGAAATAAAGGAAGATACATCTCCCAGTCTTCTTTAAATTTAATTCTTTTTTTTGTTTTTTTATTTGTTGTTATATCATCATCAACTCTATTTCTTCTTTTAACTTTCACTGTAGATTCCTTTCCATTTATTGTATTTTTTTATTCCTGGTATTTTTAAATTTTTATCTGACTTACCACCAATGGTTTGTATACCAAAAATTGTAAGCATCTTCCCATGTTCCATACCGCTCTCTTGCATATTGATCACACCATTTAAGTTGAGTTTGTGGATTAGTTTTCCAATCTGTCGCAATTGAATTCATTTTCTCAGGAGGCAATGCCTGACAATAACCATATGCTCCACTGCTAGGATTAGTTGCTTGATAATCCCAGGAAGATTCATGATCGATTATATAGTCAACATAACCATAATCTTCTTCATCAATTCCAGCTTGGTTCATTTGTTTCTTTTTGTCCTCATCTTCAACTATTAATGTATTGAAGTAAGGCGTTGGATCGATTGCACTACTGGAATTATTTTCTGGTGTCCGCAATTCAAAGTGTAAATGTCTTCCTGTAGTATTTCCACTATTACCTGCTATTGCAATATTATCACCTCTCTTAATTTGATCACCAACTTGAACATTAACTTGTGCTAAGTGTCCATAAAGTGTATAGTATTTAAAATCACCATCTTGGTGTTGAATGACAATATTATTTCCATATCCTCCTCCACACATATCACCAAGCGATCCTCCAAATGGATCACAAGAATTATAAGTACTTATAACTTTTCCATCATTTGCAGAATGGACTGTCCAATCTTCACTGATTGACACAAAGTCAATTCCTGTATGCGATCCATCATGAACCGAGTCATTGGAATTAAATCCAGCTGTTATTTGGTAAGGTTCATTAATTGGATACCCAAGCCCTCCTGAGCCACCTACTCCCTCTGAGTACAACGATGTGTATAATTTATAACTACTTGACCACATTGCAATTTCATCTTCATTATAATTTAATTCTTTAAAAACACTATCTATTTGATCATAACTTATATAATGGTCTCCATCAATAAATGGTTTCATATCTTTATAATCAATGTAAATGCGAGGAATTTTACTAAAATCATTATCTCTTTCTACAGTATCTGTAGCAAATATATATGATATAGGCATCATCACTGAATAATGCTTATCAACATCAGTCTGTATTTCTTCTAAGTTTTCTTGGTATTCTTTATTCATATATATTTCATCTTCATTTGTTTGCATAGCAATCATACCAGGATATGATATAAAACCATATACTACTCCAAAAATAAGCAAGCACCCCAAGAAAATGACTATAATCCATATGTTTGAAATAACTAGTGTAAGTACTTTATATTTTACTTTTCCTTTAATTAATTCTTTCATCCTCTCTACTCTCCACCATCAAATATTTCAATCATCCTTGGATTTAAAGGAGAATGATATTCAAATGTTTTACCATTCATATGTATAAGACCTTGCCCATTTCCAACTCTTACTAATTTTTTGATTTGATGTTCTGATAATTTGATTTCCTTTTTCAAAATATCAACTTGTGTTGTATCTGTTTTTAAAAATATTTTATAAGGTATTATTTGAAATATAACTGAACTTGTTGATGATATATTCAGTAGCAACTCAATTGAATGATCTGCAAATGTCAGTCCTGAATAGTATTTACGACTATCACGAACTAAAGGATCTATCATTTTAACTGCTTCATCATTTTTAAACAACCTATGAGCCTCATCAATTATTATTCGGAAAAACCTTTTGTTTTTATTTATATATATTAATTTTTGTTTTAAATTTAAATTATTAAATTCTTCACTAACCTTTAATTTATTTACACATACATATTCATTAATATATTCTTTTAATTTATTTTCATCTCCTATAAAAGAGGTATCATCTACTTTATTAAATCGCATTCTAAAGTTGATGTATCTCATAACGATCATCAATGATGCATTCAATATTTTTTCATCATCTTTAATTTGATCAAAACCAAATGATGTAAGTGAATTATCAACTTTAAATTTTTCATCAAATTTTGAAAAGTATGGGTAAGAAAATACAAAATCTTTTATTTTTCCAACAACTTGTTGGAAATCTTTGTCATCGCTTTTCTCTTTAATAATAATACTCTCTTTTAAGTATTCATAAAACTGCTCAAATGTTGGATATTTTTTTTGTTTATATATTGTATCTTCATTAATATCCCACTTATCATATAAATCTTTTAATTCTTCTTTAATAATAATTTTTTCTTGTTCATTTAATAAATATATTTTATTTAAAAATATTAATATAAAATTAAAATGATCTGATAAATTATTTGTATTTGAAAAATTATATATTATCCTTAAAGGATTAATATTTATTTGTCCAATTCTTAAATATTCACCTTCAAATTTATCAATTAATTTTTGTGTCTCTTTATCAAAGTCAATTAATAAAACATTTGCATTTTTTAAAATTAATTCTTCTAAGGCATCTTCTTTTAAAGCTGAAGATTTACCTGAACCTTTTACACCAATAAATATCTTATCATAACTACCACTTCCATCTTGATGTTCATTTTTTGTTTCAGATGAATAAAAATTAAGTTTTAATAATGTATTTTTATTAATGTTTTTGATTTGTCCACCTGCTTGTGCAAACTCAACAAAATCAAATGGATATCCATAGCTAAGTGATTTAGAAGAGACAGTATAACCACTTTTAACACTATGTTCAAATACTAATTTATTATAATTAAATGAATGTTTTTTTTGGTTATAATAACCATAACTTAAATATCCATTATTTTTATATTTAGATTGAATTAATTCTTTCTTGGCTTTTAATTTTTCTAAAGAATTTTCATCAATTCTAATAATCATCTCAAATCTTAATAACCTTTGATTCCCATTAATAATTTCTTTATTTAAAGTATCAATAAAATTAAGTGAATTATTTATTTCAATTTTAGTAGTTCTTCTTTTATCATATTTCTTTCTTGATAAAATTTCAGCTGTTGCTGAATCAAAAGTTTTTTTAAAGTTTTTTACTTCTTTAAAATTTATATTAATATCATAATTAGTATTAAATAATGCATCGAGAAAATATGGTTTTTGTAATGATTCGAATTCAGTTAAATTTAAATATGAAATATATTTTTTACTAATTGGATTATATTGATAATCTTCATATACTTCATTTTTTATTTGTTTTAAATATCGATCATCTATTATTTTCTTAAAGTCATAATCATTTACTTTACCAACCTCAAAACTCATACCACGATATTTCATGATATTGGTTTCAAGTTGTTTTAAATCATCTCCACCTACTTCTAAAAAGTACTTTATCTTAAAGAATTTTTCTGCATTTTTAAATTGCCATTTCTTTAAATCTAAAAAATCTTTGTATAATTTATTATCAATTTTCCTTTGATCTAAATCATTAATTTCTTTTGTAAAATCATATTGTTCATTGATTGAAAATAGACTTCCCTTTGCTTCAACTTTCAATAGATCGTGAAAATCTTTAATTGTATTTTCTTGTTCATCTAAACTTAAGTAGTATGGTAAATTTTTAATTTTAACTTCTAAAAAAGTAATTTTTTTACTATCTGTTGTAATAATATTATCTTTAAAATCAATATCATTAATATTATATTGCTTTAATAAATCTTCTTCTAATTCACTGTTTTTTTTCATAACTACTTTATTTTTATATTTTATCTTTCCATTAACATTAACTTTAGTTTTTTTCTTTTTTGTATTATCAACTAAATAATTACTTTTATTCTTTTTATTAATTTGGTAAAAAAATGAATTTTTTAATAATAAGAATGTATTACCATATTTCTTTGATGAAAACAAAAACATAATTCCAACTGAAGTTGAAAATATTATTAGTTTAAAAACTATTCCTTGTGTTATATTTAAAAGCATTATCAATCCAAATATAGTTCCTAAGAAAACTATTAAGTATCCTAAAGATTTTATTTCAAAGATACTTATTTTAGATTTAGGATTTAATTCTTTAGGTATATTGACCATTTTATTGTCCCTTCTTTTTATATAAAAAAAGAAAATGCATATTGCACTTTCCCATTAATTAAATAATTAATAATCATTGATTTTCTTGAATGTTATTAATCTTTACTTTATATTTATTAGTTACATTTTTATCTTCTAAATCAATTAGTATTGTATTACTATTTGTTTTGATTTTAATTTTTTTATCATAATCCAAATTAGTATTAACTAAGATATTTTGGATTAATTGTAACTCATTATATTCATTCTGTTTATTTTGTTTTAATCTGTTTTCTCCATTTTCATATGTATTAACTACTACATCCTCAGTTTCATACAAAGAATTGTTATGATCTGTTGCTATTGTACTTGTATTTAAATATTTCATACTTAATATTGTAATTATTATAAAAACAATAAAAACTATTACACCCCATATTAATTTATTCATCTCTTCCTTTCATTGATCTGTCATTTAAATTATTTATATTTTGATGATGGATTGAATTATCTTCTTTTACCATTTCTACTTCTTTGTTTATTGTTTGATCATCAAAATTATTTGCACTATTATTAATATTTGCACTTACATCTATTGGTTTTTTATCAGTTTCATTTGTTTGATTTGGATTATTATCATCTTTAGACATATCATCATCTGTTTTTTTATCCATATCATTAGAACCATTAGTTATTGTTGATTCTTTATCATCTTGTTCATTATTAATTTCTAAACTTTCATCTCCTGCACTTTCTTTACCAACATCAGTTTTATCATCTCCTGAACTCTCTTTACTTATATCATCACTTGTTTCTAATCCTGATTCCTTTCCTTTACCTAATGCAAGTCCAACACCTTTATCTGCATTATCAAATGCACCACCAATTGCTTGGGCTGTATTTGCACCTGCTTTTAAAAATGAATATTTTGCCACAACACCCTCAAGTCCAACATCAATTCCAAAAATATCTTGAATTGCCCTAGGACCATCATACATAATTATTAGTGAAGCAAAAATTATAATATAGTATAAAAAGACAGATTCAACCATTTGAGTACCATCATCAACAATCGTTAATCCAAGTGTCATTATTGTTGCTGAAAAGTATATCATAAGCACTTGTAAAAAGATTGATAAGAAAGCAATAAATAAGTTTGTAAAATACATCTTAAATGAATTATCAAGTGTTCCTTTAAATACGGTTAAAATAGGAGCAAACATTTTATAAATCAATAAATTGGCTATTGCTATATATAGTTTGATTCCTGTCAGAAATAGTAAAATCATAATTGCAAGGCATAATCCGAGCATAATGACAATTGGAAAATAATGATACACATAATGGTTATCATCTCCAGTCTCATCTCTATACCTGGCATTTATTATTTCTGGATCATAAACATCATGCCAATCTTTAAAAGGATTAGATGAATAATTAGAAAATTCACTTTCTGGTATATCTTCATCATTTCTATTAAATGATATAAATGAATTTGCTAAGACAACTCCAAACTCTTGATCTTCTCCTTCCTCTGTAAAAAAATTATCTGCATCATTAACTAATGCTACAGTTAGTTTTTCTCCAAAGACAAAAATTGTAGATAATGCTGCTATAATAATTCCTATAAAAATAATGTTTTTTAATACTGATGCAATATCTTCAAATTTCATAAACTTTAAAATCACTTGAAATACTATTAAAAAGACAAAAAGCACTAGAGCTAATTCCATAAAGTTATTGTAGGCATTATCGATTACTGATGAATTTAAAAAATCACTTAAATGATTTGGTAAATACATTAATGCTTCATACATCTCATTTATAACGACTATAATAGAAGTTCCAAATAACCAAAGGAGATAATGAAATGAATCCCAAAATCCATCAAACATTTAGCCCCCCACTTCTACTCTATAATCTTGTTCAAGTGTTATTAAATTATCACCTGTTATTATTTTATCTAATACAATTAAATTAATATCTTTTCTCAAGTGATATGTTGTTGCCTCATCAGTTTGAGTAAGATCACTCACCTCTACTCCAGCTTGACTACTAATAATTTCACTTTGTTCTTTAATACCTCGATCTGTTGCTTGCTTAACTACTAAAAATTGTGTCGTTCCAATTATTAAAAATAACAGATCAAATATTATTACTATACATACAGCAATTACTAATGTAGTAACTGCACTACCAACAATGTCATTCATCTATCTCCTTTCTTTATATTAAAAAAAGAAAGTACAATTTTTGCACTTTCTTAATTAACATTACTAAGCGTAATTATAAACATTAACATTATGAAGAATATAAACCAAAGCATAAATAAAAATGTATTATACTTAGAATATAATCTAACAGGTCTTGCTAATGATATTAACCTTTTCATTGTATCTTGCTCATATTGTTTCATTATTTCTTGTTTAAAAAATATTGTATTTGCTTGATCAACACCAATATTTTTTGTCATCAGTACAAATGAATTAAATGAGTAAACTAATTCATCATCTAAATCATAAGCAATATCATCTAAATATGATTTAAATTTCTCTGGGTGTTCAAGTGAATTGTTTTTTAAATTGATTAATTTTTCTTTTAATAATTTATTATTAATAAATACAATTGAATTTCCAATTGCATCTAAGACATTATTATTTGTTTTAGAATTCGCTAGATAAATCAAACAAAATATTGGAAAAGCCATTATTTGTTGGTTCTTCTCGACCTTGTATTTCTTCTTCATTTTTTGATAATCATATGTAATGAAATATATTAATGCTATTAAAGAAATAATTAAACTTAAAATTAAGTTTAAAAATGAAAGTGTTATTAGTAGCATTGCTATAAATCCAATAATTCCAAAAATTATACTTTTAATGATATGTTTAGTATTTTTCTCATTATCATATAATTTGATTAAATATAGATAGTTTTTCATTATTTCACAATCCTTTCAGTTTTTCTAAATTTAAAGCTACCAATTGTGTCTAATATTAAGAATCCGATTATCAAAATATATATACTTAACTTTCCAAATGGATTATCAATGATCATTAACCATACACTATCCGTAGCCCATGAAAAGAAAAGCAGTATAAAAATAAACATCGATTGTTGTACCCAACCTTGTTTTTTAAAATTGTATTTAGTTTCATACAATTTTTTAGTTTGATAGTGATCCTTAGCAAATAATGATGATATTTCTTCAATTGCATTTACTTGTTCATTTTTTTCACCTTTTCCTTCATAAATTATTAAATAAAATAAATCAAAAAACATTTGATAAAAAATATTTTTATTCAATTTTTTGTAATCATTAAACCTTTCATCCTTTGATAAAGTTTCTAATTCAATTGATTTTCTATACTTTGATTCAAATTCTGTTTTATATTTACCTCTTTTTGTATTATTTAAACTTGATTCTATTATTTGATATTCTGTTGTATAAAAATTAGTATTGTATGTAATTTTATTTAAAAAATCTACAGTGTTTTTATTTTTATATATTTTGTTATCTATAACATGAATTGAATATATAGAATTATATAAAATTGTTAGCCAACAGATGAAAATAAAGATTATACTGAAAAGTGTAAACTCCTTAAAAAGCATATAATAAATGAATATTAATACAAGCATAATTAATATACTCTTAATAATATCTTTAGAAATTACAAAAAATAATTCTTTTGTTTTTTTTATATAACTATTATCTTCTTTTTTCATACACTCTCCTTATTTTCATAAAATGTACCTAATTTTTGATCTCCAGTATTTTTCAAAATTTTATCAATGTATCTTACTTTTTCAAATTTACCAGTTTTTTCATTTTTTACATATTTTATTTTCACATGAATTATGTAGTCAATATTGTTCTGCATTTCTTCTTTAGTAATAGATGTTGAACTATTATGCTTATTATATAAATTTGTTAATCTATCAATTGTTTGAAATGCATTATTTGCATGAACTGTTGTAATTGTCTTGTGTCCAGTTGAAATAGCTTCGTAAAAATTAGTTATTTCTTTTTTTCTAATTTCAGAAATAAAAATAAATGATGGGTTATACCTTAACGCTATCGATAATCCATCATTCATTGAAAAATATTTGGAAGTGAAAAATTCTGAAATATCTTTACTTGGAAATAATGATTTTAAGTTAGTATCATTTGTATCTGCAATTGAAACAATTGAAAAATAATCATCAATTAATTTCACTAAATATTTTTGAATTTCTGTTTTACCACTTCCTGTTTCACCACTAATGATTATCGTTGGATTATCTTCAAATATATTTTTAACTACATCTGAACCAACTTTTTTTTCACTTTTTCTTTGAAATAAATTATTAAACTGATTTTCCGTTAATAATTGATCTAAATTTTTTCTAATTGTGAATTGAGGATTTTTTGTTTTACCAACTTCTTCATTTATCATTGCTACTCTTAATTTAATTTTTTCATCTTTAATTAAGAAATCTTTTTCTAACTTTGGATTTTGCTGATTAAATTCAGAAGACATCCTCATTCTTTCAAGCAAATTATTAATCTCTATTACCTCATTTTGATTTAAATGAATTGTTATTTTATTTAGATTAAATTCTAAGATTAATTTTTCTCCTCCATCATACCTTACTTCTTCAAGCCCATCTGCTTTAATTTCAAAAAATGATGGTATTTGATTCAATTTTAAAACATCAAATGATTCATCACTTTTAATAATTTTTTCTTTTTCGAATAACTTTAATTCTTCTTTATTTGTTGATTCTATTGATTTCTCTACTATATCAACTTTCCTTTTTTTCTTTTTTCTTTTTGTTATATCCATTTTTCTCCTTATTTTTGTCTTCTTCATGTTTAATTGTTATTGATTTTTAAATTCATATTCATAATTTTTTCCATCTGCCATAAAAGTATATGAATATTTTGATGGTATTTGTGTATGTATATTTCTATACTCAATAATTGCATAAAATTCTTTAGTATCCTCACTCTCTCTAATTATACTTTCCATCTCAGCCTGATCCCCATAGCGATTTAAATCACTATTTTGTGGTGTAATGTTGTAGGAATTACTAACTCCTCCTAATGAATCTGCTATTATATGTCCTTCATCAAGATCAGATGATTCAACACCAGGTACTTTTGCTTCATCATTACAATATCTTCCCTCATCACTTACTTCTTCCTTTTCATCATCTTGTAAAGTAATTTCTTCTGCGTATACTTCTACAACTTGTCCATATTCATTTGTAAGAGCATAGTATTCACGATTTATACTTTCAGTATCGTAACCGACATCAACAACTACATTCTTTTTTCTATTACCTTTAGTTGAGCATGAATCAACATCTATTATTTGATCATACTCCCAGGTTTCAGGTATATTATTATTTTCATCACTTCCACTTGTATTTGCATTATTATTTTCAGTTGTTTCTTTATTTTCATCATTATTATCATCAATTAAATTTTGAAAAACAATACATACTATCGTGACAATAATTAATATTTTAATTATTTTATGCATTTTCCTCTCCTTTCTTTGTGTTCACACTTTTACGTAATTTATTATATTTTTTCTTTATTTTTCTTTGAATATTTTTTTTGTTTTTCTTAATCTCATTAAAGAACATCCAGAGCATATTAAACATATACATTGTTGGAATAAAAAGAAGGATTATTATTATTATTATAGGAACAAAGATAATAATAATTAATGCTAAAATTATTAAAATAGAATATATAATTATTATTGTTTTATTGTTTTTAAATCTATTTTCCTTAGAAATAGCGATAGATCCATGGATAATTTTATAAGGATCATTTATATCAATATGATCTGTATATAATATTCCATTTAAATGATCAATTTCATGTTGAACCCTGATTGATAATGAATCTGATGCAAATAAAGTTCGATTCTTTCCAGAGGTATCTTGATATGTAACTTCAATTTCCTTATACCTATGTACATATCCTTTAACTTTATTAGATATTGATAAGCAATCTTCCCCTTCTTTTAAATAACAATATTCATCTGAATTATTTGCTATTATTGGATTAATCATTATTATGTATGGATTGATTGATTTCTTTTTAAAGAAAATAATACAAATCCTTTCATTTAGACCAGCTTGATTAAAGGCAATACCATGTATTTCATTTTTTCTACTTATTGGCTTAGATAAAAATTTATACATATTAAAAATTATCATTTCCTTTTCTTTTTGAATTGGAAAAGTAGTATTTTGTTGTTTTTTTCTTAAAAATTCATTAGTATTATTGTTTATTTTTTTATCTATATTATATTCATTAATTGCATCATTTATAAATCCTATTATCCAATAAAATGGACAAGAAAAAAGGAATAAATAGATAATAAAATATTTAAATCCAATAAAATCAATTAGTGGAATTAAAACCATTGATGCTGCAAATAAAAATAACAGTAAACTATTTCTTTTATTTTTTAAAATATTCTTAATATCAGATTTATTTAAACTATTTAATACTTCTATTGCTTTATTAATTTCTTTCAGAATATAATTCACACTTTCTAATATTCTTTTCATTTTCCCCCCTATTCTATTAAATAAATATGAAGGTACATTTTGTACCTTCACTTATTAATTATTATATTCAAATGTTATATCATATTTCTCTTCTAAGTAATCTACATCTCCTAAGTATATGTTATCCCATTGTATTATTTCAGATTGTAAGTCATCTAAACTTCCTTGTCCTACTTCTACTTTTAATTCACTTGTATATTTTTCTTCATCTCGAGCCACATTATCTACTGGTACCATTTGCGGTGAATACATCGCTAATTCTGGGTGTACTGATATTAATTTCTTATGAAAATATAATGTATTAAATACATCAACATTTATTTTGTTATATCCTACTGTCTCAAATACTTCATGATATTCATATGTTTTATTTTGAATATCTTCTGTTATTCCTACAGGCAATGGATAATCTTCTGCCATATAAATCATTTCTTCAAGACCATCTCGGTATCCCTCTTCAAATTCAGCATGATTTTCACCCTCATGTATATATTTCTCATCATATGTTCTATACACTCTTCCTGCTCCTGCTTCTATTACAAAGTTATCTAATAACACTTTTTGTTCATCAGCAAGTTTTAAATCAATTCTGTAATTATCAGGATATCTTCCTTGAGTTTCTTTTTCAAATTCAAATGTCTTGTCATCTAAAGGCATATATAAATTACCTGTGATATCACCATATCTATTTTCATTATCATATCCTAAATCTTGCAACTCATTTGAGTAAATAACTTCCCCTGTGATATTTGCTAGTCCATCATTTACTGTTTGATCACATTTAAAACCTTTTGTTTCAAATTTTTCAAAGTAGTCTTTTACAGTTGCAACACCATTTTTATTTTGCTCTACTTCCTGACCAATTGGTGTATCTACTTCTACTTTATCATTACATACAAATTCTACTTCTTCTTGACTAGGTAAGTATCTAGTTACTTCTGTTTGACTTTCACCATATAGAGTACCATTTTTATTAACTAGCTCTGCTGAAATATTATTGTCCTTACTATTATCAACAGGTATTTCATATGTTAAATCAATACCCAATTCTTTTGACAAGTCAATTTCATCTTCAATTATTAATTTATCGTTATTGTATATTTTTAAAGTCATGTTCTCATTTGGTATTATTAAATCATCATCATTGTTGATTCTTATTTTAATTGTATCTTCCGACATTTCCGCGGCTATATATTCTATATAAACATCTCCATATTCAATGTTTTCAATTGTTATATCACCATTCTTATCTTTTATTGTTGTCATTGTGTTTGGCTTTATTTCAAAATAAAATTTCTCATTACGTTCAACTACCTGGTTATTATTATTAATTACTTCTTTAGCATAATAATCACCAATTAATAAATCTTTAGTTTTTGCATATCCTGATGAATTAGTTGTAATTGTATCTACTTTCTTATTAGTATCTTTATCGTAAATATTGAATGTTATATCCTCTATAGCCTCATCATTTTGATTTACTTTAGTTAATGAGCCTTTACCTTTAGCGGGTTTTATCTTGATGTTCATATAAGCAGGCACTGGGTCTGCGTACGTACTCACTAAGTCTTGCCCTGCATCGTAAAACTTTACATTATAATTATCATATGGATGAAATGTTGTTTGATAACTATAATTAGAAGCATAATCATTTGTAGTTGATATCTTAACGTTGTTACTTCCACTTGGATTACTAATTTTATAATTTCCATATGTTCCGTAACTTGAAAATTTATCATCCCATACTCCATTTTTGTCTTTCAATGTAATTGAATACTCTGACCCATCCCATGTCAATGTTTGAGTTGGAGCATTATTTTTAGTTGTTCCCATAAAACTTGGTCTTACTAGATGATTAACTTGCTTATTATGTATTTTATCTATTTCTGGTGAGATAGCTGTTTTAGTCCCTGTACTAGTGTTATTTGGTTCTACTGCTTCCCATACTAATACTTGTGTGGCAAATAAATAATCCTTATTTCCTGTATCATTATAATATTCCATCCCATAACTAATTACTTCACCTATTTCATATTTTTCTGCTGGATTTAGTCCATACCAGTAACTACCACTCTCCCCAGTACTAACTCCTTGAGAAGATACAATGCTTGAGGGTTGTATACAAAATATGATATTGCTACCCACGGTGTAGTACGGTAGTTGTCCATACATTCCTCCTGCATGATAGTAATCTTCTATTCGTACATTACTAGAATAGTGAGGTATCATACTTGAATTCTTTTGACTTAATTTATTTAGTTCCTCATCATCAAGCACATAATAAGACCCTCCATTTTCTTGAGGTGTTATTCCTTTAGTTATTTCATCAATTTCACTTCCTTGTAAAATAGTACAATTTATAATCAATATACTAAGTATACTAATCATTACTATTAGTTTTTTCTGCATTTTATTACTCCTTTTTTTTATTTTTGATATACAAAAAATGAAGGTGCATTTTGCACCCTCATCTTCGATCTTACTTATTTAATTTATTTATCCCTATACTTCATAATGCATTTTTCCTAAATCTGCCCAATAAACAGCATACCAATTTGTGCTTCCTCCACAATCCATAGTTGACCACGCCCCATATTCATCCATATGAGCATATCCATATTCAATTGCTTCATCTTCTGTAGCGAAACAATAATCTGGCATTACAGGTTCAGGTTGTGGTGTAGTTGTATTACTATTATAATTATTTGATGATTGGTTATTATTATTTGCATTTGTATAATTATTTTCATCTGTAGTTACTTGATTTGTTGAGTAACTATTATCTACTGTATTTTCTTGTTTTGTCTCTTCTGCTTCTTTTTGTTGCTCTTCTTTTTTGGTTTGATTAATTTCTTTTTTCTTATCATCTATTGCTTTATCAATATCTTCATTTGTCATCTCATCTGTAATTTTTATATTAAGTTCCATGGCTTCTTGAGTTAATTTCTCTCTAGTCTGATTATATTCTTCTTCTTTTGTTTTGGCTTCATTTAATTTTCTCTCAATATCATCTATTTTACTATCAATGAAAATGTGGTTAATATCTTCATATATTTCAAGTTCCTGATTATACTTTGCAAGTTCACTTGCTTCAAGTTGATATGACTTATACATAATATCATTTGATATTAATTTAATACCTATTATTGATATTAGTAATAATACTGCTATTACTAAACCAATTGTTAAGTATTTATTTTTCTTATTAAATGCTTTTACTCTATTCATCATAGCCCCCCGCTCTTTCTTATATTATACCATATTTACAAGCTTTTTTGTGAATTTAAGTGATTATTATATTGAGTCTAGACTTTGATTTATGATATACTTATTTATCTAGATTAAATTAAATTTTTTAGTAATATCATCTCTATTTCTAAACCGCTGTAACTTTCAGCCATATCAAATATTTCTTTAATTTCTTTTTCTGTTTTATGTTCAAAATCACTAGAGTTTATCCAAAAAAAAGTTGATATAACTTTCCTATTTTCTTGGTTCAGTCCTCTTATTATTTTTGTTATTTTATTACTCAAATCAAAATTTATATGATATTGTTTTTCATATCTTAATTGTAATAAATGATTTTGCACTTGTTCATCAAATTCTTCAATTTCTTTTTTATAATAATTATATTCTTCTTTATTAAAAATATCTGTATTTTTAAATTCTTGTTGTATCATTTTTTTATCTTGTTCTTCTTGCTCACTTATAATTATTTTTACCTTTTGAATCAATTCTTCATTTTTTTTTTCTCACATATAATTTGCTTCATCATTTTTTTAATTATTTTATTTTCTAGTTTATAGGATAATTTTCTGAAACATATCCATATTATAAATACATTTGTTATACAAGATATAACTATTATAACTAATATTTGCTCAAACACATTCCTCCTCTTTTTTATTTATTATTAAAATAATAAACATCTATTTTTTACATAAATTCATTGTATGATTAATTGATTTATGTTGCTGATATAATGATATTAAATATTTTTCTTTTGCTTTAGTTATGTGGTTAAAACTATATCCCACACTACCATAAGTACCTTTTATTTCAATTTTTTTTGATTTAAAAGTAAATATATAATTTAGTGTTTTTGTTTTATCCCCTGATTTTTCTAATACTTTAATTGTCATTCCATCAGGATGCCAATATACTATTTTTGCAGAAACAACTTCTTCTATTTTTTTAGTTATATCTTCTTTTAATTTTTCTAAATATGCTAATACGATTTCTTGTTCACTCATTTTATCCCTTTCCTTTTTACTATTGTTCTATTAATAATTATCAGAAAAATTATCTGTTAATTTATTTTGTAGATGACTTTTCTCATTATCATCAATATTATTTTTTTTACAAAATGAATTAAGTTCACCATTCATTAGTAATTCATTAATGTCATTTCCTTTAAATGAATTATAATTATTTATAATTTTGATTTCTTTATATCCTTGTTTTTGTAATTTATTTTTAATATTTTCACTTGAATTTTGACCAGCCTTATCATTATCAAAAAAAATATTTATTTCTTTGTTTTTATTTTTATTTTTTTCTAAATAATTAAGCATCTTTGATTGTTTTAAAACACCTGTAAGACCAATTATCTGAACATCATTATATTTTTGTTCTAATGTTTTTGCATCTGTCATGCCCTCACATAAAAATATTTTATTAGAATCATCTTTAAAATTATTATAATAATCTATATTATTTGAAACTAATTTAATTTGTTTTTCTTTGATTTTAAGTTTTGTAGTTTCATCTCCTCTCAAAAGAATAGTTTCAATCTTTCCATTCTCATTTCTCAAACAATGCATAATATTTCTTTGATTAATGTCGCTCAACATTGGCTTAAGAGTTTTAATTGTATACTCATACAAACCTTGTGGATTTTTTATATCTAAACCTTTGATATTATCAATTTTATATATATCACCAGGATTTTGTAATCCTCTGTAATTATTAACTTCTAAATCTTCTATGTGATCAAAATATTGTTCTGAAAACATAGTGTTTATAAATTTAAAACATTTATCTCTTTCAACTTTTAAATCATCTTTAAATTTAGGTAACTCTTGATTTTTTTCTATAAATTCTATTTTATAATTTTCACCACATTGGTTTTCACGATTGCATTTTAAATTATTTGAACTTTTGTATATAAATGCTTCTTTAACTTTACAACTTGGACATCGACATATTATATAATCATTGAATTCTTTACCATCTAAACTAGATAATAAATCACTATAATTTTGAAATTTTATGTTATTCATATTACATTTTTCTCCATTCTTTTAATTATTAATAATGAAGGCACAAAATGTACCTTCACTGTTTTTGTTTATCTTCTATACCTTGGGGGATCTTTAGAGGATAAGTATTTCAAGTCTTATTATTCTAAGAAAATAATTGTGTAAAGTATGATCCGAGTGATGGTGCAGCTGCAATAATAATACCTCCAATGACTACAGTAACTGCTACACTTTGTCCTTTTTGTTTCCATTCTGGGTTTAACACTGAAGATATATATAAAATACCTACTGCTACAAGAGAAAATACTACTATTATTCCAGCAAATCTCACTAATTCATTTGTTGCATCTTCTACAACAGTAGTTGCAGGTGTCATTGCTAAAAAATTTGTTGCTATTATTTTTAAATTTAAAAGCATTTATTTCCTTTCTAAATAAATTTAATTATTTTTTATAATTTATTTCTAACATTTTATTTTTTATTATTAACTTAAATTTAGTAATTGATTTAATAAATTACTTCCTTCATCTAAAAGTAAATTAAACCCTATTATTACTGCTGCAATAAAAATAACTGCAATAATTAAAACACCTACTATGTTTGAACCTTCTCCTGAACTATCATTCATAATACCACCTCCATTCATAAATAAAAATGAAAGTGCATTTACACCTTCATTTTTTAAAATTAATCTATTACATTATTCTTTTGGTCTTCACTAAATAAAACTAAAGACCTTTCAATGCTACTGATTTTTCTACAATCTTCCAACGATTCAAGTTTGTAATAAGTCTTTTCACCATTTGTAATTTTTGATACATAAGCATTGACTGTAACTTCATATTCACTATAAAGAATCGCTTTTTCAACTCTATTATTTCCTGCTATGGAAAAGATAGAAGAGTTTTCAAACTGATCAATATTTTTATTATAATAATTGATTCTTGCTTTTACCGTTTTAAATTCTTGTCTATCTTTCTTTTGAATCATTTTTATTTTTTCTGAATTTGCAATTCCATTTAAATCCATTCCTTGAACTTTGTATTTCTCATACTGTTCAACCGTTGGTAAAATTTCAATCCTACCAATTAACCTGTGTAATTTATCCATGTTCCCTCCTGATTTACATTAATATTTCTTATGTTTTTTTAAATTTCCATCTCCTTATTTTTTTCCTTACTTTTATTAATATTTGCTTCTATTTTTAAATTAGATAATATTCCATCAATATCTTTAATTCTATCTTTTATTTGTTTACTAAAAGTTGTCCTAATATTTGGATTATCAATTTTATTTTCTAAGTTTGCATCTAGCAGATCATCTAAAAATAAATTTTTCAGTTGCTTTTCTGGATTTGAATGGGAATATTCATCTCTCCCATCTAAATCCACCCTAATATCTCTCTCATTCAGGCAGAAAAGTGTTTTACAATAACCAGTTTGATCTTTTTCCTGATTATTTACTTCTGTTATGAGATTCATTATTCCTTGAAAATTATCAGCATTTATTTCTAAAAATTCAGCTCCAGTTTTTTCTTTATTTTTTTCTACTAAATTATCCAAATCTGTATATTCGCTCCACTTTAATAATAATTTTTTCTCACCTGATTTTCCTGACATTTTTCTCCTTGTATTAAATTTCTATATCTTTATTTTTTTTGGGGTTTTCCATTTCATGTTGATACTCATCTATCAATACATTAACTTTAACATTACTATTAGTAGTTGGTATAACTTCTATCCATTCATTAATATTTTCAATTGTTACTACATCACTGTTAATACCTATGTGTTCAAGGATTTCTTCAAATCGTATATTATCATTTAAATATTCAGCAATTTCTAAAGAATACTCATCACTAACAATTTCATTTTCTCTAATGTCATTTAATTCATAATTATCATAATCAAAATATTTTAAATCTTCAATAGTAATCTTTTTATCTTTAATTAATGTATTTATGTAGTCTTCCCTAATTTTAGTGTTTTCAATGAAATCCATTTCTGCACGTATAAGTTTATTTGGAGTAAATAAAACAATATATCCATTATCTTCTAAATATTCTGGCAGAGGGACAATTCTTTCTTCTAATTCTTGTGTTTTATCGTTCAATCTTGTCTTGATAAATTTTTCTTTCATTAGCTCTCCTTTTTTTATAAATTATTTGTAAAAGTTTGGTTAAGGCTTTTAATTTATACTCACTTAGTTACTTGCACGAAAGTAACCACAACTATATTAAGTTGTATTTGTGCGTGTGCTTTTAATTTTCAAAGTTCTTTTTCATCATTATAAAAATTATAAATTCTCAATTATGATAAAAATGTTTGTTCGTTATAAATACTTAAATAATAAACTCTTATTACTTAAATATTTAAGTGAAGGTACATTTTGTACCTTCATTTTATTAACCAATCATTATAAATCATTTTTTATTTTATTAATATTATCATTTATATGACAAAGGTTTTTATCAATTTTACAACCTTCTACATTATTTAATGAATTAATTTTATTTTTTATTTGTTTTAATTCTGCCTCTATTTGGCTTATAAAACAGATTATTTCTGATTTGTCCATCATACCTCCCTTTTTATTTCTCTATTTATATAAATATATTGTTTAGGAATATCTTCCACTTTATTATACATAAACACAATTATGATACTTTTTGACTGTTTAATCATCTTTGATTGCTTCTCCTTCAATCATTTCAATTGCTTGGTTTATTATTTGAATATCTATATTGTTTATTAATTTTTCTTTTTGTTTTTTCAAACTATTTAAAACATCATTAATTGTGTATTCAGTTTCCTCATTTTTAACGGCTTCATGAGATGCTCTTTTTACAGTTCCAATACTGATCTTATACTCTTCTGCTAACAACTTATTTATATTTATATTTAGTTCAGGGTTTTCTTCTTTTAATCTTGTATAATATTCTTTTTTTAAGCAAATTTCTTTATCTCTCTCATCTTTTGTTTTAATCCTTTGAGCATTTGCTTCAATTAAAGCAATGGATGAATATAAATTATTTTGAAATTTACCAAATCTACATGCTATTTCTTTTAAATTTAATTCAATGCATGCTTTAAGTCTTCTATGTCCACTTATAACAACTAAATCTTCACTTATTATAATTGGTTCTATTAAGCCATTTACTTTTATTGACTCCATAAGTGTATCAATATTTGATAATGAATAAAAGTTTTCTGGATTGAATAGTAAACTTTCAGTATCAATTAACACTATTTTGTCTTCAACCTCATACTTACTTTGATTAATTGAATTATTTAAATCTTCTAGTTTTTTTATTTCTAACATTATATCCCCATTTCTTTTAGTAATTCTTCATATTGTGGTATTATTTTTTTATTTCTTAGTTTTGATTCAATTAATAACTCTTCTTTAATTGTATTTTCTTTGATAGCAACTGCATTATGAATCTTAGTTACCATCATTGAATCAAATTGATGGCATAGCGTTGTATATACATGATCATCTATTCTACTTTTTTGATATCCATTTAAAAAGACTCCTGATATTTTCAGTTTGCTATTAAAATTATTTTTAACTTTATTAACAGTTTCCAATAATAATTCTATGCCATCAACAGAATATAAATCAGCTTTAATTGGTATTAACACTTCATCACTAGCTGATAATATATTTGTTGTCAGGTTATCAATTGATGGGTTACAATCAATTATTATAATTTCATATTCTTTTATTTGAGATATTTTCTTACTAAGCCTAGTATTTGGATTTACCTCATGAGCTTTTAGTAATATTTCATTATTTGCTCTTTGTAAATTGATACTTGATGGCATATAATCAATTGAAAAATCATCACCTTTATATTCGCATATAACATCTTCTGCTTGCACTTCATCCATTAATAAATTATATGTTGAAAACTTTGGCTTTTCATTTGATTTATTCAATTGACTTGTTAAGTTACATTGTGGATCTAAATCAATTAATAGTACCTTTTTATTCTGCTTTGCAAGTAGTTGCCCAAGCATTATTGTTGTAGTTGTTTTACCCACACCACCTTTGTTATTAAATATACTTATTACTTTCATTTTTCTCCTTTTTTTTACCTTTATGAATATTTTTAACAATATTTTGAATACATATTAATAATTGTTTCAATTATTAGGTAAATGAACATTGTTAATAAAGCACATATACTTAAAAAACAAAGACATATAGAGAAAGCTGCAATACCAAGATATATGGTGCTTATTATTTTTCCACTTTCTCCAGTTTCAGCATAAATAAATAAAGAAAAAGAAATAAATGGAAAATAAAACAAATAAATTACAAGTGTTAATATATACATATCTGTACATATTAACAAGTAAAAAACAATGAATATATTTAAAACAATAAATATTGAATTAAAGGATTCGTATATAATTTTATTTTTAATTACTTTATAATAATATAATACTTCAAATGTAATAATAAAAATCATAAATATTAGTATACTTATAATAATTTGTATATTGGATATATCAAAGTTTTGTGATTTTAAAATGAAACACATATATATCCATAATCCTAAAATGCAAAATGGTATTAAAACTCCAAATAAGAGAACTGAATCTTCTAATTCTCTTTGTTCTTTTTCCTTTTTTTCCTTTTTTTCCTTTTTCTTCTTTTTTAAAACATATTCTTTTATCTCTATTAATTCTTCATCTACATCCCATTGTCCTGGTTTTTCCATTATCTCTCCTTTTTATTTAATTATGATACAATAATGATTAATTTGATATATATAATAGAACAACTATAATAAATGTTAATATTGGAAGAATATTTTTAATAAAATATACTCCAAAATCAGATTTAACTGGTCCTCTTATAATTGCATCAGATATTATTGAAATATGGATAAAAACATAAAAATTTATTATAATGATAATTAAAAAAACAATAACACTTTCCAAATTTAATTTTATATAGAATAAATTAAACATTATCATCATTAAACATAAACCAGATAATATCTCTGAATGAAATTTGAATATATTTATAAATTTATAATCTTTATATTCTGTATAATCTTTATTTTTTTGAATATGATCACCTAATTCTTTCATTTGTTCTCCTTTGTAATATATATTACAAATAAATAATATTATCATTATGCTTATAGTTAGATTAACACTTAATCTAATAAGTGTTCCACCACCATCAAAATTTAAAGTAAAGAGATTAATTAATACTTCAGATATAGTTGAATACAAACTAACTACAATATTAATAAATGCAATTATTATTACAAAAGCTCTAACTAATAATATTGAGTCTTCACTTTTCATCTTTTGTATTATTAACAGTTCAATCATTAATGTAATAAATAAAACTAACATAAATCTCCTCTCATTTTAAATTTATTATTTTCTTATTATTCTAATTTATCAATATATAACTTATCAAGTAGTGAGTATACAAGAACCTGGTTATCTGGCTGTCTATATTCACAAACTTGGTTTGTTATTTTTTTTTTAATTTTTCATTTCATTCATAATAAAAGAATTTATTGTATTTTCATAGTCCTTGATACTCTTAATTTTCATTTTCTTTAAATCAATTAGAAATTGCTCTACCTTTTGTTTTAATTCTTTCATAACTTTTGTATTGATATAACCATTTAATATTAACAGATGATTGTATTCTGTATAAATTTTATTTTCGCTTTTAATTCTCCGATATTTATACCAATTATACTTATTGTGAGTATTATCTACTCTTTGTGTTTTAAACCACCTATTTCGCTTCTTTTTGGCTTTTTTTAATGATTTTTTAGCCATGTAGTCTACTTCCTTTGGATTCATTCCAATTGAATAGATTATTTTAATGATTTCTTTCTTTATTGATTTGATAGTTTGCTCAAATTCTTCTTTAGTTGCAAAATTAAATACTCTTGTTTTATCAGATAGATATATAACTTTTTTATACTCATCACCTTTTTTATGCTTGAGCCATGCTCCTGGACAACTTTTTAAACATCTAATATGATTATTTTTAGACCTTACATACCAGTCTGATGTATATGTTTTTGTTATTTCTTTACCTTTAGCATAATAATATCGATCAAAAAAAACTATATTAATATATTCAACTTCATTTTCAACTGTTTCAAATGATACATAGTTAATCTTTATTCCTTGCCCAATACTTTCAACTATATTTTTAACTATCTTTGGATATACTTTTGTTATATCTTCTAACTTACCTGTTTTTGATATCTTTTCTTTAGAATATATTGGATTTGCTATTTTAAGTATATTACCTTTAATATTCTTTTTCTGACTTTCTTTAGAGTATGTCTTCTCTACATCTTTTAAGTTAATATCATAATCAGCAATATAATCAATAATACCTAAAGTATCACCTACTCCAATAACATTACTATCAATATATTTACTCTTATTTATATTTAATTTAGCAAAATCATATATCCTCTTATGCTCCACATACAAATTAGTTGAACCATCTTTTCTAATCATTGTTTGAAATTTCATAAATCTCCCTTTTTATAATATTTTTAATTTTCTAATAAATATTTATTTAAATATCTATTTAAAATCAATTCAAAGGTTTGTTTTAATTCTTCTTTTGTTTTAGATTTATGTTGATGATAAATTTTAATCTGAATGTAGTTATTATATTCTTCATAATTTTTTCTACACTCTATACCGGATTGCTCTTCAATTTTATTCAGTTCACGATTTCTTTTATATTCTACTAAAATATGTTCTTCTATCCATTTTAAAAGAATTACTGGTACACTAGCTGTTTGTGATCGATAATTATCTATCAATCTTAATATTTCAACTACTTCTAATGATTTAATATTCTTTCCTTTAAAATAAAGAGAAATCCTTTCTTTTTTAGTTTCTTTTGATAATAATTTTTTATTTTTATGTTTTAAAACAGTTATTCTTTCACTAATCACTTGTAAATCAGTTGTTTTTTTCATATTTCCCCTTTTTATTAGGGACTTCAAATATAAAAAAAGAAGTCCGCTATTAACGAACTCCTTTTATTTAAAGTTCGTTGAGGCGAACTATATTATTCTCACTATTATAAGTTACTCTATACATGGATAACATCCATCTGGCTGCAACCTCCACCAAGAGTTCTACTCTTGTCGCAAATAACAGACATCATTTTGATTTAAACAAAAGTTCTAATCATTAAATGGTGCCGACTGCAGGCATCGAACCCGCGACCTACTGATTACAAGTCAGTTGCTCTACCAGCTGAGCTAAGTCGGCATTAAAAATGGTGACCCGTACGGGAATTGAACCCGTGGATGCATGCGTGAAAGGCATGTGTGTTAACCGCTTCACCAACGGGCCATTTATTCATACTCAATAAGTATACCATAAATTCATTTATATGTCAAATATTCTTGTATTTTTTTTAATTAATGAGAGATTGAAGTTTGAAGTGTGAGAAAATGCATATTATAGAAAAAAATAGTTAAAATTTAATTGTCATAACACAAATACATAAAATACCTATATATATATATATATGCATTATACAATAGTTAGTTATTTGGAAGGATTAACCATAAAAATTACAAGCATCTTTATGCTCATCAAAGGGATATAATTTCGATTGAACATGATCAATTAACTCCTAAAAAAGATATTGCTTCTTTACTTGATGTCCATGTTTCAAATGTTTATCGTGAAATTAAACGTAATTCTTTTACTCAAAGAAACCAACACTGTGATTATTTCAATCGCTATTTTACATCCGCCACTCTTATAATACATTCAAAGAAGGCATAAGAATATTAATTCTTCTAAATTAACTGTTGATGTTAAGTATATTATTGAAACTGGCGTAAAACAAGATTTATCTTTTTAAGCCATTTTTCAGATTAGACATAAAATAGATAAAACTTTTCCATCTTGGAGAAAGCTTTACAATTATTTTAAACATTTTTTAATTATTATTCCTAAACATTACCGCTTAAAACTCAAAAAGAAAAAAACATCTTCAAGAGTTCAATACCACCTTAAAGCTATTAATACCAAACATATTTCACATCGTCCTTCTTATATTACTAACCACAGACATTTTGGCCACTGGAAAATAAATTTAATTGAATCAGCAGGGGATGGTGGTTATATTATTTCTTTTACTCGATGTATGATTTAGTTTACACTAACTAAGTATATTACCTCTAAAGCAGATATACATGTTAATTCTTTTATTAATCAGGTTATGAAGAAGTATCTTGTTTATTCTGTTACTACTGATAATGTGCCTGAATTTAATTCTCTTTATACTATAACACTCCGACTAATCACTTAGAAATATACTATACTGATCCCGCTTCTCCTATACCTAAAAGATTTAGTTGAATATTTTAACAAATTGATGCATGCATATATTCTTAAGAAAACTATGTTTAATAAAACATCTTCTAGGAAAATAGCACACTACACTACCAAAATTAATACTAGACCTTGGAAAACATTGAATTAATCAACACCGCACAAGTTAAAGATTTAATAATGTCAGTATAATATTCATTGTAATTAAATATTCAAATATATCACATTATATTTTATAAACATTTATAATATAATTATATTTTACTATTTATATTTTCGCTCTTAGTTTTTCCAACCACCTAATTATAGATAAATATAACATAATAATTTTGCTATAAAAAAAAACTTTATAATGTATATAAAGTCTTTTTTAAAATATTAATTTTATATTTAAACCCTAACCAACTGAACCTTCCATTTCTAAATTAATTAAATTATTTAATTCAACTGCATATTCCATTGGTAATTCTTTAGTGAATTCATCTAAGAATCCCATTATTATTATTTGTGTTGCTTCTTCTTCACTCAATCCACGAGACATTAAATAAAATAACTGTTCATCATTTATTTTACTGACTGTTGCTTCATGAGCAATTGTTGATGTATCATTTTTTACAAAGTTATAAGGTATTGTATCAGATTTTGAATCTTCATCAACAATTATAGTATCACATTCAATTGTGGTTTTTGCATTAGTTGCTTTACTTGAATGATCTACAACCCCACGATAAGTTGCATTACCACCACTGTGAGAAATAGATTTAGATATAATTTTACTTGATGTATTTGGTGCCAAGTGAATCATCTTAGCTCCTGAATCAAGTTGCTTATCTTTTCCAGCAATGGCAACTGAAATACAAGTTCCACGTGCACCTTCTCCAGCTAAAATAATTGCAGGATATTTCATTGTAATTATACTCCCAATATTACCATCAATCCACTCCATGTGTCCACCTGCTTCAACTTTAGCTCTCTTTGTAACTAAGTTGTACACATTTCCAGACCAGTTTTGAATTGTTGAATAACGACAATTAGCATTTTCATGTACATAAATTTCTACAACCGCAGAGTGTAATGAATTAGATGAATAGATCGGTGCAGTACACCCTTCAACATAATTAACATCAGCTCCTTCATCAACAATAATAAGTGTTCTTTCAAACTGTCCAATATCTTGAGTATTTATTCTGAAGTAAGCTTGCAATGGCATATCTAATTTAACATTTTTAGGAATATAAATAAAACTCCCACCTGACCAAACAGCACTATTTAATGCAGAAAATTTATTATCTGATGCAGGAACAACTTTAGAAAAATATTTTTTAAATAATTCTGGATATTTTTTAAGAGCAGTATCTGTATCACAAAAAATTACACCTTTTTCTTCTACTTCTTCAATCATACTTTCATAAACAACTTCAGAATCATACTGAGTTGATACACCAGATAAATATTTTGCTTCTGCTTCAGGTATACCTAACTTATCAAAAGTTTCTTTAATTTCTACTGGAATATCATCCCAATTTTTTTCAACTTTTTCACTAGGTTTTGAATAAAAAATTGTATTATCAAAATCTAAATCACTTAAATCAGGACCAAAATCAGGCATAGGCTTGTCTAAGAAGTGTTTATAAGCTCTTAATCTATACTCAAGCATCCATTCAGGTTCATTTTTAATACTAGAAATAGTTCTAATAGTATCTTCCGTTAACCCTCTTACAGTTTTATAGATTGCTTTATGTTCATCTGAAAAACCAAATTTATATTCATTACTAGCTAATTTTTTAGTATCTTCATTCATGTTTGTCTCCTTTCACTAAACTTTTAACAGTTTCCCAACTAATAAATGCACATTTATAACGAGCAGGATAATTTTTTATACCTTCAAAACAAATTGCATCTTCAAATAAATTTATATCATAATTTACACCGGTAATTAATTTGTTGAAATTTTCAATTTTATTATTTGCTTCATTAATTGATTTATTAATTAACTCTTCAGTCATAATGCTACCTGATGAACAGCATATTGAACAACCACTTCCAATATATTTAATATCAGTAATAATATTATTTTCTAACTTTATAAATACTTCTACTTCATCTCCACACGATGGATTTAAAGCTTTTTTAAAAAGATATTCATCTCTATTAATAATTTCAGAAACTTTATTATGTGGATATTTATAATGATCCATGATTATTTGACGTGATAAATTATTTTTTTCCATTATTACCTCCAAACATTATATATTTTACTTATTTGACTGACGAGCATATCAATATCATTTTTATCATTATATATATATATACTGGCTCTTAATAACGCCTTTTCTTTTAAAACATATTTCATTGTTAAATTATTACACATTTGACCATCTCTTATTATTATATCTTCACTATCAAAGGTTATATCTGATATAAAACTTTCACTCATTGCATCGTGAACTGATACACCATTGATATTGAAAGCAATTAAACCAGAATTATTATTTGAATTATAAATTTTTACATAATCTAATTTTGATAATTTATTAATTGCATATTTTTTTAATTTAATTTCATGATTTTCAATTTGATCCATACCAATTTTATTTAAATAATCAATTGAAACTCCAAAAGCAAGCACTTCTGCAATACTAGGTGTACCAGCTTCAAACTTATTGGGTGAACTCTTTTGTAAAAAGCTTTCATATGTAACACTACTTGGGGTAACCATATCACCACCATAATCAAAAGCCTTTAACTTATTTACAACTCTATTATTAATATAAAGAACTCCAAGCCCAGTTGGTCCACACATTTTATGAGCTGAAACTGTATAAAAATCACAGTTTATTTTTTTAAGATCAACTTTTTTATGAGGAGCAGCTTGAGCACCATCAACTAGTAACATTACATCTAAATCATTAGTTTTAACTGATATTTCAGATAAATCAACTGTATTACCTATTATATTAGATACATGGTGGATACAAACAATTAATGTATTCTCATCTATCATATCTATAACATCTTTACTTTTTATCTCTAGATGATTTGCTTTGACTACCCTTAGTTCTATATTATTTTCATGACATAATACTTGCCAAGGTAAAAAATTTGAATGGTGTTCCATATTAGTAACAACAATATTACTATTAGGTTTAATTAAGTGAATAATTGATTTAGAAATATTATTAATTGATGTTGTTGTTGACTTTGTAAAAATAATTTCACTTGGATCTGTATTAAAATGATTTGCAATTGTTTTTCTTGATCCTTCATACTTTCTCGAAACATCATTTGCCATTTTAGAAGTTCCACGATTAATTGATGATCTATATTTTTTATAATAATCATTAATCTGTTCAACAACTATATCAGGAGTTAATGATGTAGCTGCGCTATCAAGGTATTTAAGTGATGGATTATTTTTAAACATTGAAAAATCATTTTTTATTTTATTAGGATTAATCATTCTAATTATTTAAAAACGAATTTACTTTCAAAAGTGTACTTTCTTGTAACTCTTCTGTTGGTAAACTGTCAATCAAAGGACGAACAAATGCTAATGTAATTAATTTTTCTGCTTCATGTTTAGTTATACCTCTACTCATTAAGTAATATAATTCATCAGAGTTAACTCTTGATACCCCAGCAGCATGTCCAGCTAAAACGTCATGATGTTCAATTAATAATATTGGTGAGACATCACCATTTGCAGCATCATCTAATAATAATACACGAGATTCTTGATAGTTTTCAGCTTTTGAACACTTAGGTGCAATGAATCCAGTTGTAAACAATTGATTTGATCCTTTATTAGTTGCAACAGCTTTTTGCCAAATATCACCTTTAGTTAATGGCGCATAGTTATTAATAGCTACCTCATATAAATTTTCAGTTCCTTGGTTTGCTATAGCTATCGCCTTGAAATTTCCAACTGCATGCTTGCCACGTAAATTTATTTTAAAATTATTAAAAGTTTTACCTTGATTGAAACCAATCAAATCTACATCAACTTGTGCATTTTCCTCAACTTCAATCTCTGTATTTGAATATATAGTTTCATTTTTAAATTCATCTATCTTTAAATAATAAACTTTTGATTCTTTTTCAATTATGATTTCTATATTACTGAAATGCATATTTTTATCAGAATATGTTGACTTTGTAAAATCATATAATTTAACTTTACTATTTTCTTTAATTATTATTCTAATATTTTTAAAAGTTTTATCTTTATCAATTATTTGTGTTAAATGATATTCTCCACTTTTAAGTGTAATTACTTTAACTGGGTTAATAATTGGAAATAAATTATTTTTAATTTGATTTATTTCTTCTTTTATTTCAGAATTATTAACACTTACAATCTTTTCATTACTTATAAATTTTTCGTTTGGATCAATTTTAATACCTTTAAAAAAATAATCAACTCTTTTCATTGCTAGCTCCTACTCCTACTGCAGTTGCACAACTACCAATACTTACCCTTTTATTTTCTTCTTCTTCAATTTCAGTTATTCCATACTTATCTTTTAATTTTTCATATCCATCAGTTTCTAATTTTTTAGCTAAATTAGCATCACCTGATTCAACAATACGTCCATCTAACATTACATGAACATGTGTTGGATGAATATAATCTAATAGTCTTTGGTAATGTGTAATCATTAAGAGACCTAGTTCAGAACTTCTATTAGATATTTCTTCTGTTAAGTTTTGTCCTACAACTGTTAATGCATCTATATCTAAACCTGAATCAATTTCATCTAAGATTGCAAAATTTGGTTTTAACATTTTCATTTGTAAAATTTCATTTCTTTTCTTTTCTCCACCAGAAAAACCTTCATTTAAATAACGGTTGGCCATATCTCTTTGCATTTTTAATTCACCAATATTATTTTCTAAACGCCTGATATATTTAATCAAACTTTCATCATTTTTACCTTGAGCACTTATTGCTGATCTAATAAAATCAGAATTTGTTATTCCAGAAATTGCAGCTGGATATTGCATTGCTAAAAACAATCCAAGTCTTGCTCTTTGATCAACTTCAAGTTCTAAAATATTTTCACTATCTAAATGAATTTCACCTGCTGTTACAGTATATTTTTGGTCACCCATAATAACTGCAGCTAAAGTTGATTTACCAGTTCCATTAGGACCCATAATAGCATGGATTTCTCCACTCTTAATGGTTAAGTTAACACCTTTTAAAATTTTCTTTCCTTCAATTTCTACATGTAAATCTTTAATAATTAATTGTTTCATAAATTCCTCCTTGTCTTCTATATAATATTAATTATAACATTTATAAATAAATAAAGTTTTTATTTTTAAATTTAATAATAAAAAAACAAAATGATATTGGTTTTAAATTAAATTATTTAATGATTTTTTCAATTATTTGCATTGATTTAGCAATAGTTTCTTTTTCAAATTCATAAATACTTCCTTTAGGTAAAGTAATATATACATCTGCATTTGAGTTTGGATTTTTTTTATTATTATATTCAATACATAAAATATTACAAACTTTCATTTTATCTTTATATTTATTTAAATTATATGCAAAAGGTATATCAATAATATTAATTTTATGATTATATTTTTCTTGTTCAATATAATTAACTAATGTTGTAAATTTATAATTTTCAAAGAAATAATACATTTCTTTTAAAAAATTAATTAATCTTTTTTTATCTACATTAAATTGAATAATATCTAAATCAAAGGCATCTGTTATTTCAACAATCAACAAATCTAATATTGATATATAATTTAAATTATTAGCTTTCATATTGGAATAAATATAATTATCAGTAAAAATATATTTATCAATTTGATTATCAGATAAAAAGTTAAAAACTTTGAAATTTGAAATAATTAATCCACCATTAGGATGAATAGCTGAATTATATTCATTAAAAAATTTAATACCTATTCCTTCACATTCTTCCCAAGAAATTAAGTTGTCAGAAAAATCATCAATAAGTATAAATTCCTTTAAGTTATCAATATTAAACATTTTTTTTATATATTTAGATTTATCAACTTTACCATCAATACATATATATTTTGAAAATCCGTCACTATCTTTTTTATTTAATAATTCTTCTGTAGAAAAATCAAAGATCCTTGCTATTCTTTCCTGTTTATATTTTTCATATATCTCATTTGATGATTTAGTTAATATATAAACATTTTTTTTATTAAAAAGTCTTTTAAAATTATTGGGATCACTTATAATAGAACCTTGATACATTAATTTAATACCCTCTTCATTAGCTTTTGGATTGTCTCCCATTGTTGAATGGATTCTTGATTCTGTATTTGAATCATAAAAACTTGTATGTTCTAATATTGTGTTATCAACATCAATAAAAATTTTCACTTATTTCCCCCTTGAAAACATTTGTATTTTTTATCCATAAACAACTGTGAAATAAACTCTTGTATTACCATTATCTTCTAATTCAGAATTTTCGTCAATCAGCTCATAATACTTTAATTTTTTAATGTTTTTTACTTCTACTCCTTCAATGGAATAGTCATATTCTTTATTATAATAACATTCTATTGTTTCTGATGAGCAGTACTCTTTTAGCTCGTCTTCTGTTGTTATGCTACTTAATTGAATTTTCAATATCATTGTTCCATGAAAAAATATTAAATATACAATTATAATGCTCATACTTATTATTAATAATGTTTTTTTTGTTTTTAAATTTTTCATTTTTCTCCTATTAAAATTATAGCATAGTACTTTCATCTACAAGTGAAAATACTGGAATAAAAATCAACATAAATACTTGAGGATTGTAAATTACAACATCAAATAGTCCATGGACTAATAATAAAACAGATACTCCTACTACTAATGGCATCGATTTATAATCAAATGATTTTTTTATTTTTTTTCCATATTCAATTAAAAATTTAATTAATATACTAAATCCAATTAATCCATAACATAATATTGTATCAATATAAATTGAATGCGCGTGCACTGTAGGTGGGGCGTGAAATTCTTTGAAAATCAAATGATATGTATATGGACCTTGCCCTAATAATGGATTTACTAAAAAACCTTTGAAAGATGCTGACCATATTAATAATCTTTCAGAAATAGAAAAACTTAATGTTTCCATTCTTGGGAAAAAATTATATTGATATACTGCAAGAAAAAGAATTCCTATTTCAAAAAATATTATATATATTGTTCTTTTGTAATTTCTATTAGCTATAAACATAATTGGTATAGCAATAAATAATGCTAACCAAGCAGTCCTACTCCCTGTAAAATATAACATAAATATATTAATAATTATAACAGTTAAATAAAAAAATTTAGAATATTTATAGCGTTTTAGAATTATCAATTTATACAAACACATAATTATAATAACTTCAATAACAGCAGCATAATAATTTGGATTCAAGAAAATTGATGATATTCTTTCATTTGGTAAATCCCCAACTATAAATATATTATGAAAATCTTTTAAATATGCTATTGCAAGGAAATCAAAAAATCCAATAACAGCTACAAATAATGACATTAATGTACAAACATTAATTACTAAATAAAATAGCTTAATTGATTTATTGTTATTATAAAATTGTAAAATAATAATCATTAAGCATAATAAAATTGACCACCAAAACCCCCACCAATTTAGATGATATAATGATATTAAAAAACCTAAAGCACTTATTGATATTAAGTAAATCATGTAATTGTTTTTTTTAAATAGATTTTTAAATTGTTTTGTATAAATTACATAAATTACTAATAAGACAATTGATAAGACTAATACAACAATATGAATAAATATTGTTGCAACAAGTAATAACAGTAACTTTTGATTTATTGTTAAATCAGATAAATCATTTGTAAAATCAATTATTTTACGTCTGATTTTTCCTCCTCATTTTCATTACTTTCATGTCTGTTTTTCATTGTAGGAAAAAACATTACATCTCTAATTGAAGCAGAGTTTGTAAGTAACATAACTAAACGATCGATACCAATTCCTAATCCACCAGTTGGAACCATTCCATATTCTAATGCTTCTATAAAATCATAATCAATACCAGTAGCTTCTGTATTACCTAGTCTTTCTTCTTTAACTTGATCTTCAAATCTTTTTAATTGATCAATAGGATCATTTAATTCACTAAAGGCATTTGCATATTCTCTTCCATCAATAAATAATTCAAACCTTTCAGTATATCGTGGATCATTATCATCTAATTTACTTAATGGTGATACTTCAATTGGATGTCCATATACAAATGTCGGTTGAATAATTGTTTCCTCACATTTTTGTTCAAAAAATTCATTTAAAATATGCCCAATACTAAAATGATGTTTCTGTATACTAACATTATTTTTTTTTGCTTGAATAACTGCTTCTTCTAGAGTATGGATTTCTCTAAAATTAACTTTTGTTTCTAATTGAACAATATCAACCATATGAATTTTATTGAAATTTGTTAAATCAATTTCTTTTTCTAAATAATTTATTTTTAAAGATGGATTTATAATTAAACATGTTTCTTTAATTAATGTTTCAGTTATGGCCATCATTGAATCCATATCACCATATGCTTGATATAGTTCTACAGATGTAAATTCAGGATTATGTTTAATACTCATACCTTCATTTCTGAATAATCTTCCTATTTCAAAAACACGATCATAACCACCAATAATTAATTTTTTTAAATTAATTTCTGTTGCAATTCTTAAATACATTTCAATATCCAGTGAATTATGATGAGTTACAAAAGGTTTTGCTGACGCACCACCTGCTAATGTTTGTAAGATTGGGGTTTCAACTTCCAAGAAATGGTTTTTTATTAATATTTCTCTTAATTTACTAATTATTAAACTTCTTTGTGTTAATACATCCATTGATTTTTGATTCATAATTAAATCCAAATATCTTTTTCTATATCTATCTTCTTTATGTGTTAATCCATGGAATTTATCAGGCAATGGTCTTAATGATTTTGTTAATAAAGCAAATTCTTTAACCCTTATTGCTAAAGATCCAACTTTTGTTTTCATAACTTCACCGCTTACCCAAATAATATCACCAATATCTAATTTTTTCCAAACTAAACCTTCTTCATCAGATAAATTATTTTTAGCAAAATATAACTGTAAACTACCAGAAGCATCTTTGTATGTTGCAAAACCTGCTTTACCTTGATTACGATTTGTCATTATTCTTCCAGAAATAACTACCTTTTGTTTTAAATTATCTAACTCTTCTTTATCATATTTATCATACATAGAAAAAATTTCTGAAGATGTGTTTTCAGGTTTTAAATCATTTCTATACATTTTTATATTTTCTTCTTTTAATTGATTTAACTTTTCTAATCTAACTTTATATTGTTCATTAAAATCTCTACTATCTATCATAATTTCTCCCTTATTAATAATTTAATAAAAACAAATACCAATAAAGGTATTTGTGATTAATTATCCTCTTAATCCAATTTTACTAATAGTATCTCTATATGTCATATAATCTTTGTTTTTTAAATATTTCATTAAATTTCTTCTTTTACCAATTTTTTGTAATAAACCTCTTTTTGAATGATTATCTTTTTTATGAATTTGTAAATGAGCATTAAGTTCATTAATTTCTTCTGTTAAAATAGCAATTTGAACTGAAGTATTACCAGTATCAGTATCATTTTTTCCATAAGTGCTTACTAATTCTAATTTTCTTTCTTTTGTCATTTTTTCTCCCAAATGTTTTTTTTTAAACGTTTGCCCTAACTGAAATGTTGGGAACAATCACAGTTAAGATAAACTATTATATATTATAACATATTTTTAAAATTTAATTTATAAATAAAAAATTGAAGTTTATATCAAACTACCCCTTAAAAAGGTATAAAAAATAAAAATTGCAGGAATAATACAATCAATGTCTAAAAGAGGGAATCATTCTTCAAGCACATGAAAGGTGAAATAAAATATAGACAATACAATAAATTAGATGAAGTTAAAAAAATAATTGATGAAAATATTATATATTATAATCAACAAATGAAATAACGAGATAAAAAAAAGATGATTCCAATTTAATATCGAAATCATCTTTTTGAAATTTAACTAACTTTTTATTTCTTATACCCAAATGATGGAGCAGTTCATATAAACTTTAATTTTATATTTATTTAATTATTTTTCATTCATCATTATTTTATGAAATAAACCTGCTATTATTCCACCTAAGGCTGGGAATAATATGAAAATCCATAGTTGAGATAGTGCTGTTCCACCTTCAAAAATTGCAACTGAAAAACTTCTTGCTGGATTTAAACTTCCTCCTGTTAATGGTAAAGCTATCATAACAAGAAAAGCTAATGTTGAACCTATTACAAGTGCTGCGTTTGTATTAGAAACATTTTTTTTACTTGTAATGTTTAATACTACTAAAACAAAAATAAATGTAATTCCAACTTCAAATAATGCCCCTATATAAAGTGGTGCTTCAGCTGCAACCATATTTGTTCCAAGCATACCTTCACTAACTTCAGGAACTAATCCAGATACTAATGCAAAGATTAAGAATCCACCTGCTAATGCTCCTAAAAACTGAGCTATAATATAAAAAACTGATTCTTTTACTGTTATTCTATTATTTATTACTAATCCTAATGTAATTGCAGGATTAGCAACTCCACCTGATAAAAATCCTGTTGTATTAGCTAATATATATATTGCTACAAAAAAACCTAATCCAATAACCAAAATAGATGGTAAAAAAGTCATTTGTGGTGCAACAATTGCTGTAGTACCTACACCAATCATAATTAATATTAATGTTGCTAAAAACTCTCCGTAATACTTTTTCATTATTCTCCCTATTATATTTTCTATAGTATTAAAACTATATTAATATTATACTATAAAACCTTACATTAATGTGTATTTTTATTTAAAGCATAAAAAAAATGCCTTAAATAAAGGGCAATTTAATTAATTTAAACTGGCAAAGACTATATCTTGCACGAAAACATACTACATCAAGCGTGACTGGGCTTAACTTCTGTGTTCGAGATGGGAACAGGTGTAACACCAGCACAATCAATACCAGATTATGTATATATTGTATAACATAATGTAAAACAAGTGTATAAAAACACTCAAAACTAGATAA
>CALDDH010000021.1 GCA_937936465.1 uncultured Mycoplasmatales bacterium | reverse complement strand
TTTATTGTTTTATTTTAATTATTTTATAAATTATTAAAACCAATAATAGTCATTTCTTTTAAATTAATTTAATTATTTAATACTATTTTTGAGTCATTTCATCTTACTTTACTAATAATAACATTAAGTCGCCTATCCTTGGCGACTATAAAGAAAGAATGATTATGCTTGGACTTATAATAATTTTAATTCTATTGCTTCTAATTATTGTTGCAATTAAATCATAAATAAAAGACCCTCTGCAAAGGGTCTTTTTTATGCTTGAATTATAATTTAATTTTACATATATATTATAACATAGCAATTCATGATGTCAAATAATATTCATTATTTTAAATTAATTTAATTATTATTTAATTTGGTATCTAATAATTGTATTAAGTCTTTCAGGTGATACTTTTCTAGCATCTGATAAATATATTTCATGATGACTCGATGGGATATATTGATATTCTTTTTCAATTAAATCTTTGTGAACTCGTTTCAATGTTTCATTTTGATTTTCATACTTTCCAATGTGTAAAATTTGTACGCATTTTCCTTCTTCAATTACTTCATAGTTTAATTTCTTAATATCTGGAAAATCTTTTCTTATTTTATTCATTAACAAGTCAAACATTTCTTTTGTAAACCATTTTGGTTGAACAATCATCAATTTAAAATTAAGGATAGATTTATTATCACCTGGGTTAAATTCTTTATTATCTTCAGTTGTCCATATACCTTCCAATGGTCCAACAACAAACTTTTCAAATTCAGTAAATAATTGTTGTTTATAACTCATTCTCAATGTATATGCCATCTTGTATAATAATGGAATAGCTTCTAAGAACTCTTTACCTGCTGGACCACCTTTTCCCTCTATTGTGATGTAGTTCATCTCTGGTAATGTTAGATAGTTTATCTTTTTACTTTTTCTATAAAAATCAATATATGTTTTTTTCAATTTTCTCCTTTTTATTACTAATAGTATAACATGTATTAGGAAGATTAAAAAAACTTCTCATTTAAGAGAAGTTTATTGATTGTTTTTCTTTGATTATTTTATTTAATTATTATTTTATTTTATTTATTTTCTTATAATTAAACTGAAATACCAGAAACTAGATATGTACCTAAAGTTACATTACCTATAATTATATTTTTTCTCATTCATTTACTTCGCTGGAGCTTATTTAAATAATATTTTTCTTATATGTAATTTACTTAATGCATCTATTTTGTAGCTTTTGTTACTAATATAGATTGAATATTTACTTAATATGTTCATTAAATAGTTTTAATTCTTTTTGTAAATTATTAATATTTTCTTGATCTAAATTTTCTTGATATTTGGCATGAAACTCATCCCAACATTTTTTAACTTCAATCAAAATGACTTCACCTTGCTCTGTTAGAGATATAGCAACTTTTGAATTATCTGAACCTTTTTGAACATAACCCCAAGTAACTAACTTATCAATCATCCTAGTAATTGTTGAAGAAGATAAATTTAATCTCTCTGCTATTATTTTAACTTTTATAACATTATAATTACCAATTAGAGCAATGATATAACCATATGTTGGGTGCATGTCAATTACTCTAAAACTTTCTTCAGCCATTTTAGTTAACTTTTGATCAACTTCTCGAATATTAAATAGTAAACATTTATCAAACATATAGATACTCCTTTTTATATAATTATAGCAAAATTATTAATAATGAAATTTTTATTTATTTTTTTATTTGCTTTTAACTTTATATTTGCGTAATAATATCTTTATACTCTAATCTTGATTTAGGTAATTTTGCATTGAAATCATCACTTGCACCATATCCAACAGCCACAATAACACTAGCGCTATATCCTTTTTCTGTTAGGTTTAATTGCTCATTTAAAACTTGGGCATCTAGACCTTCCATAATAACTGTATCTAAACCAAGCATTTTTGCACCAAGAACAAAGTGCCCAACATTTAAGTAGACTTGTTTTTCTAACCAATCTTTTTCATCAAGCAACTTATGACTATGAATACTTAAGAAAAATGTTCTTGCATCATTCATATCTTCTTTATTTTGAGCTTCTTTATATCTACCATCCTGATCCTCTTGATCTAATAATAATTTTAAATACTTTGAATCAATTGTTGTTTTAGTAGAGAAAACAAAAACTTCACATGCATCTAATATTTTAGGTGTATTGAACGCATAGTTTTCTGTACCTTTAGCTATTAATTCTTTACCCTCTTTTGTAGATGCAATTGTAAAGTGCCATGGTTGAATATTCACACTTGATGGACTAAATCTTAATAAGTCTTTCAATGCTGCTGATGTTTCAGTTGATATCTTTTTACTTGTATCAAATTTCTTAACAGTGTATCTTTCTGTAAGTGATTTTTTTAAATTCATAATTCTCCTTATTTTAATTTAATGTATATACAGTTAATTTTAACATAAATTTATGTGTATGTACATGTTTTTTAAAATTAAAACACTGATTTACTTAAGATTCAATACTTTAAGCTTATAAACCATATTTAGTGCAAGCTTTTTCAATTCCTGCATCTTTTACATCACCAGCAATATAATCACTTTGCAACTTCAACTTATGAATTGCATTACTCATTGCAATTTTAACATCAACATATTCAAACATACTAAAGTCATTAACACTATCACCAAATCCAAATGTTTGATATCCTGTTCCATATATATCTTTAACTTGTTGTATTGCTGTTCCCTTACTTATATTTTCTTTACAAATTTCAATTGCATTTTCAGTCCAACGGTGACCAACAAATTGCTCACTTAAATTATTTTCAACTTGATCAATTTCATCACGACTACCAAAAGACCAAACTTGAAACACATGTGTAAAAGGAATAAAATCAACACTATTAACATGAACTATTCCATGGCCTTTAATCATTTTTGCAAGTTCTTTTCCATCTTCTGTATTTTCAGTTAAAATCCCATCTTTAGTCTCAACAGCATAATGTTTTGTATACTTACTTATTTCTTTAGTTATCTTTTGAACTTCTGCCTCTAAGTAATAACTAGTATAATGTTCTTTTCCTTCAATAACAATTTTTTGTCCATTAGAAGTAATGTAATTTTCCATTTGCAATTGATTAATTATTTTCATTGCTGATTTTTCATTACGACCTGTACAAAGAAATACAACATGACCATTTGCTTTTAATTTATTTATTATATCAACGGTTTTTTGTGCAACTACATCGCAACCTTCTGGTAATATTGTGTTATCAATATCGAAAAATAATATTTTTTTCATTTAATCTCCTCAATTAATTTGTTTTTTACTAAATAATTATAAACCCCATCATCAATACATGAATCTGTTATATCATTAGCAATTAGTTTTAGTTCATCAATTGCATTACCCATCGCAATTCCATGATCAACACATTCTAACATTTCAATATCATTTTCACCATCTCCAAATGCATATGTTTCAATTGTTTGGTTAGCGTAATAGAGACTTAAATATTTATTAATAGCAATTGCTTTATTAAGATCTTTTTGGGCAATGTCAAATTCAGCATCACCCCACTTAAATATATTATACTTGTTTAAAATCGGATTATCAATTAACTTAAGGTCACCCAGAACCCACATTTGACATATTTGATCTTGATCAATAAAGTCTTCATGAACTTCCGGCAAATCAATGCTAACGCGGTTTAAAGCATTTTGCGCTATATCTTGATCATAATTATTTGCTAATAAATATATTTTCTCATTTGTTTGACAACCTAAGATCCCACTACTATCTTTAGTTAATTGTTTAATTTCTTCAAGATCATCACCTGTAAAAACTTGCTTAGATACTATCTTATTGTCTTTAGTTATAATTGCACCATTAATAGTAATATGATTATTAATCTTTAAAAAAGCTAATTCTTTTTTAATCATTGCTTTTGATTTACCAGTTGCAACTATTACATCATGACCCTTTTGTTCAAGTTTATTTAATGCATACCTATTTTTTTCACTTATAAAATATTTATTTCCATGTGGTAATAGCGTTCCATCAATATCAAAGAAAAATATTTTTTTTACACTCATTGCTCTCCTATGCTAATTATTTTTTCAAATAAATCTTTATATTCTTGAACCGTTGTAAACACTTGTATTTCTCTTTTATATTTATTGGCACCTGTAATTCCTTTTAAATACCAGCTAGCATGACCACGCATTTCTAAAATAGCTACTTTTTCACCTTTTAGCTCAATTAATTTATCAAAATGTTTTTGGCAAGTTAATAACTTCTCCTGGACAGTTGGCTCATCAATTAAGACTCCATCTTGTAAGTAACTATTTATTTGTTTAATAATCCATGGATTACCAAGGGCAGCTCGACCAATCATCACACCATCAACACCAGAGTAGTCTATCATCTCTTTAGCTATTATCGGATTATCAATATCACCATTACCAATGACTGGAATAGTAACTGCTGCTTTTACTTCTTTAATAACTTCCCAATTAGCTTTCCCTAAATACATTTGTTTAGTTGTTCGACCATGAATGAAAATTGCACTAGCTCCAGCTTTTTGAACTAACTTAGCAATTTGGACTGCATTAACGCGGTTGTCATCCCAACCAATTCGCATTTTAATTGTCACAGGCTTTTTAACGTTAGCAACAATACTTGAAACAATCTCATATACTTTATCTGGGTATAAAAGCAAATTAGACCCAGAAGCATTTTTAACTATCTTTGGCGCTGGGCATCCCATATTAATATCAATAATATCACAACTTGTTTCTTGATCTAGAAATTTAGCAGCATCTACCATTGTATCAATTTGATTTCCAAATAGTTGAAGAGCAACAGGATGTTCTCCTACACCAATTTCAACCATTTTCAAAGTTTTTGGATTATTATGTAAAAGAGCTTTATCACTAACCATCTCTGTACATATTAATCCTGCACCCATTCCTCGAACTACTTCTTTAAAAGCTTGATTAGTTACTCCAGCCATTGGCGCTAAGACAACTTGTGAATCTAACTCAACGTTACCTATTTTCATTATTGATCACCAACTAAGTTATATAATTTCTGTACTTCTTTAATTTTCAGGCGCCTTGCTTTACCTCTTCCAATTTTTTCTTCTTCAATTTTAAAGAAGGCATATTGTATTCTATTTAATGTTTTAACTTTATAACCTACACTTAAAAACATTTTTCTAACTTGTTGGTTTCTTCCTTCATGAATTTGAACTTCAACTGTTGATTGATTAGTTTTTTTATTATAACTAATTTTAGTTACTTCTGCATGACTAGTTTTATAACCATCAATTTCAATTCCAGATCTTAGTTTTTTAATTTCATCATATTTTATATCACCTTCAACTTTTACACTATATATTTTCTTAACTTCATATTTAGGGTGCATCAGTTTATTTGCTAATTCTCCATCATTAGTAAGTAGTATTAAACCTGTAGTATAATAATCTAACCTACCTACCGGGTATACTTTTTCACTTGCATCAACAAGATCAGTTATGATTGCACGCTCATGCTCATCACTTGTTGATGAAATAACTTTAATTGGTTTATTAACTAAATAATAAATTTTTTCTGGTTGATATATTACATTACCATCAATTAAGATTTCATCTGATCCACTGGCAAGTGTTCCTAGTTCTTGAACAATCTTACCATTTAAAGTTACACGTCTCTCTACAATTAGTTCTTCTGCTTTTCTTCTTGAATAGTCTGACCTACGAGCTATTATCTTCTGTATTCTTTCCATATCCTTCACTTTCTTTTTCATTAAATAATTTTATGTCTTTTATTTTTATATCAACTTCTTCTAACTCAAATTCTTTTGGAATAAACTCTACATCCTCAAGCAGGCGTTTCTTAATATCTTTAATGTCAATATCTTCTTTAAATAAATCTTCTTGTTTTCCAAATGATTCATTGATTTTAAAGTTTTTTAAATCAGGTAATTCTTCAAGTGTATTAATTCCGATATAATCAAGAAAACGGTCAGTAACTGAATATAAATTTGACCTGTAACCTTCAGTTGTTTTACCAATTATTTCAATTAAATTTTTATTAATTAAATATTGGACAGTGTAAGTTGCAGATACACCTTTAATTTCTTCAATCTCAAGCTTACTTATAGGTTGATTATAAGCAACAATTGCCAGTGTCTCTAAGCTTGATTTAGGAATCAATTCATTATATTGATCATCAGCATACCTTTTGAAATTATCAAAGTATTGATCTTTTGTTGCAAACTTATAACTTTGAGCCGTTTTAACTAAATAGATACCATGAGATTCATTTAAGTATTGTTCTTCAATCTTTTCAAGAATACTATACACTTGAATTTCATCAGTTTCTAAATTTTTTATTAACTCACCAATTGTAATTCCATTCTCACCACTTAAAAATAATATTCCTTCAACAATTGCTTGGTTATTTTTCATTATCTTTACCTACCTTTGGAAATATATAAAACATATAATCTTCAAATGAAAAACTAAGTTTTTGTTTCTTAATATTATCTAATATAATTAAGAAAACAACAGTTTTTTCACTAATTGAATAGTCAGCTGTATATGAATAGAAATTAACTTTTTCTTTAAGATTAAGTACATCATAATTAAATTTCTTTAAATCATGTTTTTTAATTTTAATTTTTTTATTAATTTCAAAATCTTGTTTAGTTTTAATTTTCATATTTAAAATAGCTGCTTTTAACTTATTAGTTGTGAGTGAGTTTTCAAATGTTTTTTGGCGATAATTAGTTAAACTATCTGCTTCTTTATAAAATCTATTTTGATTATCTAAATGTTTTTCTTCAAAAACACCAATGATTTCTTTATACTTTTTATATTCTAAGAGTTTATTAATTATATCTTCTTTAGTTAAATCCATTTCAACTTGTTCATCAATAATATTAAATTGAGGCAATAATGAATTAGATTTTAAACGAATTAAATCAGCTGCCATCTCGATATACTTACTGGCAATATTAATCCCTAACTTTTCAACTTGTCTAATATAATAAATATACTGATCAATTAAAATATTTAAAGATATCTCTTTTATTTCTATTTGGTTACTTTTAGCTAAATAAAGAAGCACATCAAGAGGTCCTTCGAAGTTATCTAAGTAAAAATTATAATCTTTATGTAAATTTTCCATTTTTTTCCTTTTATCTAATTGAATATATGTATATTATAACATTAAAAGTAATTTATTACATGTTTTAGGTTTTTTATTATTAAAATTAAACTAATATGCTTGAAGTATAAGACTACACACATAACAGTCCAGATATTAATGACTTATACGAATATTTTCATAAATAACATGATATAATAATTAATTCTTTAATAAAAAATCACTAAAATAAGTTAAATTAAAACAAACTTTTTAACTTCTTATGTTACTTTGAATTAATCTCCAACTTTATCATTAAAATATAAATTAAAAACGTATAAAAATATGACACTCTATAAAATAGAGTGTCATTTAAGAATATATTTATTTTACTTTTATTTAGATTTTAATAATTAAATATTTTTTTACTT
>CALDDH010000020.1 GCA_937936465.1 uncultured Mycoplasmatales bacterium | reverse complement strand
TTAATTTTACGTCTAAATGATTTTTTTCAATAATCTTAGGATTTTTAGAAAAGAGTTAAGACCATTTATATATTGTTGAATTACCAACGCCATATTCTCTTTCAATATTCAAAGCTGACATTGAATTTGAATTATATAAATCGGCAATAATAATTTTAAAACTTTTATCGTATATAATGCCTTTTGGCATATAGACTCGTATAATTTTATTATATAAATAAGAATGGAAATTATCTTGATTAAAAAATTTCCTAATTTCTATTATAACGGCACTACATAAGAATTAGAAAGTATAGAGTATTATATTAATTAGTAATTATAAATTCAAAATCTGTTTTAATCATCAATATAGTTGATTAATATTTAACTTTAATAGTATAATGTATTTAACTGAGTGATTTGATGTAGTTTCATTAAACATCATCTATACTATAGGAGAGTAAAATGGAAGATCAATTACAATTAACTGAATATCAAATTGCATTAATAGAAGAACTTAAGCATGTACTTAAAATTAGTAACTACAAAAAGACTAATGAAAAGATAGAGGCTGAAATAGTTAAAATATTAAATAAACATTAAGTCTCTTATTTTTTTATTAAGTTTAAACTTATGAAATGTAAATTAAATTAATATTCAACCAAGAAAGTTCTATTGTAGTGATAGAAGTTTTAAAGTTTATTTTTTCAAATCTAATTCAGTAATTTATCTGATTATTAGTTGAATTTATTCTTTTTTTATTGTATAATAACTCTGGTGTAAGTTTTTTTGGAGACCAAACCTTAATACACCCGACACCATGTAAGTTATATTTAAAGGAGGAAAGATGTCAAAAATCAAAGTCAAAGTAAAAGGATATAATCACAAACTAGTTGACAATTCTGTACAAAGAGTTGTTGAGCAAGCACAAAATAGTGGAGCAAAAGTAATTGGACCTGTGCCATTACCAACTGAAAGAAGTGTTTATACAATTTTAAGAGCAGTGCATAAATATAAAGATTCACGTGAACAATTTGAAATTAGAACTCACAAAAGATTAATTGAAATTGATAATATTAATGAAGAAACAAAAGAATCATTATCAAGAATTAATTTTCCAGCAGGAGTTTTAGTTGAAGTGAAAATATAATAAGTGTTTGATAAAAAAACATTATGACACAAAGAAAATAGAAGAAGGAGTGTTCGATGATGAATAGAATTTTAGGACGTAAAATTGGTATGACTCAAATTTTCGCAAGTGATGGAGAGTTAATACCTGTAACAGTAGTGCAAGCAGAAAAAAATATTATTACACAAATTAAAACTGATGAAACAGATGGATACAATGCAATTCAGTTGGGTGTAGAAGATAAAAGAGAAAAGGTCTCTAATAAACCAGAAATAGGACATGTTAAAAAAGCAAATACAAATCCTAAGCGTTTTGTAAAAGAATTAAGAATTGAGAGTAGCGATGTAGCTAACTACCAGGTAGGGCAAGTTGTTGCAGTTGATACTTTTGAAGCAGGAGACTTTGTTGACATTCAAGGAGTTACTAAAGGTAAAGGATTCCAAGGAGTTATCAAAAGACACGGACATTCAAGAGGGCCGATGTCACATGGATCAAGACACCATAGAAGACCAGGTTCATTAGGTGCAGTAGCTCCATCCGTTTTTAAAGGTAAAAAATTACCAGGACAAATGGGTGCAAATACAGTAACAGTTCAAAACTTAGAAGTTATTATGATAAACACTGAAGAAAATTTAATTTTAGTAAAAGGAAATATTCCAGGACCTAAAAAATCATTTGTAACAATAACAACTTCACTGAAAAAGCAAGAACAAAAAGCAAAAACTCGTAACTTAGTAGATTTAGAAGTTAACTCTGCTGAAGATACAGTGGTTGAGTAAGAAAGGTGGCAATGATGACAAATATAGATGTATTAAATGGTCAAGGGAAAGTAGTAGAATCAATTGATCTTAAGGATAACTTTTTAACAAGTGAACCAAACAAGCAAGCATTATTTGATGCGATAATTATGCAAAGAGCATCTTTAAGACAAGGAACGCATTCAACTAAGAATAGAAGTGCAGTTCGTGGTGGTGGAGCAAAACCTTGGAAGCAAAAAGGAACAGGACGTGCAAGACAAGGAACAATCAGAGCACCACAATGGAAGGGTGGAGGAATAGTATTTGGACCAACACCAAGAAGTTATGGGTATAAGATTAACCGTAAAGTCCGTAAATTAGCATTGATGTCTTCGTTAATATATAAATATCAAGAAGGCAGATTAATTATAATTGATGATTTAAAGATTGAACAAGCTAAAACAAAAACGATGGTTGAATTATTTACAAATTTATCAACTGATAGAAAACCATTAATTGTAACTCCAGAATATGATGACAAATTATTTTTATCAACAAGAAATATTACTGGTGCAATGTCAATGGAAGTAAGTGCGATGAATGTTTTAGATATTGTTAATGCTCATTACTTAATTATGACTAAAGAAGCATTTTCTAAAATTGAGGAGGTGTTTGGACAATGATGATTTATGATATTATTATTAGACCAGTTGTAACTGAAAAAGCGATGTCTTTAATTGAACATAAAGAATATGTTTTTGAAGTTTCTAAAAAAGCAAATAAATTACAAGTTAAAGATGCAATTGAGCAAATTTATGGTGTGAAAGTTGATAGAGTTAATGTTATCAATGTAAAACCAAGACCAAGACGTGTAGGTAAATACAAAGGATACAAAAGAACATTTAAAAAAGCTTATGTTAAATTATCAAAAGAGAGTCAAGAAATTAAAGCATTTGAAATTTAATTAAAGTAAGAAAGGATAAATAATGGCAATTAAAGTATATAAAGCAACGACTAACGGAATGCGTAATATGTCGGTTTTAGACTATAAAAAAGATATTACTACAGATACTCCGGAAAAAAGTTTGTTAGCTAAAAAGAACAAAAAGTCAGGAAGAAATAATCAAGGTAGAATTACTGTTCGTCACCAAGGTGGTGGAGCAAAACAAATGTACCGTATTATTGATTTCAAAAGAAATAAAGATGGAATCATTGGAAATGTTGCAACAATTGAATATGATCCAAATAGATCTGCAAACATTGCTTTAATCAACTATGTTGACGGAGAAAAAAGATATATTTTAGCACCAAAAGGAATTAAAGTTGGGCAAAAGATTATATCTGGAGAAGAAGTTGATATTAAAGTTGGAAATGCATTACCATTATCAAGTATACCAGCAGGAATTGTTATTCACAATATTGAATTAAAACCTAAAAAAGGTGGACAATTAAGTAGAAGTGCAGGAACAAGTGCTCAAGTATTAGGTAAAGATGGTAAATATGTATTGCTTAGATTATCTTCAGGTGAAGTTAGAAAAATCTTGAATACTTGTCGTGCAACAATTGGAGAAGTAGGAAATGAAGCGCATGAGTTAGTTAAAGTAGGAAAAGCAGGACGTAAGAGACACATGGGTGTAAGGCCAACAGTTCGTGGTTCGGTTATGAACCCAGTAGATCACCCACATGGTGGAGGAGAAGGAAAAGCGCCAGTTGGACGTAAGTCACCTATGACACCTTGGGGTAAACCAGCTCTTGGACTTAAAACACGTAAGAAAAATAAATCATCGAATAAAGTTATTGTTCGTGGTAGAAAAAGTAAGTAGGAAGGAGTAAATAATGGGACGTAGTTTAAAAAAAGGACCTTTTATTGATGATCACTTATTAAAAAAAGTTGAAAAGGCAAATGAAACAGAAAGTAAGTCAGTTATCAAAACATGGTCAAGAAGATCAACAGTTTACCCACAATTTGTAGGATTAACAATTGGAGTACACAATGGACGTGAGCACATTCCAGTTTTTATTACTGAAGATATGGTAGGACATAAACTAGGAGAGTTCGCGTTAACACGTACATACCGTGGACATGGAAACGATAAAAAAACTAAATAATTAAGGAGGTCATATGGAAGCGATATCACATGCTAAAATGCAAAGGATTGCACCTCGTAAAGTGAGACTTGTTCTGGATTTAATTAGAGGAAAATCAATCGAAGAGGCAGTTGTTGTTTTAAAGAACACTGATAAAAAATCTTCATTGATTGTATACAAACTATTAATGTCAGCAGCAGCAAATGCAATTAATAACAATCAAATGGATGAAGAAAAATTATATGTAAAAGCAACGTATGCCAATGAAGGTGCAACATTAAAAAGAATTAGACCAAGAGCACAAGGGCGTGCATCAGCAATTAATAAAAGAACATCTCATATTACTGTTGTATTAGGTGAGAGATAAAATAAGGAGGCAAAATGGGTCAGAAAGTAAATCCAAATGGATTGCGTGTCGGAGTCATTAAAAACTGGGATTCAGTTTGGTATGCAGATAAAGATTACGCAAAATTCGTTAACTTAGATGAAAAAATTCGTGTTAAATTAATGAAAAAATTAAAGGATTCTTTTGTTTCAAAAATTAAAATTGAAAGAAAAGGTTCAGAAATTGCAATTATTAAAATTGTTACAGCAAGACCAGGAATTGTTTTAGGACAATCTGGAGAGAACTTAAAAGTTATTGAAAAAGATATCAAGTACATTGACAGAGATTTAAAAGATGTAAAAATAGAAGTTATTGAAATTGAAAATCCTGATTTAGATGCTCAAGTAGTTGCTGATATGATTGCAAGACAATTAGAGAACAGAGCTAACTTTAGAATCGTTCAAAAGAAAGCAATTAGAAGTGTTATTCGTGCAGGTGCAAAAGGAGTCAAAACTAAAATTTCAGGGCGTTTAGCTGGTGCTGAAATGGCAAGAAGTGAAGGTTATACAGAAGGTAATGTACCACTTCATACATTGAGAGCAGATATTGATTATGCTTTATCTGAAGCCTCAACAACATACGGTCAATTAGGTGTTAAAGTTTGGATTTATAAAGGTGAAGTATTAAGTAAGGATTTAAAATAATATGTTGATGCCAAAAAGAACCAAACACCGTAAAGAATTTAAACCTAAATTAAAAGACCAAGCTAAAAGAGGAAGAGAAGTTGTATATGGTGAGTTTGGATTACAAGCAACGACAAAATCATATATTAACAGTAGACAAATTGAAGCAGCTCGTATTGCAATAACAAGATATATGAAACGTAATGGACAAGTATGGATTAAAATATTCCCATCAAGACCTTATACTAAAAAGCCACTTGAAGTTAGAATGGGTAAAGGTAAAGGAAATGTTGAAGGATGGATTACTCCAGTAGAACCAGGTAGAGTAATGTTTGAAGTTGGTGGAGTAACTGAAGAAGTTGCAAGAGAAGCATTAAGACTTGCCTCTCATAAATTACCAGTTAAAACAAAAGTAATTAAAAAGGAGACAAATCAATGAAAACATCAGACATAAGTAAATTATCAGTTCAAGAAAAAGCAGATAAAATTATTGAATTGAAAAAAGAATTATTAGAACTGCGTTTTCAATTGGCAACAGGAAATTTAGAAAATACAGCTCAAATTAAAAATTTAAAAAAAGATATAGCTAGAATAAAAACTGCTTCAAAGTAAAAAGGAGGATGTGTGGAAAAAAATAAAAGATTTTATATCGGAGAAGTTGTTTCTGATAAAATGGATAAAACTATTACTGTTTTAGTAAAAACGACTAAGTCGCATCCAGTCTATGACAAAAAAGTCAATAGATCAAAAAAATATAAAGCTCATGATGAGAATAATATTGCTAAAATGGGAGACGTAGTTAAGATTATAGAATCAAAACCGGTATCGAGAGATAAAAGAACAGAATTAGTTGAAGTAATAGAGAAGTCTGTTAAATAAAACTATAGTAAAGGTAGGTGAAAGATTATGATCCAACAAGAAACTAGAATGAAAGTTGCTGATAATACAGGAGCTAAAGAAGTATTAACAATTAAAGTATTAGGTGGAAGTAAAAAAAGATATGCACATATTGGTGACGTTGTAGTGGTTACAGTTAAAAAAGCAGCACCAGGTTCAATGGTTAAAAAAGGTGATGTTGTTAAGGCTGTTGTTGTTAGAACTAAAAAGAAAGTTCATAGAACTGATGGAAGTTATATTGGGTTTGATGACAATGCATGTGTATTAATTAAAGAAGATAAAAACCCACGTGGAACTCGTATTTTTGGACCAGTAGCACGTGAACTTAGAGAACATAGTTATAATAAAATAGTATCGTTGGCACCAGAGGTATTATAGAAGGGAGTTTACAATGTATTTAAAACAAGGAGACAAAGTAATTGTAATTGCCGGAAAAGATAAAGGTAAAGAAGGAAATGTAACTAAACTTCTTAAATCCAAAGATCGTGTTATCGTTGAAGGAATTAACTTAGCTAAAAAACATCAAAAAGCAGGACAAGGAAATGAAGCTGGAATCATTGAAAAAGAAATGGGAATTCATGTTTCAAATGTTATGCTTGTTGATGAAAAAGACAATAAACCAACAAGAGTTGGGTATACTGTTAAAGATGGAAAAAAAGTTAGAGTATCAAAAAGATCAGGTAATATAGTATAAAATTATGAAAGGTGGTAAGTGTACATGTTAAAAAAACAATATGAAGAAAAGATTAAACCAGAATTGTTAACAGAATTAAAATATGAATCTGTTATGCAAGTTCCTAAAATTGATAAAATTGTAATTAATATGGGTCTTGGGATTGCAGTTGAAAATTCAAAAATAATTGATGATGCAGTTGAAGAACTTAATTTGATTTCAGGTCAAAAGCCAGTTGTAACAACAGCTAGAAAATCAATCGCTGGATTTAAACTTCGTGAAGATCAAGCAATTGGAGCAAAAGTTACTTTACGTGGTGATAATGCATATACTTTCTTGGAAAAATTATTATATATTTCTTTACCAGCAATTAGAGATTTTCGTGGATTAAACCCAAAATCATTTGATGGTCAAGGAAACTATACAATTGGTGTTACTGAGCAATTGATTTTTCCAGAAATAGATTATGATCGTATTAAGAAAACAAAAGGTATGGATATTACAATCGTAACAACGGCTAGAACAAATGAAGAAGGATACGCATTATTAAGTAAAATAGGAATTCCATTTACTAAGAAGAAGGGAGACAAATAATATGGCAAGAAAAGCTATGATTGAAAAACACAAAAGAAAACAAAAGTTTGCTGTAAGAGAGTATACAAGATGTTCACGTTGTGGTAGACCGCATGCAGTACTTAAGAAATTTGGTATTTGCCGTATTTGTTTTCGTGAATTAGCATATGAAGGAAAATTACCAGGTGTGAAAAAAGCCAGCTGGTAGGAAAGGAAGTTATATTATGGCAATGACAGATCCAATAGCAGATATGTTAACACATATTAGAAATGCAAATAAAGAGCATCATGTATTCACAAAGATGCCATCATCAACTAAAAAAATTAGTTTCTTAAGTCTTTTAAAAACAGAAGGGTATATTGTTGATTATAAAGTTGAAAGTTTAAAAAACAATAAATCTAATGTAAGAGTCGAATTGAAATATAAAGGTACAACACGAGTAATCACAGGAATTAAAAGAATTTCTAAACCAGGGCGTAGAGTTTACGTTACAAGCGAAAATATACCTTATGTATATAATGGATTAGGAACAGCAGTTTTAACAACTTCAAAAGGGCTTATGACAGATCGTCAAGCACGTAAAGAAAAAATAGGAGGCGAAGTTATTGCCTACATTTGGTAATAATCAATTAATATGTCAAGAATTGGAAAACAAATATTAACAATTCCTACTAACTGTGAAGTTGTCGTAAAAGAAGGTAATTTAGTTACAGTTAAAGGAACTAAAGGTGAAATATCTCAACAATTTAAACCATTATTTGATATTAAAATCGAAGATGGAAAAATTGAAGTTATAAGACCTAATGAAAACAAGAGTACTCTTGCTCTACATGGAACAACTACATCAATTATTAATAACATGATTATAGGTGTTAATGATGGATATAAAAAAGAATTAGAATTAAATGGTGTAGGGTACCGTGCACAACTTAAAGGTAACATTTTAATATTATTAGTAGGTTATTCTCACCCAGTTGAAATGGAAATCCCTAGTAATTTAACAGTTGAAGTTCCTACTCAAACTGAAATAGTAATTAGTGGTATTGACAAACAAGCTGTTGGAGAATTTGCAGCAAAAGTAAGAATTAACAGAAAACCAGAACCATATAAAGGTAAAGGTATTAAGTATAAAGAAGAAATAATACGTCGTAAAGAAGGAAAACGAGCTGGTAAATAATACTTGCTTGAACGTAAAAGGAGGAACAAGTGGTAAAAAAAGTAAATAGAAATAAAATGCGTTTAAAAAGACATATCAGAATCAGAAAAAATATCGCAGGATCTAGTAGTATTCCAAGACTTAGCGTTTTCAGATCAAATAAAGCTCTTTATATTCAAGCAATTGATGATGTTAATGGTGTTACAATTGCAAGCTGTTCATCTGTTGAATTAAAAATTACAAATAACAATATTGATACATGTAGTAAAGTTGGTAAAAATATTGGTGATAAATTAATTAAACTAGGAATAGAAGAAGCAGTGTTTGATCGTGCAGGGTATAAATACCATGGAAAAGTTAAAGCAGTGGCTGATGGAGCTAGAGAAAGTGGATTAAAATTCTAGGAGGAATAAATGGCTGAACAAGATAGAAAACAAAATAAAAAGTTTGATCGTAAACCTAAGCAAAGAAGAGATGAATTTCAAGAAGAAGTAATTGGAATTAATCGTGTTGTTAAGGTAGTAAAAGGAGGACGTCGTTTTAGATTTTCTGCACTAGTAGTAGTTGGAGATAAAAAAGGGCGTGTTGGTTTTGGAACAGGAAAAGCAAATGAAGTTCCAGATGCAATCAAAAAAGCAATTCAAAATGCAAAAACTAATGTTATAACTGTACCGATGGTTGGTAAAACTTTACCTCATGATATTATTGGTAAACATGATTCAGGTAATATATTATTAAAGCCTGCACCTGAAGGAACAGGGATAATTGCTGGTGGACCAGTTCGTTCAATATTAGAACTTGCAGGTTACTCAGATGTTGTATCTAAATCATTAGGTTCAAATAATAAAGCTAATATGGTTAGAGCAACCTTTCAAGGTTTAGAATCATTAGTTACTAAAGAACAAGTAGCTAAATTAAGAGATCTTGATATTAAACATTTATCATAAACTACACCGAAAGGAGAACAATATGTCTAATTTAAAAATTACACTAGTTAGAGGATTAGCTGGTAAAAGAAAAGATCAGATAGAAGTTGCACAATCTCTTGGGTTAACAAAAATGAATCAATTTAAAATTCACCAAGATAACAGTTGCACTCAAGGTAAAATTAAAAAGATTTCTCACTTGGTAAAGGTGCAAGAAGTTTAGAAAGGAGCTAACAAAATGAAATTACATGAATTAGAATATTCAGCTGGTGCTAAGCATAGTAAGAAACGTAAAGGTCGTGGAGCAGCAAGTGGACAAGGTAAGACAGCAGGACGTGGTGAAAATGGACAGAAATCTCGTTCAGGTGGTGCAGTAAGACCTGGATTTGAAGGTGGACAAAACCCTTTATACCGTCGTTTACCAAAACGTGGATTTAGTAACCATAACTTTGCAACTACATATGAGACAATTAATTTAAATGATTTAAATAAATATGCAGATGGTGAAATAGTTACTGTTGAAAATTTAAAAGAAAGAAAAATTATTAAAGTTAAAAACAAGTCTAAAATCAAAGTTCTGGGAACTGGTACACTGGATAAAAAATTAACAGTAAAATTAGATAAATTTACTAAATCAGCAAAAGAAATGATTGAAGCTAAGGGTGGAAACGTCGAGGAGTTATAATGCAACTAAAGAAAATTTTAAGTAATTCAGTTACAAGAAGTGCACTTTTATATACTTTAGGGATCTTTATTGTTTTTAGAATTGGGTCGTTTGTTGTAACACCAGGAATTGATGTTGCACAATTATTTAATGCAGGAATAAATTTAGATAATGGATTACTTGGTTTCTATAATATTTTTGGTGGGGGTAACTTTGGTAACTTCTCATTATTTATGTTAGGGGTTTCACCATATATTACTGCCTCAATTGTTATTCAATTATTGGAAAATGATTTAGTGCCAGCAATTAATGAGTGGAAGCACCAAGGGATCGATGGTCAAAATAAAAGATCAAATATGACTAAAATATTAGCAATTATTTTTGCAGTATTTCAATCACTTGGTTTTGTATTAATCTTTAGTTTAGGGTATGGTGTTGTACTTTTAGGTGGAAATCCAACAATTTATGACTATTTCTTAGTAACAATTGTAATTACTGCAGGTACAGCGATCATGATATGGTTAGCTGACAGAATCACAGAAAAAGGAATTGGTAATGGAATCTCAGTTCTAATTATGGCAGGAATCGTTGCAGGAATACCATCAACTTTAACGAAGATTAATTCAATTTATTTTACAGATATTGCAACTAATCAAGAATTATTATCAAACATTATACTTTGGGCAATAATCTTAATTATTGAAATATTATTAGTCTTAGTTGTTATTTACTTTAATTTAGCTAAACGTAAAATTAAAATAAACTACGTAAGATTATCAAAAGGTAAACTAAATGAAAATAGTTATATCCCGATTAAAATAAATCCAGCAGGAGTTATTCCAATTATTTTTGTAACACCAATAATGCTTATGCCAATTGTTATTTTAAATATTGTACCAGCATTTTCTGCAAATGGGGTTGGACAAATTGAAACTATCATTAGGGCAATGTTTGATTTTTCTACAACAGCAGAGTACTGGTATATTGCAACAGTTGTCTACTTTACACTAATTGTTATTTTCAGTGTTTTCTATTCATATATTCAAATGAATCCAAAAAACATGACAGAAAATTTAGAAAAACAAGGTGCTTATATTGTTGGAGTTAGATCAGGAGAAGACACAGAAAAATATTTAGAAAAATTTATTATGAGTACATCTATTTGGGGTGGTTTAATTTTAGGTTTCATTGCAGTTATTCCATTATTAATTTCTCAAATAGCAAATATTGATCCATCAATAAATTTATCTTTATTAGGAACAGGTTTAATAATTACAGTCAGTGTGTTAATTCAAGCATATGAAGGATTATTAAATAAAACACAAACAAATGAATATAGAAAACTTTTTGGAGAAGACAAATGATATCTTTGATAATGGGATTACCCGGAGTAGGAAAAGGAACACAAGCTGAATTGATCTGTGATGAATATAATATTGCTCACTTATCAACAGGAAATATCTTTCGTAATACAATGAAAGGTAATTCAGTGTTATCAAAGGAACTTGCATCGTATATAAACCGTGGTGAACTTGTTCCTGATGATTTAACAATTAAAATGTTAAAAGAAGAGATTAGTCAGGAAAAATATCAATCAGGATTTTTATTAGATGGATTTCCAAGAACTGTAGAACAAGCAAAACATTTAAATACATTATTGTCTGATATGAATATGAAAATCGATAATATTATATTTATTAAATTAACAACTGAAGAAATTATGAAAAGATTATCTGGTCGTTTAACATGTCCTAATTGTCAAGCAACATATAATAAGTATTTTTCTCAACCAGTTGAAATAGGAATTTGTGATAAGTGTCAACATCAGTTAATTACAAGAGAAGATGATAATACTCAAAGCATTAAAAAAAGATTATCAGTTGCAAAAGAGCAAACATTGCCAGTTATTGATTATTACAAAGAAATTGGTAAAGTAATTGAGGTTGAAGCTTTAAATAAATCAATTGATAAAGTTTTTTCTGAAATCAAAAATATGGTCATAGATCAATGATTCAAATAAAAAGTCCAAGAGAAATTAATTTGATGAAAGAAGCTGGAAGAATTGTAGCACTCTGTCATAAAACAATTGATCAAATGGTGAAACCTGGAGTAACAACAAGTCAAATTAATAAATTAGTTGAAGATATTATTATGCAAAATGATGCAACACCTTCCTTTAAAGGTTATAATGGATTTGAATATGCAATTTGTGCATCACCAAATGAGCAAATTGTTCATGGATTTCCAAATAAAACTAAACTTAAAGATGGTGATATTATTAGTATTGATATTGGTGTTAATTATAAAGGGTATCATGGTGACTCAGCATGGACATATCCGGTAGGTAAAATTAGTGTTGAAAATGCTCATCTACTAAAAGAAACAGAAAATTCATTATGGTTTGGATTAAAGCAAATTAAAGCAGGAATCCATTTATCGGATGTATCGCATGCAATTGAAAACTATGCACATATTAATAATTTGACAGTTGTTCAAGAGTTTGCAGGACATGGAGTTGGAAAGAATTTACATGAACTACCAGAAATTTTAAATTATGGTAGTCCAGGGCATGGGCCAATCTTGAAAGCTGGAATGACCTTAGCAATTGAACCAATGTTAAATGTAGGAACAAAAGAAATCAAGATTTTTCCTGATGGATGGAAAACACAAACAAAAGATAAAAAAGCATCTGCACACTTTGAACATACTATTTTAGTAACAGAAGAAGGATACGAAATTTTGACAAAAATTTAAAAAGGAGTAAATTAAATGAAGCAAGAATCGATTGAGATTGAAGCAGTTGTATTAGAAGTTATGCCCAATACTATTTTTAAAATTAAATTAGATAATGGGATGGAAATTTTAGCACATATTTCTGGAAAAATTAGAAAGAATTACATTAGAATAATTCCAGGGGATAAAGTGTTAGTTGAATTATCTCCGTATGATTTAACTAAGGGAAGAATTACATATAGATTTAAATAAAAGGAGGTTATGATGAAAGTAAGAGCATCAGTAAAACCAATCTGTGAAAAATGTAAAGTAATTAAAAGAAAAGGGACAGTAAGAGTTATTTGTATAAACCCTAAGCATAAACAAAGACAAGGATAAAGAAAGGATAAACTATGGCACGTATTTCAGGAGTTGATATTCCAAATAATAAAAGAGTTGTTATTTCTTTAACATATATTTTTGGAATTGGGAGAAGTAAATCTGAGATGATTTTAAAAGAAGTTAATATCTCAGAAGATAAAAGAGTAAAAGATTTAAGTGAAGACGAATTAAATGCTATTAGAGCACAAATTGAAAAACAAACAGTAGAAGGTAACTTAAGACGTCAAGTAAATTTAAATATAAAAAGATTAATGGAAATTGGATCATATCGTGGTGTTAGACATCGTCGTGGATTACCATTAAGAGGTCAACATACTAAAAATAATGCAAGAACTCGTAAAGGTCCGAAAAAGACAGTTGCAAATAAGAAAAAATAATTAGGAGGTTATTATGGCAGTCAGAAAATCAAAGAAAAAAGTTAAAAAACATTTTGAATCAGGAATTGCACATATTCACGCAAACTGGAATAATACAATTATAAATATTACAGATGAAGAAGGAAATACATTAACTTGGTCATCATCAGGTGTTGCAGGATTTAAATCATCAAAAAAATCTACGCCTTTTGCTGCTCAACAAGCAACTGAAAAAATAATTGAACAAATTAAACCAATTGGAATCAAAAAATTGCAAGTTGAAACAAATGGATCAGGTCCTGGTAGAAATACAGCAATTAAATCATTAAAAGCAGCAGGAATTGATATTGTATCAATTAAAGATTGTACTCCAAGACCTCATAATGGTTGTAGAGCACCGAAAAATAAAAGATAAAATAGGAGGATGAATGGACAAAGCATACGATTTTAACATAGTTTTTCCAGTTGTCAATGTAGAAGATAATAAGAAAAATGCAAACCATAAGAAATTTATAATTTCACCATTGGAAAATGGATTTGGGACTACACTTGGAAATGCTTTACGTAGAATTTCTCTTTCAACTCTTCCAGGTAGTGCAGTTAAAAAAATAAATATAAAAGGGATTTCACATGAATTTGATGTTATATCTAATGCTCATGAAGATGTAACTGAAGTTGTCTTAGCTATTAAAAATTTAAAATTAAGAATTGAAAACCAAAATGAAGATGTTATTTTAACATTGAAAGGTAATAAAGAAGGTGTCTTAACTGCTGGGGATATTGATTGTCCTGCAGGAGTTAAAATTATTAATAAAAAATTAAAAATAGTTACTTTAACAGAAGACTCTGAATTTGAAATGACTTTACTTGCTAGTAGAGGAAGAGGATATGTGTTAGCTGAACAAAATAGAGGTAAAGAGAAACAAGCTAACCAAATTTTTGTAGACTCAATTTATTCTCCAGTTGAAAAATTTAGTTTTGAAGTTACAGATACTCGTGTTGGAGATAAAACAAATTATGATGAATTAACAATTGATATTCAAACTAATGGAATGTTAACACCTGAAGAAGTATTATCATATTCATCTCATTTAATTAAAGAACATGTTAGTATTTTAGAAAACATTGAAGAAATTATTGAGGCATCAAATGTTTTTCATCAAGAAGAAAAAAATCAAGAAGAGGCTATTTTAGCTGAACAAGAAGTATCTGAAGAAACATCAATTGAAACATTAGATATTTCTAATCGTGCATACAATGGTCTTAAAAGAGCAAATATTAATACAATTGAAACATTAATTCTTAGAAGTAAGAAAGAAATATCAGGTTTAGATAATATTGGTATGAAAACAGTAGAAGAAATAGAAGAACACTTAAAAGATTTAGGTGTAAAATTTAAAGAAGATTAGGAGGTCATTATGTATAAATCTAAAGGATACAGAAAATTAGGTAGAACATCGTCTCAAAGAAAAGCATTGTTAAGAAATCAAACTACTAATTTATTAGTAAAAGAAGAGATCATTACAACTGTTGACAAAGCAAAAGAAGTAAGAAGAACTACAGAAAAAATGATCACATTAGGTAAAAAAGGTGATTTACATTCAAGAAGAAAAGCAGCTAAATATCTTTATAATATTGATGTTGAAGATAAAACTATATTACAAAAATTATTTGATGATATAGGGCCAAGATATGCTGATCGTAATGGTGGGTATACAAGAATTATTAAATTAGGAACAAGAAGAGGAGATAACGCACAACTTGCAAAAATTGAGCTTGTCTAACAATTAAATATTATTTTCGGGGGATTGGTGTAATTCCATACCGGTGGTTATAGTCCATGAGCGCAAGCTGAACTTGTGAAATTCAAGTACCGACAGTAAAGTCTGGATGAAAGAAAAAAACAGTTAATTTATAAATTAACTCCCAATTTTGTATGGGAGTTTTTTTATATATAAAGAAAGGTTAGAATGAAAAAACAATTTAATTCGATTCAAATTATTACATATACAGCTATGTTAGGAGCATTGGCTTTTATAATTAATTTAATTGAAATACCATATATCATACCTTACTTAAAATTTGATTTTAGTGATGTAATTGTTTTGATAGCTGTTTCACTTAGTTTATCAATTGGAATATACGTTGCAATTTTAAAGGGTATATTACTATTTTTATTTAAAGGAGGAAGTATTGCAGGAATGGTTTCTGCTATCATGGGATCTCTTACAATTGCAATTAGTTATTACTATTTAAGTAAAAAATTAAATAAAATAATGAGTTTAATAATATCTGCAATACTGTTCACTTTAATTATGGTTAGTTTTAACTTCTTTATAATTGATCCGTTATACATGGGTATGAGCTTTACAGAGGCAGCAGGCCAAGACAATTATTTGACTAGAATTTTATTAACATATGTTCCATTTAATATCATTAAATCATCAATAATTATTTTTATCTACTATTATGTATCAAATATATTAGAAAAGCTTGCAGTATGAAATTAGAAATTAAGAACCTTACTTTTAAATATAAAGATCAGGAAATAATCAAAGACTTATCTCTAAAAATTATTAATAAAAATTTTTGTTCAATTATTGGTCAAAATCAAAGTGGTAAAAGTACACTTGGTAAACTGATTGCTTGTTTAGAAAAAGCTGATAGTGGATCAATTTTACTAAATAATTTAGAAATAAAACAAGAAGATGTGGCAATTGTTTTTCAAAATCCACAAGATCAAATAGTTCACTTTAAAGTAATAGATGAACTAGCATTTGTTTTAGAAAATAAAAATATTAACAAAGATGATATTTTAAAAGAAATTAATTATTATGCAGATCTTTTTAAAATTAAGCATTTACTTAACAGTTTCACTTTTGAATTAAGTGGTGGAGAATTACAAAAAATTGAAATTATTTCTAGCCTTTTTCAAAAACCAAGGTTATTAATCTTAGATGAGGCAACAGAGATGCTTGATGAAGCAATTAAATTAGATGTTATTAATATTTTAAAAGATTATGCACATACAAAAGATTGCTTAATTTTATTAATAACCCATGATATGAATATTGCAATTGAATCCGAACATACTATTTTAATTGATGATGGAAAAGTTAAGGCAGAAGGTAATTACATACAAATATTCAAGCAAGAAAAATTACTTACTGACATGAAGTTAGAAGTACCTTACATAATGAGAATATCAAAAGACTGTAATCTTCAGTTTCAAACATTAAAAGACTTTGAAAGGTATATATGTCAATTAAAGCAGAAGAATTAAATTATCATATTAATAAACAATATATTTTAAGTAATATTAATTTTGAAGTAGTCGAACAAATAACAATGATAATTGGTGAAAATGGAAGTGGTAAATCAACTTTAATTAATTTATTAAATGGTCTTATTATTCCAAGTGATGGACAATTAGCTATTTTGGGTCATAATATTAATAATCAAAGTAAATTAAATGAATTAAAAGAAATCCAAAGACAAGTTGGAATTGTTTATCAATTTAGTGATATGCAAATTTTTTCTCAAACAGTTGAATTGGAATTATTGTATGGTATTAAGAATTTTAAATTAGATGTTAAGCAAGCAAAAGATGAAATTGAAAAATATTTTAATTGTTTTGATCTGCCATTAGAATTATTACATAAATCACCATTTCATTTAAGTGGTGGACAAAAAAAGAAAATTGCAATTATTTCAATGCTACTTATTAAACCTGAAATATTAATCTTAGATGAACCAACGATTGGATTAGATCCAGGTAGTAAGATTCAACTGATGAATATCCTTAAGACTATTGCAAGTAAAGAAAATAACAAGATAATTATTATTGAACATGATTTCAATCTTATCTATCAATATGCTGATCAAATAATTGAATTACATAATGGATCTATTAAAAATATTTTAAGCAACTACCTTTATTTTAAAGATAAATATATTAATAAAAAATTAATTTATTTACCAGATGAGTTAAAAGTTTTAAATATTATAAATGAAAGTAGTCAAGTTTATGATGCAGCTAGATTATCTTCAGACATTGATTTATTTATAAAGGAGAAAATTGAATTACTTTCAAAAAATTAATGTTTATCATTTAGGGTATAAAAAGAATGTTATTAAAAAACTTCATCCAAGTTTGAAAATATACTTATTTTTGTATATGTATTTATTTCATTTAATTGTTGATGATTTTAAAGTTTTAATCTGTTATGTTATCTTCTTATATTTAATATTATTTATTATTAAAATATCAATTAAAAAAATTATTCAAATTTTCCTAATAATATTTGTTTTCTTTTTAATGATGGCAATATATTATACTTTATTAATTGATAAAGAGACAGTTATTTATACAATTGGTTTTATTAACATCTACAAAGAGTACTTAGATTTATGGTTATCAATTTGGATTAACCTTAACAGTTGGTTTATTCCAATCATTATCTTAGTTAATACAACACCAATTGAGGAAATAATATATGGTATTAATAAGATGATTAAACCACTTGAAAAATTAAAACTACCAACTAATAGTATTATTTTAATTTTAACAATTACTTTATCTTTTATACCATTATTAATCATTGATTTAGAAAGAATACTATATGCAATGGCTGCAAGAGGTAAAGATATAAGAACTGCTGGGATATTTACAAAGATCAGTATTGTAAAAGATGCTTTTATTCCACTTATCATATCAGTACTTAAAAGATCTGATAATTTATCTGATTCAATTATAAGTAAAGATTTTAATTTAAAGTCTAAAAGATCACATCACCAAGTTTTTAAGTTTTCATTAATTAATAAAATCATATTTATAATAACAATAATTTTATTACTTTTTATTTTTTATTATGTATAATATAATTGAAATTATATAAAATTAATTTCATATATAAGAAGGGGGAATAATGAAGAAAATAATTTTAATTTTTTTTGCAATGCTATTAATTAATATTAGCTATTTTGATGCATCAGAAATATTTGCATCAGTTAACGGAGGTACACAAATTATGAACCAGAGTACAGGTCAAAGTTGTACAGTTGGTTTTAATGGTATGGATAATCAAAATAATCAATATGCAATTACATCGGGTAGTTGTGGAAGTATAGGTGATTCAGTTGCATACATTGCATCAGATGGGACATATAATGTTTTTGGTGAAATAACAAAACATAAAGAGAATGGATTAAAAAAACCAAGCTATAGTTTAATTAAATATGATAATTATGCACCTAAAAACACAAAAATAGCTACACATAGTGGTATTATAAATGTGGTTGATACTCTCGATTCAACATATGAGGTTTCAGATCAAAAATATGCACTATTATTTAGTGGCAAGGATTATAAACGTTATAGTTTAGAATTTTATGGATTTACAGATGATGGAGTGCTTAAATATAAAGTACTATCATCAACCAACCCCACTTTTTTTGATTTAGGAGCAAGCGTATATGCTTTAAATGGAAAAGGAGCAATTGCAATAGGAATATTAAATGGTCTTGAGACTGAAGGTGATGATACTTATGCATATGTCACACCGACATATCAAATAGCTAATTATTCTGGCGTTACTACAAATACAATTTAAGGAGTTAATATGAAAAAAATAATTATATTTATAACTTTATTTATATTTTCAATCAATAGTTTGACTATCTTAAATGCCCAAGATAATAACGAACAAAGAGCAAGAGGACTTATTGGGGGACAAAAGATTACTAATACTGCTGATAACTCAAACTGCACTTCATCTTATTATGCTAAATATGATGATGTTTATTATTTAGTTACAGCAGGTCATTGTGGAGATAATGGAGATTACTTTAAAACATCAAATGGATCTGGTATTGGATATATGGAATATTCATATTCTTCACCTAATAATTTAATTGATTATGGTCTTATTCAATTAGATAATCAAAGTAACTATGAGTATGGTATTCAAACGGGAGATGGTTATAAACCAGTTTTAGGAGTAGTTAAAAACACCGGACAAGTTCAATGTTATAATACTTATACATATGGAGCTAAATCGCAAAAAGAAATACAATTGACTTATAGTGGTTTAACTTCAGATAATACTCTTAGGTACATGTCAGAGGAACCACTTCAACCTGGTGATTCTGGTGCCCCAGTATATATTAAGGACCCAATTGGTGGAGGAGTTATCATTGTAGGTAATTTAAAAGGTGGTTCTTTTGGAACTTATTATGTAACACCAAACTATATGTTTCCACAGTATGAAGTTTTACATTTGTTTTAAATAATAAATTTGACATCTTTATAAAGTTATTGTATAATATATCCAAAATGGAGGAGCTTTAATTATTAGTACTTTTACTGAGTTTTCTAAAACTATGATCTAAAAGGAAAGGACTTAAAGCCGAAATGTAGTATTTAGAACATACTATGTTGGTATGCAAGATAATATCTTGTATACTCCCGCAAATATGCGGAGGAGTCATTTCAATAATAATTGAAAAGACTACTTTTTAAGTGGTCTTTCTTTTTTGGAGGAAGAATGGAAGCATTATTTTCGTATGAAATTTGGTCACTTGCACCAGCAGTAATTTCAGTTTTTTTAGCATTTAAATATAAGAATGTATATTTATCATTATTTAGTGGATTATATTTTGGGATATTTATATTAAATGCACAAGCAGGTTTAGGATTAATTCAATCACTTATTAAAAGTTTAGTTGAAATACCTGTTTATATGACTCAATCGATGGGAGACCCGTGGAATGCAGGAATTATTATTCAAGTATTATTAATTGGGAGTATTATTTACTTATTAACATATACTGGAGGATTAAATGCTTTAGCATTAACAATTTCTAAATATGCAAAATCATCAAAATCGTCACAACTTGCAACTTGGATGATGGGATTATTAATCTTTTTTGATGATTATGCAAATTCTTTAATTGTTGGACCAGTCATGAGAACAGTGACAGATAAGTACAATGTATCTCGTGAAAAATTAGCTTTTATAGTTGATGCAACAGCAGCACCAATTAGTGGTTTGGTTTTAGTATCAACATGGGTTGGGTATGAGATATCACTAATTGCTGCCGGTGTAAATGATATCGGACAAGACTTTAGTCCATTATCAATTTTTATTCATTCAATCCCGTATCGTTTTTACAATATATTTATGTTAATTTTCATTGTTTTAACAATTTATATGGTACGTGAATTTGGACCAATGTTGAAAGCTCAAAGGCGTGCTAAAAGTGGAGAAGTCAAAAAAACTAGTAAAATTAAATCTGAAAAAACAGATGATATTGAAGTTAATGAAAAATATACGGCTAAAGCATATGAGGGAATTGTTCCAATTGCTGTCTTAATTATAAGTGCAATTACACTCTTCTATTACAGTGGTTACAGTGTTATCATGGCTGGAGAAGATACTCAGTTAATTAATATGTTGACATCTAATCCATTTTCAATGCAATCAATTGCAACGGCTTATTCATCTGCTGATGCATCAGTTGTACTGTCACAAGCTGCAATTTTAACAATCTTAACTATTTTCTTACTATCTGGATTAAAAGGAGCATTTTCTAATAAAGAAAAAGGAATTGATTTAATGTTGAGTGGAGCCAATTCATTGTTACCAACAATCTTTGTTTTATTACTTGCATGGTCAATTGGATCAATTATGGGAAGTGATGGTTTAGACACTGGAAACTATATTGCAGGAGCTCTTGGATCATGGATTCCATATCAAATAGTACCATTAACAATATTTATTATTGCAGCTTTTATGGCCTTTGCAACAGGAACATCTTTTGGAACAATGGGTATTTTAATGCCACTTGCAATTCCTCTTGCTTGGGCAGTCAATCCAGATTTAGCATTTTTAACTTTATCTGTTAGTGCAGTACTTACAGGAACAATAGTTGGAGATCATTGTTCACCAATTTCTGATACAACAATTCTTTCTTCAGTTGGATCAGGTGTTGATCACTTAGACCATGTGCAAACACAAATGCCATACGCAATTATGGTTGGAGTTATATCAGGACTTGCATATTTATTTGCAGGTATTGGAATCTCTTTAGTAATAATTTTTATTACATCAATTATTTTATTAGTAAGTGGACTTTATTATATTGGAGAGAAAGTTTAATTAATGTTATAATATTTTAAAAGAAAAGGAGTCAAAATGAATAATCAAAGTTTAGCAAGTTACAGCGGAGTAATTTGGAAAACAGCTTTAGGATTATTAATAGCTTTTACAATTGCAATTAATAATTTACAACAAGGAGATTTGTTTTTAGCATTTATGTATCAAGGAGGACTACTTTATCGTCTTGTAGTTGGAACAATTGCAACTATTGTAATTGGGATTGTCTGGTTTGCTTTATATAAATCATTATATAAAGATAAAGGACCAATTTTGAATTTAATTATGTTTGTTTTATGTACAGGATTATTAGGCCTATTTTTTGGTAATTCACTAATTATTACAACTAGTTGGATATCATATTATGCTCAAGGTGCAGTTGATGCTCAAATGGTTCAAGATGTACTGCGCATGACCGGTTATGCAACAATGATTGCAGTAATAGGTGGAATAATCATGCTACCAAAAATAAAATTAAGTGGAAAGAATATTAAATTTGCTAAAAATGCTGTTTTAATATTAGGAGCATTAGCATTAAGTGGATTTGTATTATGGATTATTGCAATGGTTTTAGCAATTTTTGGATTTACAGCACTTCTTGAACAGTACTTTTCAGTTTTTTATGGCTTAGGACCAATATCATTAGTATTATCAATATTTTCAGTTGTAATAGCAGAAGTATTGTTTTTAGGAAGCCTAACATATGTAAAAACTAAAATAGATGTTGTACCTAAAAATGTGGAATATGCACTTGCTATGCATCTAGTAAATGGAATAGTTAGAATATATATTCAATTATTTAAAACTATTTTCAAAATTGTTGCACGAAGAAAAAGATAAAGTATATTTTGAAATATATACAAAAACAAAAATTGATATTTTAATTAATTATTATAATAGTATATTTATTGATTGTTTATAATAACTTTGTCATGAAACATATATAATTGATAAATCAATCAAAAAAAATAAAATAAATTAAAATCACAAATAATTAGTTAATTTGATCCAAAGACATTGATATTTGATATAGGTTGTCACAATTTGTCAAATAAAATGACTTTTAAATTTGATCAAAAATGAATTTATTTTCTTATAAAATAAAACTATAAATTTATAGTTTTAACTTGATTTGTGATTGATTACAAAAAAATTAAATCCTAATATACTAAAAAATGAAAAATAACTATAGTGAAATCAAATAATAAAAGTAGAATAATAAATAAAGACTAAATACAGATTATATGAAACTCCATTTTATGGGGGTTCATTTTAATATATTTAATATATTTATTAATTATAATATAGAATGTCTTTATCTACCTCTTCCTTAAGTTCTAGTAACGATCTTGATTCTTAATCTACAAACTTAAACTTTTGTTAAACCGTTAAGTATTCAATTGATTCATTATGTGTATATTTCTTTGTTAGCATTTAATTATTAGGAGGCGTTTGTATAGAAAGATAAAAAATCCAAAAAGAATTTCATTATCACCTGGAATGTCTACCAAAAAATGGACAAAATAAATAAGGACAAATTATTGCATTTTAAATCTATATTCTACAGGGCTTAAATATCCTAGTGATGAGTGAGGTCTAATATTATTATACCATTTCACATAATTCTTTATATCATGCTTTAATTCATGCTCTGAAGTATATGCTTGATCTTGATACCACGCTGTTTTAAATGTTTTGAATGCTGATTCACTTTTTGCATTATCAATTGGCTTTCCTGGTCTTGATAAAGATCTTGTTATATTATATTTAGATAATAATAAATCAATTTTCTTATTTTTAAACTCACATCCTCTATCTGTGTGAAATAATCTTACTTTTTCTAAATTAATATCAATAGTATTAAATGATTTTAATACCATTTCAGGTTTTCTTTGATTTGAATAAGAATAGCCCTTTATTTCACTATTATAGATGTCTATTATGAAACAAATATAATAATTTAATTTATTGACTTTGACATAAGTTAAATCACTTGTTAGAACTTCATTAATCGGTTGATTGAATTCTCTGTTTAGAATATTTTCAATACTATCTTTATTGTATTCATTATTTGTATCTTGTATTTTTTTTTTTTTTTGATTATACGAAGAAATCAATCTTTGTCTTATCAACGATTTTTTTATTGTTTTTCTACAATATATTATGTTTTCTCTTTTTAATATTACTTTAATCATCCTAGTTCCAAAAGAACCTTTTGAACTTTTAAATGTCTTTTTACATTAATATCAATTAGTTGCTGTTTATAGTATTTACTAGTATGGCAGTTGTTTATATAATTATAATATGTTTGTCTTGATACTTTTAATAATTTACACATTAATGCAATTGGATATTTATTCTTATTATTATGTATTATTTTTGAATTTGCTTTATGTTAATATTTAAACTTTGTTTAAATTGCCCAAAATATCAACTTCAAGCTCTTTTTGTTTAAGATCTTTATTAATTTAATATTCTCTACTTCTAACACACTTAAATTATCACTAGCAACAAATGGTTGGTTTGAATTATATTGATTTATCCATTTGGCTAGTGATGATGGTGTTAGATCATATTCTTTAATTAAGTGATTTCTTGATTTACCACTATTAAATAATTGAACCATTTGTAATTTGAATTCTTCTGTAAACTCTCTTCTTTTTCTTCTTGACATATTTCCTCCAATGTTTTTAATTATATTTTAACATTTGTCCTTAGTGAAACTGTCAATTTTATTATATCCTATTAAACCATTATATTTATTTAGAGAATACTTTTTCTGTAATCAATACTTTCAATTAATAGCATTAATTATATTTTAACAAAATAGTAAAAATATTAATTTTTGATTATTATATATGAATAGTATTCAAGAAGTTAATTAAAAATTTTAATAATATTTATATTTATTTTATATTAATAAAGGCGAAAAAAAATTATTTACGCTTATATTTGACTGGCTTAATGTTTTGTGTTATAATGATATGGATAAACAATAATGTTAATATAAAAAAGGAGATTAATGATAAAATTAAATAAAATATTCACAATATTAATGCTGGTAATTTTTACTTCAAGTAATATGTTTTCAGTAGTTATGCAGGGTGAAGCAATTCAGATGGGTTTCAATAATATGTATGGTAATGTATTATATGCATCAGAATCACCTGAAGAGTTGTCAGCGGGTACACCTGTTACAACTTGTAAGGATTTAGAAAGTATAGGTAAAGGGTCTAACTATGAAGGTGCATCGCATACTGATGCATGGGGATTAGGACAAGACTATGTATTGACAGACGATATTGATTGTTCTGCAAGTAATCCTGCAGATATAAATCATGACACTAGTGATCAGACAACATATGGTGTTGATGGATTTGATACAATTGGAAGTCTAGATAATACATTTACAGGAAATATTCATGGTGATGGACATTCGGTTGATAACTTGTACATTAATTCAACAGAATCTGCTGCTTTAATTAATACAGTCGAGTACACATCAACAATAGATGATCTTCATTTAAATAATGTCAATATAACAGGTGGTGATACTACAGGTTCAATTGCATCTATCAACAATGGGAATATTATCAATAGTTCTGCAACAGGTACTGTAAGTGGTACTTCTAAAGTTGGAGGATTAGTAGGACGTAATTATGTAGGTACAGTTTCAAAAAGTTATAGTGATGTAACTACAACAGGTGCTTCTAATGTAGGAGGATTAGTAGGAAGTAACGAAAATGGAAATGTTACAAATACATATTCAACTGGAGAAGTTATTGCTAATGAAAATGTAGGTGGATTAGTAGGAAGTAACGGAATGGGAAATATTACAAATACATATTCAATCTCTGATGTAAGTGGTACTTCTGTAGTTGGAGGATTAGTAGGACTTAATCAAAATGGAAACATTACAAACTCATATGCAGCAGGTGATATAGATGGTGTTGATAACACTGGAGCACTTATGGGTTATAACAACAAAACAATTAGTAATAGTTATGGTTATGAGGCACAGTTGATTAATGGAACTTCAGTTACAGATGATAAATTAATTGGAAGTGACAATGCTGAAGGTAACTCATATTCTATTAGTACATTTGAAAATTTAACTGATGAAAGTAATTTTTATAATGATAAATTAAAGTGGACTGCATCAAATTGGATTACAGGTCAAGTTAGCTCTACTAGTGGTAATATTATATATCCACACTTAACATCAATAAATGTACAAAGAGAAATTGATATTGAACAAAATAGTACAACAGATCCAGTAGATCCAGTAGATCCAGTAGACCCAGAAGGAGTAGAGGTATCTTCTTGTAAGGATTTGGAAAGTATAGGTAAAGGGGAAGACTACCCAGGTGCATCACACGAAGATGCATGGTCATTAGATGGTGATTATTATTTAACTGAGGATATTGATTGTACGGAGACAACAAACACAGAATTATATGGTGCGAATGGATTCGATTCAATAGCTGAAAATAGCAAATTTAATGGGACTATTGATGGTAATGATTATTCTATTAATAATCTTTATACAAGTAGTAGTAATGATAACACTGGAGTTATCTCAACGACTTCCAAAAATGCAGAAATCAATAATTTAAACTTAAATAATATAAATGTCAATAGTCCTAGTGCATTTACTGTAGGAGGATTGGTTGGTAATAATTGGGGTAAAATTACAAATAGTTCAGTTTCAGGTAATGTCAAAGGTTATGTTCATGTAGGAGCAATAGCTGGTGAAAACAGAGGTACAATTACAAATAGTTCATCTTCAGGTAGTGTTCAGTCTAGTAGTCAAGCTGGAGGATTAGTTGGGGTGAATAGAAATAAAGTAAATTCAAGTTATTCTAGTGCAACAGTATCTGCTACAGATATAGGAAGAATTGGAGGATTAGTAGGTGTTAACTTCCATGGGAAAATAAATAATTCATATGCAACAGGTGATTTAAACTCTGATGGGCGAAATGTAGGAGGATTAGTTGGAGATAACAGTTTAAAATCTCAAATAAATAATTCATATGCAACAGGTGATGTTAATGGAACTTCACATGTAGGAGGATTAGTAGGAAGAAACAGAAGATCTGAAGTAAATAATTCATATGCAGCAGGTGATGTTACTAGTAGAGATAACTATGAAGTTGGAACAATTGTTGGATTAAATAAATATGGAGAGGTTAATAATTCTTATACTTATGAAGAGCAAATGGTTAATGGTAAAAAGAATATTAATGGTGTTGGTAATAATTTTGATGGAACAGTTAATGTATATAAAGCATCAAAGGATAATCTTTCAGATGTTAATAATTTTTATGCAGATAGTCTTCATTGGGATAAATCAATTTGGTCAACAGGACAGGTAAGCCATACAAATGGAAAAGTAATATATCCTCATATAAATTCAATTAGCGCACAACCAGAAATAGATATTGAATAGTAATAAATTTATAATAAAAAAAGTTATAATAAAATGGCTACTTATAAATAACTAGAATAAATTAACATTTTTAATATTCAACTTAAAAAAGTTTAAAAAAAAATACAGTTTTGTTAGACTGTATATTGATATTGGAGACGAACCTACATTGGTGTGTCTCCTTTTTTATTCATAACTAACTTTTTAATCAATATGTAACATCTACCAAAAAACGGACAAAATAAATAAGTACAAATTATTGCATTTTAAATCTATATTATACAGGTCTTCAATATCCTAGGGATTAATGTGGTATAAGGTTATTATATCATTTTACATAATTCTTTATGGAACTATCAAAAGTTTTCTGTAAAATATAAGACATATAAAAAAAGTTCCATGATTTTGATAAACTTTTAAGTGCCTAAACAAAAAAAAAGGAGTATGCAAAATAATGGAACATTTAAATAATAACAAATTTAATGAAGATACAAAATTATATTTTAAACATTTATCTGAATCTGAAAGGTATAAAATACAAAAATTATACAATCATGGACATTCTTGCACTAAAAATGGTACACTTAATTCTCGTGATAAAAATAATGTTTTACGTGAAATGCGTAATTATTCAAAAATGAATTTACCTTCTATTTTTTATGCTCGTCAAGGTATAAAACCTTATACATATTATACTAAGAAAGCTCAATTGAGTATAGATAGTAAATATATTCTGGATTGTCAACTTTTAATGTGACAAAATACTCTATTAATCATTAAGCTGTTTTTAATTCATATTGTTTTCGGTATAATACAGGTGAAGTATAATTGATTTTTGTATGTATACGTACGTTGTTATACCACTTGACCCATTC
>CALDDH010000019.1 GCA_937936465.1 uncultured Mycoplasmatales bacterium | reverse complement strand
CATTCATTTGGTCATCAATAAACTCAAGAGAAAATTTAATGTTATTTAATTCAAATAATACATCTTCATAGTCTGACTGATTATAATATATTTTCTGACTCATTTATTTAACCCCTTTATATTTTCTTCATCTTGTGCTTGATAGTTATCACTTAATTTAATTGTATTTTCACGAAGAATCTCAAATTGTTCACTTAGTGATGAATCATTGAAGTGAGTTTGTTCTGAAATTAAATTATCTACCTTATGTGATATATTAAATAAATCATGACTATGTAATAAACCACTTATAGAGTCTAGTCTATTTTTCATGAACTCTACTTCATCTCTGATTGTTTCTATTTTATTTAATAATTGATCAATTTGATCAAAATCAATTTGTATTTTACTCATTTTACCCCTCTTCTTGATATTTTTGTAAATTACTTTTTTTATTATTTATTTTAGATATACAATCATTTATTTTATCAATTATTCGATGCATTTCTTTTTGGCCCTCTTCATCAACTTCTGAACCTGTAGTATTATTTTCAATTTTTTTTTGATGTTCTTTAATATCATTTTTTAAATTATTTAATTTTTCTTTTTTTTTATTCATCTCATCAAGATATTCCTGTCTATAATCTCCTGATGGATCCCAATCATTTCCTATTTTAATTCCCATTTTTCTCCTTCAATTGTTGTTTTTTTATATCTTTTCCATTAACTACATAATAACTATTACTATCATATTTTAATTCTGATTCTTTAATTTTTTGATTTTTAACTTTCATTACTTTTTGTTCGATTATATTTGTTGATATAAACCCAAAATCTGTTTTTTTCATTTCTCTTAAGTAAGGGACTGTTGCTGATATCTTTTTATCTAATAACATTATAGTTATAAGTCCTTCTTCTTTAGCAGGATATAATTCTTCAAATTTTTCTGATTTTTGTTTTAAATTAAGACCTTTGATATTTAAAGTATTTAAAATTAAAATAGTTCTTTTTGGTTCATTTACTTGATAGTTTGCAAAGTCATCTATTTTATTAAGACCCTCAATCTGAAGTTCTTTATTTTCATTATCAATGAAATCAATTTGATAATTTTTATTTATTAATTGGGTTACAATTTCTTTTAAAAACATTTCTGAATGTTCTCCATACAATATTAAATCTTTTATTGGATATACTTGATCTTCTAATAAGAACTCAGTGTTACTTATACTTAATTGTCTTAATTCTTCTTCATTTAAAATATAATCTGCCTGATGACTTACAACTTTTTCAAATTTGACTTTATCTAAGATACCATCTTCTACAATATACGCCTGACTAAATTGATGTTGTTCTTTTCTTAGTTCTAAATTATTGACTTGAAAATATCTTTGTTGGCTTATATTTTGCATTACAATCAAATTCGTTGCTTTACGCATAGTTTGATTAAATTTATGAGTAGTTGAAATATTATCTGATGTTTCTAAAATGAATTTTTTATTGTTTATTAAATGGTTATTTAATTCTTTATATATTATTTTTTGTTCTTTATTTTCAAAAAATTCAATTAAATCAATTTTATTAATAATTACTATATCTCCTGATAATTCTTTAGTAGTTAAAATGTTTAATAATGAATTAGGTTTATAAATGTATTCAATATTTTCTAAATGAGCATACCCAGATAGTTCCTTTTTAAAATTATCAATAATTGTAATTGTATTTTGATTTTTTATTTGTTCTAAAATTAATTTCAAGATATTAGTTTTTCCACGCTTAACATCACCAATGATTATTGTGTTATCTAATTCAATGAATTTTTCTGATATATTTTCATACTCATAACCAATGTATACTTTATTATTAATAATTTGTCTTTGTTTATAAGTTATTTCTTTTGGCATTTGTGGTAAACCAATATTTGATATTTGGTATTTTTGATTTATTTGATCAATAGTTTCATTTAATCCTACTAAGAAATTATCTGATTTAATCGGATGATATATTTGAATTATTTCAGGTTTATCTAATTTAATGTGTCCACGTCCAATTTTTTCTTGTTGTACATAATCTGTTTTACCTAATGACGTTGATACATCTTGTTTATCATTTGTATATAAAATTATTTTTTCTGAAACATTAACCATTATATTAGCTTTTAATGACATGGCTTTGTTATTACTAATCAGAAAATGAATTCCAAGGTTTCCACCTTCACGAGTTGCACTTATTAGCAATTGATTTAATTTTAATGACTGTTCACTCATTCCCTCATAATTATCAATTACTATTATAATTCTTTTTAATTTTTTTTCTACTTTATTATTATATGCTTGAATTGTTGATACAATGTTTTTTTCAAATAATAATTTTCTTGATTCAATTTCTTCTTTTAATAATTTAGTAAAACGGTTAATTTTATCTGTTTCATGTGCACGTATGTAATCTGCCGTATGATTTAAACTCTTTAATGCAATTAATCCACCATTACCTAAATCTATTATATAATATTTTATATTATTTGGATTATTTTTTTTAGCTAATTGTAATAAAATAGTTATTATCGTTGTAGTTTTACCCATCCCCTGTAATGCACTTACCAAGACATTAAATGTTTTTTCAAAGTTGATAATATAATCAATTTGTTTTTGTCTATCAGGAATATCAACAACTCCTACATTGACTGAAAATGACTCATCACCAATATCAAATTGTTCATTAAAGTGAATTATATCTGCTAATGGCTCAAGCCACGGTCTCTCAACTACCTTATATTCTTTTTGTTGATAAACTTTACTTATTTCTCCTAGTACTGCTTCTAGTTCTGTTTGAACCTCAATCTTTTCATGTTTTTGTTCAATTACTTGTTCATTAATTAATTTTCTTCTTCCAAAAATATCTAGTTCATAAATTCTTTTATCTATTTTATTATTTTCTTGTCCACCATATTCAGCACCTGAGTAACCACTTTGAAATAACTCATATAATTCATTTGTTCCAACTTTTAAATAACCTCGTCCAGCTTTTTGAATATATGCTGCATCTGGTGTTCTTAATAATTCTTTTGAATCACTTTCTTCTGCTACTTTCAACGCTAATTTAAATTTTGAATTCGACCAAATTTGTTCATCTACAACACCAGTTGGTTTTTGAGTAGCTAAAATTAAGTGAATTCCAAGTGATCTACCAATTCTTGCTGCAGAAACTAATTCTTTCATAAATTCAGGTTGTTCACTTTTTAATTCAGCAAACTCATCACTAATTAAAAATAAATGTGGTAATGCTTCATCAACTTTCTTATTTTCATATAATTTATGGTAATCATTAATATGATTTACTTCAAAATCTGAAAATATCTTTTGTCTTCTCTTTAATTCACTTTTAATTGATGATAATGCTCTAAGTGATTGGTAACCATCAAGGTTAGTAATACTACCTAAATGGTGTGGCATTCCATTAAATAAATTGGCCATTCCACCACCTTTATAATCGATTAAAAGAAATCCAACTTGTTCTGGTGAAAAGTTTAAGGCAAGTGATAATATATATGTTTGAATTATTTCTGATTTACCACTTCCTGTTGTTCCAGCAATTAGACCATGTGGTCCATGGAATTTTTCATGTAAATCCAAATATATATCATCAGTTTCTGATTTTTTACCAATTAAAGCTCTTAAACTTTTATATGGTTTATTCTTTTGCCATCTTTGCTCTATTTTCAGGTCTTCTGTACTTAAAACATCATACATTTCAAGAAAACCTAATTGATCTGGAATAGATGATTTAATTCCTTTGATATGTTCAAGTTCACCAATTTTTCTTGTATAGTGTTCTAAGATATCAACATCATATTCAACCTCTTCTAATTCAAATTGTTTATTTTCATATTTTCCAGATTGTAATTTAACAATTGCTTGATGCTCATTTTGATAACTGATTACTGTGTCTATATTATCTGGAAGTTCATTTTCTTCAGATGCTAAATAAAGTAAACTAAAACTATATTTTTTACTATCATCTCCTAAATATTCCATGATTGGATGATTTTGAATAATAGTATAATTGTCAATTACAAATAGTAAATGTGGTACATATACTTTCTTTTGATCATAATCTTGTTTTCTTTGCCTTAGTATTTGTTCATATGTTGGTAGCAGTTGATCTCTACTTTGTTCATCAACAATAATATTATTCATATTTGTATATGGGTTTTGTAAGTGTTTTAACCATTTTAAATATTTATAATTTTCTAAATTTTTCTTTGATGTTATTACTATTACTACTAGATCTAAATAACTCTGTTGAAAGTATATTTGATTCATAATTGCCGGTAATTGTTTGTCTTGAATATATCTAGATCCAATAAATCCAATATTATTATGACATATGTTGACAACAACTGGGACTTGTTTTATTTCTTTAAATTCTTCATATACTTCTTTTAGTTCTAATTCTAATTCTTCATATCTTAATTGAATCTTTTCAAACGGATTTTCAAGACCATAACCACAAACATCAGTCTTAACTCCCAGCCTGATATTAAGAAAATCCTTATCTAAATAATCTCTTTCATATAGCCTTGAACTATTACCGTCTATTTCATTTAAAATATCAACTTGACGTAAATTATTATAATTCCTAGCATTTAATTCTGTTGTTTTAAGTTGTGTTAGTTCTTTTCTTTTCTCAAGTAAATATTTTTCATAAACATGTTTACGATTAATATTATGCTTTTTATTAGTTCTACGATCTTGATATAAAGTTATCATTGAAATTGAAAATGAAACAACCATTGAGAAAAACATTAATAGTCCTCTAATTCCACGTGGTCTAATCCATAACATTAAAATCGCAATTACTACTCCTACAATTGCCGGAACTAATTTTTTAAGTAAACTAGAAATTGTAATATCTTTATCCTTTTCAGGTGGTTTTTCTAGTTTTATTTTCTCTTCACTATATTTCTTCTTAATTCTAGGAGAGTTCATATATTCTGGGTAATTCAAATATTCATTATTTATTTTATCAATATTTAATAAATTAATTTCAACTTGCTTTTGATCATATACTTTTATTTGTAAAATATCTTTATTGATATATTGAATTTTCAAAAGTGGATAAATAATCAAACAATCTCCAATATTTAATTGAAACCTTCCAGTTATTTTCTGGTAATTTAAATAAGCATCTCCAGAAACTACAATTGATCCTTCTTCATCAATTTTCAGCTGAATATCTTGACAATTTATTGCTTTATTTTTACCAATTTCAAAGCGATCTGTAAATAAATAATTATGTGATTCAATTAAGAAACCTGCTTTACTTTCAGTTATCCGATTACCATCTTTAATTAAATAATTATTCATCTGTCGTACCTTCTTCTAATTGAGCATTAATTTTATCTAATTCTGCTTGATATGTAGATATTAATTCTTGTTTTTCATCTTCATCTAAACTTGCATCATTTTGTGCTTGATCAATTAATAAAATAAGTACATATGCTTTTTGTTGTGCATCATTATTTTCAATTGATTTACTGTATGCATCTTCAAGTTTATTTTGACCAATTAAAACCCAAAAATCTAAAATATTCTCATCGACTTCAGGAGAGAGATTAAATAAAATATTTTCTTTTTGTGTATCACTTAATGGAGCTAATCTAATTGTAGCTTCACTCATAATATACTTTGTCAGTGATGACATTGATCTTAATTGTGTATTTTCTAATTCAACTAAAACATCTTCATAAATCTTTTGTTCATATTTTTCATATGCATCTAATTGAGAATTACGATTTGGTATATAATAAGCACTAAGAAATAGTAATACAATTAAAAAAGTTATACTTGTTATTAAATAAGTATTTTTTAATTTTTTATTTTTACTAACTTTCTTCTTTTTAACTAATGCATAATTGTGATATAAATCTTCTTGTTTAAACTTAATCATCTCCATTAATTTTTTTTCTAACTGTTCTTTATCTTCAGCTAAATAAATATCTTTTAAATAATTATCTTTTTTTAATAAAACATTATCACTTATTATTATTTCATCATATGGATATTTTAAGAAAAGTGATCCAACTAATGCTTTAACTTGATTTAATAACTGCTCATCTGTTTCATTTTCATGGCGTAAAACCCTTTTCAATATTTTAGCTTCTAAATCATAACTAATATAAATATTATTATCATTTAAAATAGTTTGAAAGTGATCATCTCTTTTTTCTATCAACCGAAGCAGTGATATTCCAAGTCTTAATTTAACAACTTGATCTGCCTTTTTAAAATCTTTAAATTTATTTAGATTATCAACATTATAGTCAATTTTAATTGTTGTTTGATCACTTTTCTTGATTTTACAATCTACAAACATTGTATTATGATACATTAATAATTCTTTTTGAATTTGTTCTTTATGTTCTTCAATATTTAATTCTGATTTCTGATATTTTCTTCTCATCTCTTCTCCATTTCTATAACTTCAATTAATTCATTAACCTTAATACCTAATTTTTCTAAACTAATATCTAAAACAGTTTCTAATTTTTTCTGATTATGTAATTTAATTTGATATTCATGACTTAAATCAAACTTTAAGTATTCTAAAATACTTAATAATGTTTGTTTAAAATCAACTTCTAAATCCTTTTGTTTATCTTTATACTTAACTGTTATTTTCTCCATACTTTCTCCTTATTTAAAATAATTTAATTAATTTTTTCCTCTTCTACACCATTTATCTTATCTTCAATTAGTTTCATCTTTTTATTGACTTTCCTTTTTGTTCCTCCGGCTATTACTAAATACTGCTCATCTTTAAACTCAATCATCCCAACCCATGTTGTTGCTGCATTTTTA
>CALDDH010000018.1 GCA_937936465.1 uncultured Mycoplasmatales bacterium | reverse complement strand
CATCTGTAACATTGTATTCATCATCTGGCTCATATATCTCTTTTGTGTTTACAGCAGCAGATTTTTCTATACTTCCAATATTTCTTAAGTTAGTACAAGATTCTATTTCATGATTTCCATCATCTGTTGTGAATGTACTTTTAGCAAGTGCTAGATCATCCTCGATTTGTCCATCGCCATTAACATCTATATCTGCTACTATTTCAACATCATATGATGTATTGGCATCTAGTCCACTAATTATTTCCTCTTTATTTAAACCTGTAGAAATATCGATTTGTTGAAGAATTGTTCCACTGCCTGTTTTTCCAATTACTATTTCTGGATTGCCAACAATAGCAAGATCTTTATCTTCCAATGAATAATTTAAATAAATTTTATCATCTGACACTTTAGTTGCTTGTTCATCGATTTTTGCAGTCGGCCATGCTTTATTCGTCATAAATGTCATACTTGCTATTACATTATTATTCTTATTATCAGTTTTACCATCATTATTTAAATCAAGATACTCTGATATTGTGAATGTATATTCAGTATTTGATGCTAAATTACTTACTGGGATACTTACATTATCACCCTCAGTAATATTAGCTGAGGCAAGCGGATTAACATCATCTTCTTTGTATATTGACATTTGAGCAATATTACCCTTATATTTATCCTGCGGATTTGTATTGGGATTCTTGTGGTAATCATAATGTATTTCTACTGAATTTGCAGTGACAGATGATGGAGTAGTACTTTCATTAATACCATATATTTTGACATCGGGCTGCTTGGAATTTGTAAAAAATGTTGCACTATTTAATATGTATGGTGCAGTATTATCAGCAACACCATCCCGATCCCGATCATACACCCCTTTAATTTGCACCGTATATAGTGTACCATCTTTTAAGTTTTTAAATGTTGCAACTTTATCGTTACCATACTCAATTTTTTGCTCAGAAATTTTAGTGTTATTTTCATATATGCTTATAGTTGGTTGCATTTTACTTGTCATTAAAGTTTTATCTGGGTCATTAAAATCATAATGAACTGATATTTCACTATCATTTACAACTGTTGGATTTGTACTTCTAGTAGTGTGGATATTTCCAAAGTGATATTCAGGATATGTTGTAAAATTTTTACTAGCCAATTTATATGGCGCCTTATTATCAGGTTTACCATTTTTATTTAAATCATACCCACCATAGGCCGTTAAAGTATAGTTTGTGTTAGGTTTTAACCCACTAAAGTAAACTTCATCAATATATGAACCATTAGGACCTATTCCAGGTCTTCTTTTATAATACAAGTCCTCAACCCCAACTGTATTACCTTGTTGATCTGTTAATTTAAGAGTTGGTTTTGGAGACTGCCTACCATTATACAAAATTCTATTTTTAGGATCTTTTACAAGATACTTTACTCTCAACTCATGGTCTGAGGCATTATAATTTGATTTACTACTAAATATCTTAACACTTGGTTTTGTTTTCCCAAACCATCCTTGTGTAATAGCATTTAGTCTTTCTTCGTTTTCTTTTAATATTGTTGTTAATTGTTCTTGATAATCAATTTCTTCATTATCTTCATCAATCATTTGATTAATTTTTTCTACTTCCTCACCAGGTATTGTATACTCTTCAGTATTAGAGTTGTAATCAGAAACTATCATTGGAACATAACCAAATCGCAAAGAAGATTGTATACTTTCAGCTACAACATTGTGTAATTCAACTTCGTCAACACTTGGTCTCGATTGAATTAATTGACCTACAACATTAACCCCACCATCAACAAAATTATAAATAACTCCGCCACTATTACCACTAATTATATCTCCTTCATGTCCCACATATCCTGTACTAGGGTCAATTGAAAATATATTTCTATTATTTTTTGGATTTGTTGCCGTATAATGTAAAAGTAAATCTTGTTTTTGTGCTGTAGTAGCATTAGTTGTATGGTACCCTTCTTTTTTATTTAGTTCACTATTATTACTGTAGCTTACAACAGGGTACATTTGCTTAGTAACCGGGTTAATAACATAAGGAATAGCTTTATAACCTGGATCAAGTTCAATAAATTCAATATCAATAACACCCTTTATATATTCTCTTTGCACAACTGTACCAATTTTTCTATCTTGAAAATAAATAGGTTTCCCAAGTCCAAAGCAATGTCCTGCTGTTGTCATATAACTTTTTCCTGTCTTAGGATTGTAAACATTATAACCTGCTGTACAAGATCCCTTACTTGAACTTTTAATTTTTACACCTCCTGGTATACCAGTATATTTCTGATTTATTTTTTCATCATTATTAGTATTAGTATCATTCATCTCTTCAGCATTTAATGTTGATGTAAATAAGAATACAAATAACATCAAACTTAGTATTATTTTTTTCATTTTTCTCCTTTTAATTTAAAAAATTTTTTTCTCCTTTATTATTATTTATTTATTACTTTTTATAAAGGTTTTAATAATTTTTTTTCGCTTTTATTTTTTTTTTTTTTAAAGCTAATAACATTGTTATTATATCTTATTAAAAATAAATTGCAAGTCTAATGATTAATATTATGCAAAAAAAGTTGGAATTAAATATATATTATGTCTTTTATTAATAAAATCAATTTTTTGATGTAAGTAAAAGTTATATTTAAAAACAAGACTATAAACTGAAGTAAAATAGAATAATATTTATTAATAAATTATTATATTTTACTTATAATTTTAATTATATTGCTTCTAATCATTTTGCAATAAATTCACAAAAATAAAGACCATATAAGATTGGTCTTTTTATATTTAAAATATAATATAATTTTACAGTTGTATTATTACATATCAAGAAAAACTTTAATTTAATGTCTTATTTTTTATTTAAAAGTTATTGTTTGATAATTATTATGTACTTTAATTTATTTTAATTAGTTATTGTTTAGATAATTGCTAGTTCATAATCATTTTCTATCATCGTAAAAGGTGTTATATACACTAATGGTCCATCTACAGAGTTTACAACACCAATTATTTCAACACCACCATCTACTAATCTAAAGACAGGTGAACCACTAACACCACCTATCAAATTAACTTGCGATTGATCATAATAATCAGAATATAAGTATGAACTTCCTGGAGCATGTTTTGGATCTTGGATAGACATCATTTGATACAATTTATTTGTCATATCTGAATAAACATATACATTTTCCCCATAAGGAACAGGTCCTTTAGCATATGATATAACTGGCACAGGAATCTGATTTGAATTATTATATATATATGGCATTTGGTTTGTGTCAAACACTTCATTAGGGTCCTCCAAATATTCAACTACACCAATGTCAATACTTCCACCAAAATAATCATAGCGAACATCAGTTGCAAAACCAATCCTTGAAGTACTTTCATCATAAACAATTTCACCATCTTCAAGACAATGAGCCGCTGTTATTAAATAATTTTTTTCTTTATCTTTTGAATAAGCATTGAAACCAGCAGTACAAGTTTTATAGTCATCTTCATCTTCTGTATAAATTAAACTTCCACCAATTACTGGTTGATAAGCCAAAAAATGATTAATGTTAACTATACAGAGCATGACAATTATTATTGTTATCATACAGTTTTTCATATATCCACCTTTTCACTAAACTTCAGTAGGCAAATTATTATTTACTTGCCCACTTACTTCATCAGTTAAATCTTTTTTCATTAATTTTGGATGATATCCAGCTTCTATTTGACTAGTTACATTCCAATTACTATCAAAACCTAATGAATTTACATACCAATTTGGGTCATTTAATTCAAGTAAACTGACGTCATTACCATAATCATTAATTTCTGTTGGAGAATTTAGAAGCGCGTTATCATATCCATATATGGCACTATTATTTAATGCCCAAACATTTAATTTACTATTTTTGGTTAAATCACCAATTATATGTCCGGCATTAGAAATGGTTGCAGTAACATTTGATGTAGTATAACTATTATTTATATTATCAATTATAAAAGATCCTGGCATTTCAACTACTGCTGTATTATCAATTAAACCAACTAATCCCCCTACTGCTAATTCTCCACTCACTTCTCCTGTTGCATAAGCATGATTAATTTGATTATCTATCAACAATTCGTATTTCCCAACTAATCCACCAATATTATTATTACCAGACACTTCTCCCGTTGCATATGAATTATTAATACTTCCTATATTAGAGCCCACTAATCCCCCAATATTATCAATACCTGATACTGCACCAGTTGAATATGAATTATTTATATTCCCTGTGTTACAACCAACTAATCCACCAATATTATAGTTACCTGATACTGCACCAGTTGAGTATGAATTTTCAATTACACTATTTGTATTAGTGCTACTATCATTTTCACTACTTCCAACTAATCCCCCAACACAAGTATCACCACTAACTTTCGCTGTAGATGATGAATTAATTATTTGACCTGATGATAAAGTACCTACTAGTCCTCCTGCAACTGATCCAGAAACTGATCCAGAAAAACTACTTGAACTTATAACAGAATCAGGTGTTGTCGATGATACCATTCCTCCTGCAACCCCTGTTGTTGATTCAATTGTACTATCAATAATATTTACATCTGTTATAACACCACTATTAACAACTGATACTCCTCCAACAGCCGACCCTCCAATTATTGTTGCTCCTGAAATTGTTATGTTTGAGATCGTTCCTGCATTATTAACAATTGGGGCTACAAAGTTTACATTAGGTTTATTAATATTGATTCCCTCAACTACATGATTACCACCTATAATATGTCCTGTAAATGGGTGGTTTTCATCTCCTATTGGTTCAAACTCCTCACCCTGAGAAGATTCATCACAATCAAGGTCATCTGTCACAGTGTAGTCATCATTAAGGCCGACATATACATACTCATTATCTTCACCTGTTTTATAAGACTTTCCAACTTTTTCCAGGTCATCACATGTTTCAACATCATGTTGATCATCAATTGTTGTAAAAGTATTTTCAGCTAAAATATAAGGGGCAGAATTATCTGCCTCATCGTCTCCATCAAGATCATATTTTCCAATTATTTTCACTGTATATTGTGTCAATTTATTTAACCCATCAAATAAATATGCTTGTGTTTCACCTGCATTTACAGTTGTTGATTCTACTTCATCACCAGTGGTATCATAAATTGCAATTTCTGTATCACTCATTAAAACTTCACTTGGATCTTGAACACTATATGAAACACTAATTAAATCAGATCCAACTATAGTGGGAGGAATATCACTTTCACTATTAATGGTTGCAGTTGGGACAATCTTTGGTGTCTCTTTTGTATAAAAAGATTGTGTTGTTAAAATACTATCAGGTGTATTATCAACTACAGAGTCTCCATCATCATCATATTCACCAACTATTTGAATAACATATAATGTTTCAGGTTGTAATTCATCAAATAAATATGTTTGATCTAAGCCAACTTCAATATTAGTTGATTCAATCAATTCTCCATTTGTGTAAACTTCAATTGTTGGAGTATTTATTAAGATACCTGCCTCATCAATTAAATCATAATTTACATCAATCGATTGATCAGTTATAACAGTCCCTGTTTGATCATCTGTTTCAGATATAATCTTTGCAACAGGTTTTTCCTTATTAGTTTTAAATGTATTTGTTGCTAAAATATATGGGTCTATATTGTCTGCTACCCCATCAACATTTAAATCATATTGAGCTGATAATTGAATTTCATATTCAGTGTCTGCTTTTAAATCTATAAAACTTACTTGACTAATATCCGATGTTTCAGCACTAACTTCTTGAACAATACTATCTCCTTCAAATATAGTTATCATAGGTTTAACATTATTATCATTAATTAAAGTATTATCTTGATCAACCAAGCTATAGTTCAATATAATTTCATGATCTGTTACAATAGTTCTTTTTTCTATGTCATCTTCGGTTTGACTATATAAAGTACCTACTGGCTTTTGTTTAATATTTGATGTTTTAAATTTAGTTTGTGCTAAAATATTATTATATTTTTTTCCATCACCAATATCATATTGCCCTGAAATTAAAAATGTATAAACTGTATTTGGAGCTAGATTATCAATACAGAACTCTTGATTATCTCCCTGAATAATATTTTGTTTATATATTTCATCTTTACCTTCATAGACAATAAGCTCAGTATCACCAATAATTGTTTGATCAATATCAGAAAATGAATATTTTATTTTTAAAGATGAATATCCTATATTTATAGGATCAGCTGAAAAACTCGTTATTGGTACTTGCTTATACGTTTTTACAGTTTGCGATGCAATTTCATACGGCGATGCATTGTCTACTCCATTTTGATCAATATCATAAGGAATACTTACCATCACTTTATAATCAGTATTACTTTTTAAATTATCAAATATTATCTCTTGACTAACACCAATCTCGGCTTTAACTGATTTAATTAGTTGATCATTTGAATATAACCTTATTTGCGGTGCATATTCTGATGTATTTAAAATGTATTCACTAGGATCACTTAAATCATAGTTAACTTTTAAACTATTACTATAAATTTCAATATTATTAATAGTTGCAGAAGGTAATTGCTCACCTTCTTTTGCTAACTCTTTATTGATTGAACGGTTGTTATGGTTATTTACTTGACCTTGATCATTATCATCGAAACCAAATAAATTAAATAAACTAAATGTAAATAAAATACTTATTAATATATTACTCATTTTTTCTCCTTATTTATATATCACTTATTTTTATGAGTTTTGAATTGCTGGGTCTTGCGCTTGCCCATCAAGACCAATTAATTTTGGAAGGTAAGCAACACCGTCTTGATTAATTAATGATATATCCCATATATTCGTGTCCCAATGAAGAGTATCTATATAAAATTCTGAACTAAGAAGTTGATCTTTTGTTAACATGCTCATTGTAGACCCAACTGCTACATTGCCTTTTGTGTTACTTCCTACTATACGTTCTTCACTCATATTATATTTATTACCATTAGATATATTTTCTATTTTTTGGAAATCAAATACATAACTGTTTGTAATCAATAGATTTAATTCTGGATTAGTTGTATTGTTTTCAACATGCCCAACTAACCCCCCATTGTCACTCTCTGTATATGTTTTAAGTACATTACTTGTTGAAAAACTATTTATAATCATTGACTGACTTTGACCTGCATTTACAAACCCTACCAATCCTCCAATCGAATTATTCCCTTTCACATCTCCACTAGCATAACAGTTTTCAATTGTTGAATCTTCAAGCGTACCAACAAGACCTCCAGCATTGTTATAACCAACTATATCAACTTTTGAATATGAGTTTTTTAAAATTGAACCCTTAGCTTTTCCTGCTAATCCTCCATAAAAATTACTTTGGGTCTCATTATAATATGTTGATAGATCTCCTGTAGTATAACAATTCTCTATTACAGACCCATCAGAATAACCAACTAATCCTCCTACATAATTTGCATAATCAGTTATATAGTACAAGTTATCAGCATGCGAATTTTTAATATTACTTTGTGTGCTTACTCCTATTAATCCTCCAATATACTCTGGCATTTCAGGTTGAGATAAATAATTATTTTTATTTGTACCAATGTTCCCAGTTGAACTTGAGTTAATTATATTTGATGAAATAGAATTACCTATTAATAAGCCAACAGTATCATTCCCACTAACATAACCACTTACTGAAGAATTTTCAACTGTTGTATTAGTTGCAGTACCAATTATACCACCTACATTTTTATACCCTTTTACAGTAAAATCATAAAGAGTTATGTTACTAACTGTCGCACCCGATGTTGCCCTGAACAAACCAGATCCAAGTTCTTTACGATACGTATCATCCTTTGTTGTATTAATATAAAGACCATTTATAGTGTAACCCATACCATCAATTGTTCCTGTGAATGGGCTGTCTTCAAAGCCAATCGGATTAAACCCATCATCACCATATTGTTCTTGATATGTTGGTGATTCAATGTTCGTTGCACTACAATCAATATCTGACCCTAAATAATAATCATCATCTAATGGCCAACTTGCAGCATGTGATGCACCATAATAATTTGTTCCATGACCAATACTTTCTAAATCACGACAACTGTTAATTTCATGTACTGTTTCATCTGAACTACCTGAATCAATTGTTAAAGTCACCTCTGATTCTCCAATTGATTTAAGTTTGGGATTAACAACTTGTCCTTGATCATCAAGCTGAGAAATATCCCAAATTTCATTTGAAAAGTAAATTCCTATATACCAACTAGGATCTGACAATTCATCATAACTTACAGTATCACAATGCATCGGTTGGCCCGCATGTAAACCAATGAAATCATCATACTCAGAAACTCTATAACTTTCACCATTATCATAACTAATTTGTTGCCTTTCATAAGAATATAATTCAGCTGCAGCATTATAATCAGCAACATAACCAACTAACGTCCCAACTAATTGGGTTCCTCCTACCACATC
>CALDDH010000017.1 GCA_937936465.1 uncultured Mycoplasmatales bacterium | reverse complement strand
ATCAAAACATACAAAAATAATCAAAAATAATAAAGAATATACATATTATTTTAGAAATAAAATTTATATTAATGAAAATAAAATAATTAAAGAAATAAACAAATTTAATAAAGTGAGTAATGATTATATTTTTAAAAAAATAATAAAGAAGAGAGAGAAATTATTGCAACTATATAATGATAAAATAATTGAAAAATCTATTTACCTTAATGAATTTAATAAATTAGAACAAATAGAAAATAAAACATCTATAAAAAAAATAGATGTATCATCAACTGGAGAAATACAGAGAATTTTATATACTTAAACAAATAATTAAATAAAATAAACAATAAAAGTTTTTGCATTCTTGTAAAAATATGTTATAATATTACCATATAAGAAGTTGGGCATAATTTATTGCTTTATTTCTAATCTAAAATTAAATAATTTGTTATGAGTCCTCGCAGGTCGGTGGCACCATTTTATGAATATTAGTAGTTTTAAACAAGATAATAATTTTGTTTAAGATTATATAATTTAGTAATTATTAAGTTTAAATACATCTATTGAAGATGTATTTTTTTTATATTTAAAATATTATATCATGAATTTATAAAAATAATTTAATTAATATAGGCGAAAAAATTTTTTTAATAATATCTTCATTATTTGCTATGATATAAATATATAGGGGGTTATATGAAAATTATAAAATTTAGTTTAATATTAATTTTGTTTTTAATTTTAATTAATATATATAACACATATATATCTGATAGTGACATGGAAAAAATAATTGATAATGGTGATTACACTAATGTTGAAATAACATATGATAGTCAAACAATGTCGGTAGAAAATTTTTTGAAAAAAATAGAAAATACTGTTATAAAGTATGATGTAAGTATTTATACATATCAATTTTTCATTGAAAAAAATAAAGATTTACTAAGCATATATACATTTGATCAAAGTAATAAGGATTTAAAGTTAAATAATTTAAATAATGAATATTCATATATTATTAAAAATATTTATGAAAATAATAAAGAGATTAATTTATCTCGAACATATACTATAATGACAAATAATGATGATATAATTGAAAATATAATTTTTGATTTAGAAGAATTGGAAATTCAGTGCAATATAAGTGATCAACAAGGGTCAAATTTAAATGATAATAGATTTATAAATAGTGAACTTTTCAAATATAATATAGCAATATTAAATGTATTATTTTTCACGATAATTTTCATTAATATAATTATAGTTTTTAATAATAAAAAAATTATACAGTTATATTTAATTAATGGCAGGTCAATTTACAAGATAATTTTTAATCAATTAATGTATGACATAAAAGTTTTAAGTTTTGGATTAATAATAATATTAATGATAGAAAGTATTATATTATTATTAAATAACATGTCATTTTCAATCATCTTAGATTTTATAATAGTATATTTATTCTTTAGTCTAGTATTACTTATTTTAAACATGATTTCATATATTATAATGTATAATAGTTTTACTAATATAACATTAAAAAATCAAAATAATGATCAATATTTCAATATAATTTTAATAGTTTTTAAATTAATGATTTTTCTAATGTTATTCATTTCTATGATCAAAACATTATCATCTTTTGATTATTATCAAAACCAATTGGAAAATTATAATTATTATAATACATTGCAGACAAATAATTATCAATATATATTAAATTATACTGATATTGAAAAAAGTCCTGAGGAATGGAAAGAATTTGATCAACAAATGGAAGAAATATTAATTAATTCACCATATTTATTATTTGATAGTAATATAGAATTAAAAGATGATGAATCTGATAGTTATTCACATAGAACATATGTTAATAGCGAATATTTTAATTTAAATACTATAGTAACTGAAAATGGTAAAGAATTAGGGTCTTCAGATTTTAATTCAAAATATACATTAGTTTTACCCATAAAATTCAAGAGTCAAATCACTTCAATTATTAAATCTGTAAATGATCAAATAAAATTTGATATGTATAATTATTATTATGAAGAAAATTTGAATAGTGATTACTCGCCAAAAATTGAAGATATTATTTATATTGAAAATAATCAATCAATAATTGATTATAATAGTGGAATTATGTATCAAGATCCAATTTTTGTTGTTACTGATGAATTAGATATGAAAAATATTCTATATAATCCAAGCAATATTTTCTTAAAAGATTTAAATCAAGATTTACTGACTGATGAATACAAAAATGATTTGCAAATTCAGCCAATTGAAAACCTTTATTATAATAAATATAAAATTATAATTGATGAATATCAAAAAAATGTGTTTACTTTATTCATTAGTATCTTAACTCTTATTATAGCAACTTATATTTCAATTAAAACCTATATTTTTAATAATATCAAAGATATTTTTTTAAAACTTACAAAAGGTGATAGTATCTATTATATTTTTAAAAAAATATATTATATTGATTTTTGTTTGATGATAGTATCAGGTTTATTCATATTAATTATTACATATAATTTCTGGATTATACCAATAGCTTTATGTACAATGTTTATATATTCATGCTTATGGGTACTACAAATTAAAATACTTACTAAGAAAAATATAAATAATATCTTAAAAGGAGGAGAATAATGATTAAACTAAATAATATCAACAAAAAATATGATAGCCATGAAATATTTAAAGATTTTAATTTAGAAATAGCAGATGGTGAATTTTGTGCAATTTATGGGCCCAGTGGGAGTGGTAAAAGTACATTGTTAAACATTATTGGATTATTAGAAAAAGTAGATAGTGGTTCAATTTGTATTAATAATATTAGTAATCCATTTTTTCTTAATAAAAAAGGTAGAAAATTATTGAAAAATGACATTTCAATTATTTTTCAAAACTTTGGGCTATTAGAAAATAAAACTGTTTATCAAAATTTATTATATAGTTTTAATGATAATAAAAAGAAAATAGATAAAAAGAAAATAATGGATGATGCACTAAAAAAAGTTAATATAGAAACTAATTTAAATAAAATGATTTCTAAATTTAGTGGTGGTGAACAACAGAGAATTGCAATAGCAAAAGCAATTATCAAAAAATCAAGTATTATTTTATGTGATGAACCAACTGGTAATTTAGATAATGATAATAAAATAAAAATTATTAATTTATTGAAAACATTGAATAAAGAAGGTAAAACAATTATTGTTGTTACACATGATTTGGAAATGAAAAAAGAATTTAATAAATTAATTAATTTGGAATGTATTGAAGGGGGGTGAAAAAATGTTAAAAACAATTAAAGTATCATTATTATTAGTGTTAAGTATCTCTATGTGTATAATTCCTTTATATGCACAAACTGATAGTGTTGGAGGTGGATCATGGGATCATGGATCAAATTGTTCAACAGTTTGGTCAAATTATTCTCATAGTACAAAAGAGCATAAATCATCAGTAGAAAATTATCAAGGATACACTGATTCATCAGGGTGGAAAGCTGCTGCTGTAAAAAGTAAAGCTAATTTAAATGCTAAGTGTGGACCTACGGATTATGCTTATTATGATTATAGATAAAATATAAAGAGTTTATATTAATATGTAAAGAGTTTCTAATTTATATTTTATGATAATATAGTTTAATAATTATAATTAAATATTATTCATATATTGTTTAATCATAATATGATTAGCTAAAAAGAAAGTTTATTTTGAGTAGGTCCAGAAAAATAAAGAAAATAAAAAAGATACGGAATATATAATTATATTCTGTATTTCTTTGTTATTATTTAATTATTAGGAGGAAGTATGTCTAGAAAAAATAAAAAATATTCTAAAGAACTAAAAATAGAAGTTGTAAAAGAATATTTAAAAGGAGAACAATCTGCAGGTGAATTAACTGAACACTATGATTTGTCTTCTGAAAATAGGATTTATGCATGGGTTAGAGCTTATGAAGCAGGTAACACTAAATTCATAGAAACAAGAGGTAGATTAACTGGAGATACAAAGGGAAGACCAAAAAAAATTAAATCTTTTGATCAAATGTCTAAGGATGAATACATTGAATATCTTGAGCTAGAAAATAAAATTTTAAAGGAATTAGCCGAAATGCTAGAAAATTAGAAGTATTAAAATTTATAAAAATAAATTCACACAATGAAAATTATCATAATTATTGTAAAATATTAAATATTAGTATTTCGGCTTATAAATATTATCTTGTTAATGGAAATTCTTCTTATAATAATGAATTATTAACAATTATCTATCAAGAACATCAATTACACAAGTGTTATGGATATAAAAGGTTGACTTATCATATTAATAATAAATATAATAAATCAATAAATTGTAAAACTATATTAAGATATATGCGAAATCTTGGAATACAAGCGATTAGACATAGAAAAAAATATAATATCCCAAGTGGAATTGTTCAAGGGAAAATTGCCTCTAATTTAATAAACAGAGATTTTAACACTAAACAAAAGAATCAAGTATGGTCAGCCGACATTACATACCTACCACTTGCAGATGGAAGTAGATCATATCTATTTGCAGTAAAAGATTTATATAATAAAGAAATTGTTTGTTATAGTGTGAGCAAAATAATAAATATGCCATTAGTCATAAAATGTTTAAAGAAAGCATTGAAAAAAATTAATACAAAAAAATTGATTATACATACAGATCAAGGTACTCATTTTACAAGCAAAATTTATCAGAAGTTATTAGATGGTGAAAGTGTAAACATATCTCATTCACGTAG
>CALDDH010000016.1 GCA_937936465.1 uncultured Mycoplasmatales bacterium | reverse complement strand
ATATATAAATGCTCTAAAGCAACAACTGTTGCAAGTACATAAAATAAATTTTCCATTAATACCTCTCAAATTACAATTTTTAATTTTAACAAAACATAGTTTGCATATAATACTTCTTATTTAACTTCTTAAGCCTTAACTGTTCATTAAGTAGCTCAATCTCTTCATCAAGTGATTTAAATAGCATTCCAATCTTTTGTTGTTCTTCAAGGCTTGGTAGTTTAACATTTAAATTCTTAACAATTTCTGAAGTTAAATTAGATTGTGTTCCAGTCATAGCATATTTCAATATTTTTGGCTTGTTATAATTTAAAAAAGTTAATATATAATATTTTGAATATTTTTCCATTAACTCAATTGATATAACAGATTGTGGTATTGCTACATTAATATTCGTTAAAAAAGCTACTCCAGGTGTTGCATACATAGTATAAATTAAATTTCCTTTTTCAATTCTTTTTGATGATGAATTTTTCAATCCTTCTTCACTTATCAATTTATTAGTGAAATTTAAAGTGTTATTAGAGATATCTGAAATTGATAAAAAAGGTATATCTCCCTCATAGTAACTTTTATTGGATGTTAATGGTGTTCCTCCACTCCTCATAAACAAACACAACCCACTCAACTTCTTCTCTTCCCACTCACCTGTATAACCACTAAACCTAATCTCTTGATTAAAGATCTTTTGCATTAAACCTTTTTTATTTAATTTCTTAAGTTCTATATTCTCTTCTAGTAATTCAATCTCTTGATCAATAGACTTAAACAGCATGCCAATCTTTTGTTGTTCTTCAAGGCAAGGTAGTTTTATTTTTAATAATTTAATTTGATTATTATATAAATGCATTACAGATATCCCTTGCGCATATTTTGCTAATTCTTGTTTTTTATTAAATAATAAATATGATAAATATTTATTATCCAATATATTTGAAGATAAGATATTTATATCTCCGCCAATTATTACATCTTTTTCAGTTAAAGCAGAAGCAGTTGAAATATCTATTGAGGTTTCACCTGAAGAGGGGATTAAAACTTCATTTCCGATTGATTTTATTAATTGATGTGTCTTATTTGTTTTACTACTAACATTATTTATTACTCCATTATATTTAGTATACAATTCACCATACCTAATACACTTAAATTGACCATTGTTTTGAATATCATTTTTACTTATACCTTTTCCTCTTTTAAAGTCAGTAAAATCACCCAACTTCTTCTCTTCCCACTCACCTGTATAACCCTTGAACCTTACTTTTGGTTTATTCATATTATCCCTCTTATAGATTATTTTATATCTTTATATTTTACATCTATTATAACATTAATTAATTAATATTTATAATACTTCAAAATTATAGTTTTCTGACCATTGACTTATAACTTTTATTTATTGTTTTATTTTAATTATTTTATAAATTATTAAAACCAATAATAGTCATTTCTTTTAAATTAATTTAATTATTTAATATTATTTTTGAGTCATTTTATCTTACTTTACTAATAATAACATTAAGTCGCCTATCCTTGGCGACTATAAAGAAAGAATGATTATGCTTGGACTTATAATAATTTTAATTCTATTGCTTCTAATTATTGTTGCAATAAAGTCATAAAAGAAAAGACCCTTTGCCTAGGGTCTTTTTTATGCTTGAATTATAATTTAATTTTACAATTATATTATATCATATCAATTTGATCTGTCAATAACTATTTGCTTAATTATTGAAGAAGTTCAAAAGTATAATATTTTACTATTTAATTTATCTTTTATTTTTAAAGTATTAAAACTTATTTAATACTATTTTTGAGTTGTTTCTTAATACTTTACTAATAATAATATTAAGTCGCTTATCCTTTCAATTTTTTTTAAGATAATAAATGACTTAAATTTATTATTTTTCAAATTTAATAATACTAATTATTTGCTTTCTATAGTTAAATTAGTATTTTCTTATACATTGATGGCTATATTAGTAACACTTAATATAACATTCTATATTTGAATATAATTTGTATCAATGATTGTTTGATTACTAACTATAATATTTGATCTAAAATGGATACATTCTATATACAAATTTATTATATACATTAGTATTGCTTTACTTTATCTCTTAAGGATTATTTTTAGATATTATATATATATATATATATAATTAAAGATATCGGAATTCAATTAGTTTCTTTTTATCTGCTATAAAATTATAAATAATCCTAAAGACAATTTTAATAGAAAAAAATAATTAGTATGAATTGTATTAAGTTTTAAAAAGTATAATTCATTTTATTACTTATAACTTTATTGTAAATTACAAGCTATAATATTCATTTATGAATTTTCTTTTATTTATACTAATATAATAGACAGTAGTAATAGTAGTATAGTGCTTTGTGAATAACTTTGTAAACATAAGTAAAACAAGTCTTTTAAATGCACTAAGGATAATATATTAAAGTGCATAACTTTATTTATAAAAAAGTTAATTTTTTTCAATTTGATACTTAAGCACAGTATGTGCATTGATGTGCATAACTACTTATTTAAGTATTTAGATAACTTGATAAAGGGTTCTTTGTATTCATCTTTATTATGATTTTTATTTAAATTATTAATTGCTCTTGTAGCACTAGAATGATTTTTTAAACCTAAATATTCTGATATTGCTTTATGACTTAATTTTAATTTCATTGCTAAGAAGTAAGCTGCAAAATGTCTTGCTAAAACAATATTCTTTTTTCTTGAGTTGGACTTTAGGTCTTTTGATTCTAAATCAAAATAATTAGCAACAATTTCAATAACCTGATTTGGATTATAATTATTCATATTACCAGTTTGAGAATTAACAATTTCTAAAGCATTAATTTTAGTAAAGATATCACCATCAATTTCTTCATTAATTGAATATAATAACATTGCATTTAAATAACCAATTAAAGCTCGAACATTTTGAGAGTTTTCAATAAATACTTGGACAGCATTTTCATCAACATTAAATTGTTCTTTTTCAGCATAATGATAGAAAATTCTTTTTTTCGTATCTGAATCAGGAATTTTTATTTCAAGTGTTAAACCGGATAGAAAACGACTAATAAGCCGATCTTCAAAGTTAATATCATCTGGTCTTTTATCTGAAGTTAAAATAACCATTTTTTTATGAAATCTAAGTTGTTCAAAAATTGAAAAAAATTCTTTCATTGTTGATTCTTTACCTTCTAAAATTTGAATATCATCAAATATTAATACATCTAAATTATAATATTTAGTTTTAAAGTTATCTGAGGCATCTAAATTATTGATTCCACCCTTAAATAAATTAGTATACTCTTCTAAAAACATCGTTGCATTAATATATAGTATTTTTAAACTTGGATTAATTTCATAAAGTTCATTACCAATGGCATTTACTAAATGGGTTTTACCAATTCCTGAATGTCCATATAAGAAAAAAGGATTAAATTTAGGACTTTGAATGTTTTGAATAATTAACTGACATGCACTTAGAACTTTTTTATTTTCATGTGAGTAAAAGAAATTTTTAAATGTATAATTTCTTTCTAAATTATTTTTTGGATAATTTGATTTTGATAATATATTTGGACTTAATATTGTGTTTGGGTTAACAGTAACTTCATATTCATTAATATCTTCTTGATTTAATTGCTCTTTGTTAGTAACAATGTTATCACCTGGTTCAATAAATCTGATTTGAATATCATCAACATTTAAATGGGCACATACAATATGTTTAAATTTAACAAAGTTTTCTGTTTGAGGCTCTTTTAAAAAAGAAAAAGCAATTGGGTCGACTTGAACAATTATTTTTTGATGTGATAGAAATATTGGTGTTGCATGTGAGAATAACAAATCAAATAATTGATCAGAAAAAGAAGTTTTTAAAGATTCATAAATACTATCCCAATGTTGTAAGTTTTTCATAAGCCTCCTTTTCTAATTATCTTTTTTTATATTATAATTACCTTGTATCGCCTTTGTATCTAAAACAGTAATAAAAACATTTTCCTCACTATTATTAATTTTATTTAATAAAATGTGATATTCATTCTGATTTAAATTTGATAAGATAACATCTTTGCTATTTGCAGTAAATCCACCAGTTCCTTTAATTAAGGTTGTTCCACGATGTAAATTATTGTGGATAAATTCATAAATTTCTTCAAGATGATCACCGACAATAAATAGAGTTAATAAATCATTATTAGTAAAAACATATTTCATTGTTAAATTTCTAGCAAATACACATAAAAGTGTATAAAGACCAATTTCAAAATTAAAAACAATCATTGCAAATAAAACAATTGTAATATTAATATATGAATTTAATTTAGAAAATCCTATATTTGCAATTTTTAAAAAGTATAAACCTATAATATCAGTTCCACCTGTTGATGAACCAATTTTAAGCATTCCACCAATTCCATATCCCATTAATATTCCACCGAAAATACAATTTAAAATTATATCATCGGTAAAATAAAAATTATAGAAATGTGTTGTTAATAAATGTGTAGTAAGTGAAACAGTTAAAACACTAATCATAGTAAAAACTGTAAATTTTTTACCTAAATATTTATAACTTATAATTATACCAGGAATGTTAATTAAAATATAAATAGTTGAATAAGTTAAATTAGAGAAGTAATCAATAATTTGTGCAATTCCGGAAAAACCAGTTGATAATAGGCCAGCGGGAATTATAAAAAATTGTAATCCGATTGAATAAATAAGTGAAAAGAATAAAATAAGACCAATTTTCTTTAATATATTTACCATAATCAACCTTTCATGCAAATTATATCATACTTCAAGTAAAAAATATGCTATAATTCATTTGAAATGGAGTTTGAATGCAGAAGCATTATGCAAATTTAATATCGTGGTCTAGTTTATTTATTAATTTTTTAATAGTAACTTTGACAATTTTTTATAATTTAAACCCACTCTTTTTTATAATAGCAATCTTAATTGCATCAATCTTCGATTTATTTGATGGTAAAGTAGCTAGGAAATATAATAAAAAAGAATCAGAAAAAACATTTGGTCAAATGACAGATTCATTTTGTGATATTCTCAATTTTGGATTTATTCCATCAATAATATTTCTTTATATATTTATTGGGGATGTATCATTTATTATATTATTTTTAACTAGTTTCTTATTTGTTTGGGGTGGAGCGTTTAGATTGGCAAGATTTCATGCGGTGAAACAAATAAAAGGTTTTATTGGGGTACCAATTACAATAATTGGTCCACTGATGATGGCAAATGTAGTTATACTATCAAATATATATTTAGTATTATTATTAACATGGTTTATGACATATTTAATGGTTGCAAACATTAAAGTCAAAAAATTTTAATAAGGAGTATTCATGACAAACAAACATAAAATGATTAAATATTTTACAAGAACTTTTGCAATATTGATGTTATTTCTAATTATTTCAAGTACTGTTTATTTATTAATAAGTGCAATCTTCCAAATGATTTCAACAGTATAATAAATGAAATTACAGTATATCCAAACTTAATTAATAATTATTCATATAATTGCCAATTAAAATTGAATACACAAAGTTTTTATTAAATGAGAGGATATTAGAAAATGAAAAAGATAAGTTTAATTTAAACTTATCTATTCTTTATTATTTTTATTTAATTTCAATTGCATTATTAAAAGCTTGAAAAACATCCTCTACATTAGTGCTAGTGTTAAGTTCACTGCTGTTACCACTTGCATCTAACTCAGGGAACTGATCATTCTCAATAATATAATTTTCTAATCTAATGATGTCATCATTAACTTCAGAATCTAATTCAATATTTTTATTACTAGTTAAATCTAAAATATTAATTTCAGCACTAATAATATCATCGTTTTCTAATTGATAAGTTACTTCAATTTTTTGATTGTCCGTATTGATATGAATTCCTTGATAATTTTTAATTTCATCACTACTACATCCTGTTAAAAAAAATAACAAGAAAATTAATCCTAATATTAACTTCATGATTACCTACCACTAATTTTTTATATTACTCTTTATCAATTTATTGACTAACTAAATGGTGAGTCTTGAACTAAAACTGAATCTGTTGGACAAGATTCAACAGCGAATTCAATATCCTCTAAGAAATCAGGATTGATTAAAGTTATCCCTTTGTTATCATCAAGTTGTGAGTATGCAATTGCACTTCCATCAATTTCAGCATAAACATCTGGTGCTTCTGCTGAACATGAACCACAAGCAATACATGTATCTTGATTAATCATTGTATATTTTGCCATTTTATTTCCTCCATTTTTAAATTTACTACTTTAATTATAACATATTTAAAAAAAAGTCAATGAATTTTTGATATAATTATAGTTGGTGATGAATATGATATTAATCTATATAGTTTTTTGTTTGATTCTTTTATATATATATAAAAAGACTAATTTAATTTTTAGTTTATTTTTAGGTTTGATAACTTTACTCCTTATCAATAATAATTTCAATATTCATTCAATGTTTAATGAGTTTATTTTTCAACTTCAGCTCATATTCAGTAGTCCAGTATTACTTTATTGTATAGCAATTGTGACACTACTCTTTTTTACTTCTAATATTTTAGTTTTAATCAATTATGATTCAATTCTTGAAAAAAGAATATACATGTCATCAAATAGAAAGCAACTACTGATAGTACTATTATTATCTTTCTTTTCAAAAAACGCTAACTTTGATAACTTATCAATTGTCAAAGAAAACAATAATTATTATAAATTAAATGGATTCTTAATACCATTTATGAATATTTTTGCTTTGTACAGTATATTTATTTTTCTGTTAATTTATCAATTAATGGATGTTAATTTATTTGATTCTTCAATTATCTTTCTTGGTTTAATCTTTAACTTATTTATTATTTGGTGGATTATTAAAAATATTATAGATATTAATAATAATAGAATTGTTGATTATCCAATTAACAAACAAATTGAAAAAATTGATAACTATCATTTAGATATTAAACCAATTCAAGTAACACCCCGTTACTCTTTAACTTATCAACTAAGAGCATTATTTATTTTTCTGACAGTTATAGCATTTATAGGATGCATAATGTTTATTGAAGTAAATCAGTTTTTAGTATTTCTTTTAATAATTTCAATTTTATTATTTAGTTATAGTATTTATTTAGTAATTAAAAATTCATATAATTTAAATTTAATGTCTGAAGATTTAATGTTTAGTTTATTACAATCTTCTTTTTGGCGCATAACTAAAAATTTAATTTTACTAGTTCTGATGTTAATGTTAAGTAAAGAAATCTATACATTTTTTGAAAAAAATATCTTTTTTGATTTATTTGAATATGCATTTATATTAATTTCAATTTTAATTATTTTCTTAAGTATTTTATTTAAAAACTATATTATGCCAATTACTTTAACTGCACCACTTATGATGCTACTTGTCAATAATAATGATTTTATTTCAAGTCTTGATTTTCTTAAAATATTAATTGTAATTTTTTCACTACTATCAATAATTCATTTCTTAATCATTATTAATTGGAAAAATTTAACTCAAAAATCATTTGCTCATATTATTTATACAATCATTAGTTATATAATAAACATTAGTATTTTTATTTACTTTGGATTTTACATAGCAATTTTAGTAATAATAATTGAATCAATTATCTATTTTTATTTTACTAAGCAAGGAGTTAATAAAATAAAATGACACTACTGGACATTCATGGTCAAAATCAATTTGAAGCACGAGTAAACATTGAAGTTTTTATTAAACAATCATATGAATTAAGAGATTATAATGTTTTAATTTCTCATGGATATGGAAAGTTTATTTTAAAAAAACTTTTAGATGAAATATTGAAAACAAATAAATATGTTGAAGATTCAAAGTTTGCTCCACCATCACTTGGCGGTGCGGGTGTTACTTGGGTAATTATTAAGCATAAAAAAAAGACATAAAAAAAAGGTCACAATTAAACCACAATATGATACCTTAAGGCTGCTTCAATTAAGTCCTGACCTGGTTCGATATATACTGTCTTTAATGTGACCAAAAATATTATAGCATAGATTGATCTGAATATAAAAAATAAATAATAAATAATTGTTATAATAAAAATAAAGAATAAAAAAAGGTGTGAAAATGGAAATTAATTTATATAAAAAATATCAACCAAATAATTTTGATGATTTAGTTGGCCAAGTTGTTGTTAAAAAAACATTATTAAATTCAATTAGTAATCAGAATATAGCTCATGCATATTTATTAACAGGGATTAGAGGGGTTGGTAAAACTTCAATTGCTAAAATATTTGCAAGAAGTATTAATTGTCAAGATAAAAATCATCCATTAGTTGATAATTGTCAAATATGTCTTGATGAGCTTTTAACAAATGAACCAATTGATATTTTCGAAATTGATGCTGCTAGTAATAATGGGGTTGATGAAATTAGAAAAATTATTGATAACGTTAAATATATTCCAATTAAATTAAAATATAAGGTATATATAATTGATGAAGTCCATATGTTAAGTAAAGGTGCTTTCAATGCCCTTTTAAAGACACTTGAAAATCCACCTGAGTATGTTGTTTTTATTTTAGCAACTACTGAACCAAATAAAATTCCTTTAACTATTTTATCAAGATGTCAAAGGTTTGATTTAACTCGAATAGATGATCAAATTATGCTTGATCATTTAAAAAACATTTTAAATAAGGAGCAAATTAAGTATGAAAAAGAGGCACTCGACTTAATTGTTTCACGTGGTGAAGGGTCAGTTCGAGATACACTGAGTTTAATGTCTAAAGTAATTTCATATAACAATGATTTAACAATTGAGAGTGTATATAAATCTTTAAATATTGCTAAGGTTGATGTTGTCAATCAAATTACTTTAGATATAATAAAAGGTCAAAGTCAATCATTAATAACAAATTATGAGCAAATAATTAAATCAGGGGTTGATGAAGATAGCCTTGTCAATAGTTTAATTATTGAATTTAATCAACAATTAATTATTAATATAGCTAACCCTCAATTAACTAAAAAAATGACAATTATTATTGAAAAATTATTAGCAGCACAAAATCAATTTAAATTTATGAAAAATAAAGTATTATATTTAAAAGTGATTTTAATTAATTTAACAGTTAGTAGTGATCTGAAAGGTTTAAATAAAAATGAAAATAATATAAATCATGAGATTGATAGAATAAAGTTAGACAATAAAGTTGAAGGTAAAGCAATTCAAGATCAAAGCCAGCAAGTAATAAATAATCAAGAGCTAGAAGATCCAACTAATAATCAAACAAATCCAGTCTTAGAAAATAAAAATGATTCAGAAGAAGTACAACAGAAAAATAATCTGAGGAATAATCAACTGCTTGCATCTAATTCAGAAGAAGTTGAATCTAAGTATCAAATCAAAGAAAGTAATCAAGAAGATATTTCAGCTGATAAAGAAAGAATTGTTACACAAAAAAAAGAAATTACTCAAGCCAAACATGTCCCAATTGATGATGAAAAGATTCTTGAAACTTTAAAACATGCAACGATAGATCATAAAAAGCAGATGAAACATAATTTTTCAAAAGTTTTTCATGAGTTAAATCAAACAAATCAACATGGAATAGCCAAATTTTTTGAACTGAGTTTAATTCAAGCATGTAGTCATGATCAGATAGTTGTATCAATTGATGATAATATACTACCGTCTTACTATGCAGTTATTGAAACGATTAAAGTAGAAATTAATAAAATACTGCAAATTGAAACAGAAATTCATTTAATTAGTACAAATAATTGGCAAAAGAAAAGAATGGAATATATTCAAATATTGAAAGATTTAAAAGAAAAAGATATATACAAAGAAGCACAAACTATCTTTGGTGAAGAAATGGTCAATAAAGTTAATTGAATATGATATAATGCATATTATAAAATCTAGGAGGAAATATGAACCAAAAACAAATACAACAATTAATGAAAGAAGCACAAAAGATGCAAAGTCAAGTTGGGAAAGCACAAGAAGAAGTTGAGAAAAAAGAATTTTCATTTTCAGCAGGTGGTGGAGCAGTTGAACTTATCATGTCTGGAAAAAAAGAAGTAATTAAATTAAATATTAAACCAGAAGTAATTGATCCCGAAGACAAAGAAATGTTAGAGGATTTAATTACTTTAGCAATCACAAATGTGATAGCACAAATTGAAACAGAATTAGAATCATCTGTTGGTTCAATTACAGGTGGATTGCCATTTTAGTCAAACTATATTCATTAGCTAGCTCATCATCGGGAAATAGCTATCTATATCAATTTAATGGGTTCAATGTATTAGTTGATTTAGGGATATCATTTAAAAAATTAAATCTTAAATTACAAGAAATAGGTATTGATTTTGATCAAATCGATATAATTTTATTAACACATGAACATGTTGATCATGTAGCGGGTCTTAAGACATTAACAAAGAATAAACAAATTGATATATACTCGACGTATGGAACTGTTCAAGATTTAGAAATTGAATATAACTATAAGTATATTAAAAGTGGAGATTTGATTAAATTTAAAAATTTAGGAATTGAAGTATTTAAATTATCTCATGATGCTAACGATCCAGTTGGTTTTATTTTTCATTTTAATCAAGAAAAACATCTTCATTTAACAGATACTGGTTATATTTTAAATGAAAATATTGATAAATTTAAAAATATGCATACTTATTTAATTGAAAGTAATTATGAAGATGAAGTACTAATTTCTAATCCGAATTATCCATTTAAAACTAAGCAAAGAATTTTATCAGATTTAGGGCACCTGTCAAATGAGCAATGTCAAATTTTCTTAAAGTCTAGCATTGGTAATAATACAAGAAATATTTTGTATGCACATGCAAGTGAACAAAATAATGCTGACTTTTTAATTGAAAAAGCAAATGATCAATTAGCTGTAAATAATAAGGTTATTTTACAAAAAGAAAAAATAATTGAAGTTATTTTAAGTTAATAAATGAGAAAAAAAAAGTTAAAAAGTCAATAATAATATTGTATGTAAATGTTCATACAAAATTATTTTTAATAATAACTTAACAACAAAGGAAAAAATGGTTAAAAAAAAATTTATTTGCAATAACTGTCATTCTGAGTACCCAAAATGGTCAGGACAATGTTTAGGTTGTAAACAATATAATTCAATTGAAGAAACACAACTCAATTCAAAGTCAGCACATTCTTTAAACTTAGATGATAGTCAAGTTTATTCACTAGCGGATATTGAAATTAATGATCAAACACGAATTATGACACAATTACAAGAATTAGACCTTGTTTTAGGTGGAGGCTTAGTTGAAGGTTCACTGACACTTCTTGCTGGAAGTCCTGGAGTTGGTAAAAGTACGCTTTTATTACAAATAGCAAATCAAATAAGTAAATCACAAAAAAGTTTGTATGTATCGGGAGAAGAAAATTTAAGTCAAATAAAATTGCGAGTTAAACGTTTAAAATTAAATTTAGATTGTTTATTTCTTAATGAAACTAATTTAGAAAATATTTTATATCATGTGCATAAAAATAAAATTAAATTTTTAATTATTGATTCAATTCAAACAACTAATAGTCAAGAACAAGCATCAGCTTTTGGGACAGTCGGACAAATTAAAACTGTCACAATGCTTTTAATGGATTTTGCTAATAAAAATAATATAACGATAATCATCGTTGGGCATATTACAAAAGATGGAGATATTGCTGGTCCAAAAATGCTTGAGCATATGGTTGATACCGTTATTTATTTAGAACTAGAAAAAGATAGTAATATTAGAATTTTACAAAGTGCGAAAAATCGCTTTGGATCAATTGAACAAATTGGTCTTTTACACTTATTAGAAGACGGATTTCACGATGTTATGCAAACTACACTAAACTATATGCAACCACAAGACATTAACGTATCAGGAGTGGCAATAAGTGCAATAATTGAGGGGAATAAAGAGATATTTGTTGAAGTTGAAACTTTAATTAACCCAACTAAATTTACTAACCCAAAACGATTTTGTCAAGGAATAGATATTGCTCGTTTAAATGTGATGGTTGCACTTTTAAATAAACGTGTTGGTATAGATTTAAATTATTGTGATATTTATGTTAAAGTATTAGGTGGTATAAAATTAAATAAAACAGATATTGATTTAGCCTTAGCGATGGCTTTATATAGCATTAAAAAAGAATTAGTTGTTCCACTAGATACAGTTTTAATTGCTGAAGTTACTTTAACTGGTGTTTTGAAAAACAGCATGGATACAGAAAAGTTAATTACTAAAGCTCAGCGTCTTGGTTTTAAAAGGGTAATTATTTCTGCTGAATATAAAACAAAAAAACATCAAATAAAAGTAATTAAATGTACAAATATTAATCAAGTTATTGAAAATTTATGGGAGCCGGCATGCTAATTTATAATCCAAGTACAAAGAAGAAAGAGATTTTTAAAAGTATGAGTGAAATGAGTGTTCAAATGTATGTGTGTGGGCCAACTTTATACTCAGATATTCATATAGGTAATGCCAGACCGATAATATTTTTCGATATTTTAAAGCGTGTTTTAATTGACCAAGGTTATCAAGTTAATTATATTTCTAATATTACCGATATTGATGATAAGATAATTAATCAAGCAAAAAAAGAAAATATAACTGAAAAAGCATTAGTGGATAAGAACATTGAAAAGTACATTGCTTTGACAAAAGAATTAAATATTTATCAAAATGTTCAAATTGAATTAGTAACTGATTATATTCAGGAAATAATTGATTATATTGATAATTTAGTTAAACTTGAATTTGCCTATGTTAAAAATGGAGATGTTTATTTTTCAGTTGATAAAATTGAAAACTATGGTCATTTATCTAATTATCAAGTAACAGACTATAATTTAAATCAGGAAATAAATAATAATTTGAAAAAAAATAATCAAGATTTTACATTGTGGAAAGCAACTACAGATGGTATCAGTTGGAATTCAAAATGGTCAAAAGGTAGACCAGGTTGGCACAGTGAATGTGCAGTCTTGATTAATCAAAAGTTTGGTAAAAAAATTGATATTCACGGTGGGGGTGTTGATTTAAAATTTCCACACCATGAAAATGAGAATGCCCAATCACAAGCGTGCAATCAAATAGATTTAGCCAATTATTGGATTCATAATGGATTTGTTAATATTGATAATCAAAAAATGTCTAAATCTATTGGTAATGTAGTTAAACCTGAACAAATAATTAAGCAATATGGTGTTAATTTTTTAAAGTTACTAATGCTTCAAACTAACTATCGACAACCAATTAATATTACAGATCAATTTTATGAGTTAACGAATAAATTAAATATGAAATTAAATAATTATTATTTAAAGTATGATTTAACAAATTTAGAGGTTGATTCAAGTTGTCAAGAAGTACAAGAACTTCAAAATATAATGGCTGATGATTTGAATACTGCTAACTTAATTGATAGATTTTTTCAAATTATGAGTAGTAAAAATAATCAAGTGACAGTCAAACAACAATCTTTAAAGTATTTTACAAATGTTTTAGGATTGAATATATATTATGAACAAATACCCGAAGAAATAATTAAACTGAGTGATCAAAGGTCACAGTTAAAGAAAAATAAAAAGTATCAAGAAGCTGATGAAATCAGACAAAAGATTGAGATATTGGGGTATCAAATCTTTGATACGAGAGAAGGAGTTACATGCAAAAAGAAGTAAATAATAGCTTTTATTTTGGTAAAAATACCGCTATCTCTACATTAGAAACTAAGTCAGTTAACAAAGTATATTTAAAAAAAGGGGGAGAAAACAATAAACTTTTTATTGATTTAGCTCAGCAACATAATACTCCTTATGTGCTAGTAACAAAGGATAAGTTAGATTTAATGACAGGATATAAAACACACCAAGGAGTAGTAGTTGAAGTTGCTGCTAAAGATTATTTACCACTTGAAGATATGATTATTAAATTAGCAGGAGAAAAATCTCCGCTTGTCGTAATTTTAGATGAAGTAACTGATGTTAATAATATGGGATCAATCCTGCGAGTATCAGACTGTTTTGGAATTGATGGAGTGATAATTGGTAAAAAAAGAAGTGTTCAGTTAAATGAAACAGTTGCTAAAATTTCAACAGGAGCAATTAATTATGTTGATGTTGTTCGTGAAACAAATATAAAGAACTCAATTAATCGATTAAAGCAAGCAGGATATTGGATTTGTTATTTAGATATGAATGGAGAAGATCAAATTCAAGACTTTGATTTCAATCAAAAATTAGCAGTTGTTGTAGGTGGAGAAGATAAAGGAGTAACAGCTAGTTTGAAAAAACATTGTGATTTTGGAATAAAAATAAATATGTCAGGGCAAATAAATTCCCTAAATGTAGCAACAGCAGTTACAGTGCTTGCTTATCAAAAATCAATAAAAAGATAATATTGTATAAAACTAAATGAAAAAACAAAAAATAGATGTTGAAGAAATAATAAAAAAAGAAGAAAAATTAATTTATCATTTAGTTCATAAATATATAAGAGCACTACATATGTATGAATTTGAAGACATTAGGCAAGAAGTCATCTTAGCACTTTATGAAACATTAAAGTTTTATAAACCAGGTCATGGGGCAAAACTTGTTACTGTTTGGTATAGTCAAGCCGAAAGAAGATTAAGTAAACTAAATAGATCAGAAAGAGCACTTAAGAGAACATACATTAGAGTTGGTTATTTAGAAACACAAGTCTGTGAAGAAGGAGCATTTTATTCACATCAATATCCATCAGGTGAGGATTTGGAAAAAGATATTATTAAACAATTTGAAAAAGAAGAATTATATAAAATGATGACTGAAATATTCAGTGATTTAGAGTGGCAAGTTTTTAATTTATATTTTAAAGGTGTAAAGCAATATGAAATTGCTGAACAACTTGGAATGAACACCAAAAAAATAGAAAATATAATATTTCGGGCTAAATACAAATTAAAACAGAGAAAAAAATAGAAATATGTTATAATCTATCAAGTAGAGGTGAGTTTATATGAAAAATAAAATAAATTTAGTTTGTGATGAATGTTTACAAAGTAACTATTCAAAAAATAAAAGTAACACAAACCGAATAATAATTAAGAAATTTTGTAGTAATTGTAATAAACATACAAAACACAAAGAAAATAAATAATAAACAATTAAAGGAGTAAAATGAAAATTTTTTCAACATTAAAGGATATTACTTGGCCTACATCAACAAAGGTTATGCAAAGTTTTGGAATAGTAGTTTTAAGTCTAATTGTTTTAATTATATTTTTCTCTGTGATTGATGCAATAATAGCAATGATTATAAACTTAATATATTAGAGGAGTGTTATGGAAAAAGAAAGTTGGTATGCAGTCAGAACTTTTCCCGGTTATGAATTTAAAGTCCGTGAAAAATTAGAAAAGCAGATTGCAATTGAAAAAAAAGAAAATGTTATTCATGAAATATATATTCCAATTAGACAAAAATATATATTTTCTAGAAAAAAATTAAAATTAAAAGAAGACCTTTTATTCCCAGGTTATATTTTAGTTAATATGGAATTTACTAATGATACATTTTATTTTGTTAGAGGAATTCAATACGTAACTGGATATGCAGGTATAAGTAGTATGAAACAAATACCTAAGCCAATTAAAGATTCAGAGTATGAATCAATGATTGAGGAAGTTAAGAAGATTGAAATAGATTTAGAAAGTGGCGATAAAGTCATTATTATTAATCATGATTTATATAATAATCAACAAGCAACTGTTAAAGAAATCAATTTAGATAATAAAGAAATCTTAGTTAAATTTGAGGAAGAAAAGATTTTAACAACAGTTAAATTTATTCAAATTGAAAAAAAATAAATAATAAATAATAAATATGTTATAATGAAACTATATTAAGCCCAAGACAGTAGGTATCTAAATCCTACCGAGGTGTGAGACTATACAACGTCAAAACACTTCTAAATATTAGAAGTGGCTTTTTATATTTATAATAGTGAAAGGAGAAATATGAGTGCAATTAATAAAAAGGTTGAAGAAGTTAATATTTTAAAATCAAAAATTGAAGAATCTAAAGCAACAGTTGTTGTTGAATATGCAGGTTTGACAGTTTCTGATATTAAAACTTTAAGAGATGAGTTAAGAGAAGAAAATGTTGAATTTAAAGTAATCAAAAATAACATTTCAGCTCGTGCTTTTGAGGCAGCTGATTTTTCAGGAATGAATGATTACTTTACTGGTCCAACTGCAGTTGCTTTTTCAAAAGATGATGTAACAGCAGCAGCAAGAATTTTAAATAATTTTAGTAAGAAAAATAAAGCATTAATATTAAAGGGTGGAACTTTAGAGAGTGACATCGCAACTTTAGAGCAAGTTCAAGAATTAGCAGTCTTACCAAACAAAGAAGGAATGTTATCAATGTTACTTTCAGTTATGGAAGCACCAATTCGTGGGTTAGCGCAAGTTACAAATCAAATTTCAGAACAAAAAGACAACTAAAAAGTTATGCTTAAACTATAAAAGCAAGATCACAGAAATGTGTTAGGAGAAAAAATGGCATTTAATAAAGAACAGTTTATTACAGATTTAAAAGAAATGAGTGTTTTAGAATTAAACGAATTAGTAAAAGCAATTGAAGAAGAATTTGGAGTATCAGCAGCAGCACCAGTAGCGGCAGCAGCAACAGCTGAAGCAGAACCAGAAGAAGCATCAAGTAAAACAGTTGTATTAACAGCAGCAGGATCAAGTAAAATGGCAGTAATTAAGATTATTAGAGCAGTAAACTCTGAATTAAACTTAAAAGATGCAAAAGCAGTTGCAGATAATGGTGGAGATGTAGTAGTAGACGTTCCAGCTGAAGATGCAGAAAAAATTAAAGCAGACTTAGAAGCTGCAGGGGCAACAGCTGAATTAAAATAATTTCTAATCTATAAAAAATAAAGTAATTCCAAAAATTGGAATTATTTTTTTATGCCTTGAAATATTCACTTAAAAAGTTTATGATATATACATATAGTTAAAAGGAGGTGTGCAATGAAGGTAATTAAGAAATCAAAAAAGATATTCTCATCATGGCAATTAATTTTTCTTATTGCACGATTATTTGATCGTAAGGATAATCATAAAATAAATTATAAGGTAGAAAATACTTACTGATAATAAATGTGAATAAGCAATATTAGTTTGTAACTAAAATAGAAAGATTATTTATATAAAAATTAAGTAGGTGTATTTTAAACAATTTTGTATGATAATAATCAAAGATATGAAAATATCTTTGTGAATACTCTTTTTAAACAAGTGTTTCATTTAACATACTTAGCATATCTTTTAAGTGTTTTAAAAGTCTTTTTATAATAAATCAATTTAGAGTGAAACCAGTTATAAAAAGTTTTAAAAAAGGAATGTGATTAAAATATAATGTGATTGAGTAATAAATTATTATATGAAAAAAATTAAAAAGATTAATAATTTCAAGATTAAAAGTATTTATTTTACAAATATGTTTTTGAGTATTAAATTTTATATAAAAGGTTGGTTTAATTTATTAACCAAAACAAAGGTACATACGTTTGACTACAAATTATAATATAAAATTGTATTTGTAGAACTAAAATTATTTTTAATCATTCTTGATACAGAAGATTTACTGATAGAGAACTTATTAGCAATAGACACTTGTGAATTGCCTTTTTGGGCAAGTGTTAAGATAGTTGCTATTTCTTCAGTAGAAATGTGTGAATAATAACCGATAATTAATACTTTCAATTAAAATATATCTATATATAAATAATATAAAATATTTTAATATAAATAATTGTCCTAATTCTATTTTAACAATACAATAAATAAAACAAAAAAAAATACATAAACTTATGTTATAATATTATAAAATAAAAAGGAGAACTGTGAATAAAAAAATATTAATTAATTTAATTATAATATCTATAATAATAATTGGTGCAATAAGTGCAAGGGGTTATTACATTAATAATTTCAATGCCTTAGGATATAATGCAGATAGTATTAAAGAAGCACAAGATGGAATTTCTGACTTGGGTAATAAAAAAGACGAAATATTTCTTTCAGAT
>CALDDH010000015.1 GCA_937936465.1 uncultured Mycoplasmatales bacterium | reverse complement strand
ATTTGGTACAGTTCGTTCGACTTGCATGTATTAGGCATGCCGCCAGCGTTTATCCTGAGCCAGGATCAAACTCTCAGTTTCGTCTATTGACGAGTTTCTATCTATTTAGTTTTCAAAGCTTTTTCTCACTCCCTAAGTATATCACTTATTACTATTAATGTCAAGTTATTTATTCTTTTCTTAATTAAAAGTGATTATCTTTATGGAGGAACAGATCGGATTTGAACCGACGCATCAGGGAGTTGCAGTCCCACGCCTTACCACTTGGCTACTGTTCCATTTGTACCTTTACTATTATACTATAAATTCTTTCTTTTATCAAATATATTCTTAAATTAAATCTTGATATTCATATTCATTATAACCAACTATTACTTTACCAACTATATCATCAACAATAATAGGTCTTTTCAGCACAGATGGATTTTCAATAATAAACTCAACTAACTCTGATGTTTTCATCTCTCCAATCTTCGCTTGATGCCTTATATATACTTTACTTCTTTCTGAAACAATATCTATAAATCCTTCTTGTGTGTATTTAAGCATATGCAAAACATTATCTTCAGTTAAATCTTGTGTAAAGAAATTTTCTTCTTGATACAACAGACCATGCGCTTCAAACCATTTCATCGCTTTCTTACAAGATACGCAGTTATAACTCGTATATATATGTAACATATTGCCTCCTTTGCAAAAGATAATCCTATCCCATTGTAATATATGATAACATATAATTAAGTAAGATAATATAAAAAGGAGATTTAAATGATAACTTTTTCTGGAGTTCAACCAAGTGGAATCATCACAATCGGTAATTATTTAGGAGCTATCCAAAATTTTAACCCAAATTCAAGTAAAGAAAACAACTTATATTGCATCGTTAACTTACATGCTTTAACAAGTAACCCTGACCCATTATTATTCAAGGAGCAAACAAAATCACTATTAGCGCTTTACATAGCACTAGGAATTGATCAACATTCAACAATTTTCATCCAATCCCAAGTAAAAGAGCATACAGAGTTAGCATGGATCTTACAAACTTTAGTTAAAATGGGTGAACTTGAAAGAATGACCCAATATAAAGATAAATCTAATAATAATAAAGAAAATGCTAATGCCGGTTTATTTACATACCCAGTTTTAATGGCTGCCGATATCTTATTATATAATTCTGAGACTATCCCAGTTGGACAAGACCAACTGCAACATATTGAACTAGCACGAACACTCGCTACAAGATTTAATAATAAATATCAAGAAATATTTAAATTACCAGTTGCAAAGTTGAATAAAAAAGGAGCTAAAATTTATTCACTTAATGATCCCCTTAAAAAGATGAGTAAATCAGATCCTAATCCAAAATCTTATATCTCAATTTTAGATGATTTGAAAACAATTACTAAGAAAATTAAATCTTCTACTACTGATAGCCTTGGAGAAATTAACTATGATATAGAAAATCAACCAGGTATATCTAACTTATTGACAATTTATAGTTTATGTAAAAATATAACAATCGATCAAACAATTGAGTTCTTTAAAGATCAAAAGTATTCATTCTTAAAAGAAAATCTAATTGAAGCTATTTGGCAAATACTTGAGCCTATTCAAGATAAGTATTACCAAATTATTGATAATCAGAAAATCATTGATCAAGTTTTAAAAGATGGTCAAAAAATTGCTAAACAAAAAGCAGAAATTCAAATGAAGAAAGTTAATAAAGTTGTTGGTTTATATGATTAATTTAGAAGCATTCAAATATTTAATTCTTGGCATAGTCCAAGGTTTTACAGAGCCTTTGCCTATTTCATCTTCAGGACACGTAGCAATTGCTCAAGAAGTTTTAAATATCAATAACCCCGGCATTTCTTTTGAGGCATTTATCAACTTTGGTTCAACAATTGCAATCTTAATTTACTTTAGACATGATATAATTACACTCTTTTATGGTGGACTTAAATATTTACGCGGTGGTTTAAAGACAAACACAACTGAATCAAGTTATTTATGGAAGATTTTCTTCTCAACATTACCACTTGTCTTTGGTGCATTATTAATTCAAATGCTAGGTATTACAATTGGTGATAACTTAACTGTAATCGGATATGCTTTAATAGTAACTGCTTTTTCACTATTTTTTGTTTATAATAAAGATGGAAAAACAGATATTAAGTCGGCTACGATAATGATGGTGATTTTTATTGGTGTAGGTCAAACGATTGCCCTAATGCCAGGAATATCAAGAAGTGGAATGACAATGGTTTTTGCACTATTAATTGGAATAGAAAAAAAAGAAGCTTTTAAATTCTCCTTTTTAATGTTTATCCCAGCATCAATCGGCGCTTTAATATATTCAATTATAATTATGATTAGTGAACATTCATTTAACCCATTATTTATTATTTCAGCATTTATGGCTTTTATTTTTACACTAATCGGTTTAAAAATCACCGAAAACTTTGTTACACATAATAACCTTCATTATTTTGGAATTTATTGTTTAATTATTGGACTAACAGTTATCTTGTTTATCACTTAATTTAACTCATTTAAGAAACTAGTTCCATCTTTTGTACTTATTAAATTAAAGTTATCACAAATTGTTTCACCTATATCGGCAAATGACTGTCTAACTGTAATTTGATTATTACCTTTTAAGTTATTTGCAAAAACTAACAATGGCACATACTCTCGAGTATGGTCATTTCCTTTATATGTGGGGTCATTTCCATGATCAGCCGTAATAATCAATAAATCATCATCAGTTAATGCATCAAGGATTCTCGGAAGTTCTAGATCAAATTGCTCTAAACAATTTTTATAACCTTCAACATCACGCGGATGTCCAAACTTAGAATCAAAATCCACTAAATTAGTAAAGATTAAACCAGCATTACTTTCAGCTTTAAGTAAATTAATCGTTTGATCAATTCCATCTTGATTACTTTTAGTTCTAATTGACTTGCTTATTCCTTGCCCATTAAAAATATCACTAATTTTACCAACTGCAATGCTATCAAGTTCTTGATCAGTTAACTTTTGCATCACAGTGTGATCAAATGGATCTAGTGCATAATCATGACGATTAGCTGTTCGAGAGTAATCATCAATTGAACCAACAAATGGCCTAGCTATTACTCTTGCAACATTATATTTTGGATCTTTAGTTAATTCACGTGCTATTTCACATGCTTGATATAATTCTTCAATACTTATCACATCTTGATGAGCAGCAATTTGGAATGTTGAATCAACAGAAGTGTAGACAATAAATTTACCAGTTTGCATATGTTCTTCAAAATATTCACCTATTACTTTCATTCCACTAGCTTCTTTATTAGCTAAAACACCACGTTTTGTTCTTTTAGAAAATTCTTCAATTAATTCACTTGGAAAACCAGATTCAACATACTGTTGAAAACCACTATATAAAGTTGACCCCATCATCTCCCAGTGCCCGGTCATCGTATCTTTACCTTGGCCAATTTCCGTCATTTTAGTAAAGTTACTACTAGGCTTACTTACAGGTGGAATTGTTTTTAAATAGTTAATATTACCAAGTCCCATCTTTTGTAAATTAGGTAATTTAAGGCCAACTGCTTCAGAAATATTTCCTAGTGTATTAACCCCATAATCACCATACTGATAGCTGTCAGGCATTTGACCTATCCCAACAGAATCTAAAACAACAACTGTTATCCTTTTATATTTATACATTTTTCTCCTTATTTAATTATATCTTCAATTAATGCTTCTTTCTCAATTATTTCTTCACTTACAGAGTATGCTTGCTCTAATTTACTAATTACTTCACTAAGTTTATTTTCTTGGTTATAGTGAATTGTTATAAGAAGGTCACCAACAACAACTGAGTCTCCAACTTTTTTATGAATTTCAAATCCAACTGCTAAATCAATTTCGTCTTCTTTTTCAACTCTTCCACCACCAATTAAAATAGCGCTATCACCAATTAACCTTGCATCAAGTGTTTCTAAATATCCTGATTTATTAGCTTTTAGTTTGTGGGTATATTTTGATTTTGGTAAATTATCAAGTGCACAAGCTCTTGCTCCTTGCATTTGAACCATTTGACTAAATAAATTATATGCTGACTTATCATCTATTTTAGCCTCAACCATTTCTTTAGCTTTAGCTAGATCAATAATTGGATCATCACAAATCAAAAATTGACAAGCTAAATCAACACAAAGTTCTCTAAGTTCTCCCGTAGTTTGACCAACTAAAGTATCAACTGCTTCTTTTACTTCTAAGGAATTACCAACAGTTATACCTAATGGTTGATTCATCGATGAAATGCATGCAATTGTTTTTTTATTCAGACCATTACCAATATCACACATTTGCTTAGCTAGTGCTTTTGCATCTTCAAAACTATGCATAAAAGCACCTTTTCCATATTTAACATCTAAAATAATAATATCAGATCCAAGTGCTAGTTTCTTAGACATAATTGATGAAGCAATAAGTGGTAATGACTCAACAGTTGCTGTAACATCTCTTAATGCATATATTTTCTTGTCTCCTGGTACAAACTGATTTGTTTGGGCAACAATTGCACAACCAATACTATTGACTTGTTTTGCTAACTTTTCTTCTGAAATATTTGAATCAAAGCCTTCGATTGCTGATAACTTATCAATTGTACCACCTGTGTAACCAAGACCACGACCACTCATTTTACTGACTGCAAACCCAAGGCTTGCTAAAAGAGGGACAAGGACAAGTGATGTTTTATCACCAACTCCACCAGTTGAATGCTTATCAACAACAGTTTTATTAAGGTCATAACTTATAACTTCACCTGTTTCCATCATACTTTTAGTAAGTGCAATTGTCTCTTGACTATTCATCCCATTAATACATATAGCCATAAGTAGTGCGGAAGCTTGATAATCAGGAATTGTAGAATTTGTATAATTATCAATAAAATATTTTATCTCATCATTATTTAAACTTAAGTTATTTTTCTTTTTCTCAATAATTTGGACTATATTCACTATTCTCCTTAGTTTTAATATTCAGTTTCTAATGCAATTTTAATCATATCTGTAAAAGAGTTTTGACGCTCCTGGCTTGTTGTTGCTGCGTGTGTTACAAGTGAATCTGAAATAGTTAATAAACAGGCTGCATTTTTACCCGTCACTTTTGCATTACAAAATAGAGCGAAACTTTCCATCTCAACAGCCGTGCAATCGTGTTCTTGATTAATACTTTCAAAATCTTTAAAGTTTTTACGGTAAAAAACATCAGATGAATGAATTTTATTAATATTAATTTCTGTCTTTAATTTAATTGCTGATTGCTTTATCTTTTGATTTAACTCAGTTGTTGCACCAATTGTATTAACTTCTTCTCCTAAAACAATATTACCAAATGTACTTTCTGAATATGCATCAGTTACTAAGACAATATCATATAAATTAAGCTCTTTTGTATAAGCACCAGCTGAACCAACTCTAATGATATTATCTACTCCATAAAATTCAAATAATTCATATGAATATATTCCAATACTTGCCATTCCCATTCCTGACCCCATAACTGAGATTTTTTTACCTTTATATTCTCCTGTATAACCAAACATGTTTCTAACAGCATTGAACTGCGTTACATTTTCTAAAAATGTTTCTGCAATAAATTTTGCTCTCAGTGGATCTCCTGGCATGATTACTGTTTTTGCAATAACTCCCTCTTTATTTGCTTCTATATGTGGTGTTGGCATAGTATATCTCCTTTTTTTGATTTTATTTTTTATTTTAAAATTAATAAAATGAAAGCAGACTATTTAAATAGCCCACTTTATTTTTTATTACTTACAAATCTCCATTAATATAATCAGTATTTACTTCTTTCTTAACTTCTTTTGAGGTTGGACCATTAATAGCTCCATTCTCCGCCAATGCATCTTCAGACTCACCTATAATAGAAGCGTTATCAACCAAGTTTGGATTCTCTTCTGGAAAACCAACTCCTCCACTTGCAAAGTCTTCAACTACAAGTCCACCAGTAAATGTTCCTGCTTTCCATTCTTCTAAGGCATTATAAACTGCAACGTTAACATTTTTCATTGCTGATGTTAAGATAACTGATTGATCATTTCCATCGGCATCTTGATAAACACCATCTTGATACATATCACGATCAACACCAATTACCCAAATTTCATTTTCCGGATCATTTGTCATTCTTGTTTTAGCTTCATTAACAACACCATCATTTACTCCACCTGCACAAGTAAATATTATATCTACTCCTTGATCATACATTGCAGATGCAACTGTTTGACCTTTTGCAGGATCATTAAATGTTCCCGTGTATTGATACTCAATCTCTACTGTTGGATTAGCATCTTGTGCTCCTTGAACAAATCCCCAACCAAATCTTTGGACTGGCGGAACCTCAGTTCCTCCAATAAATCCAATATGATTCGCTTCAGACAAAGAGGCTGCTAAGTATCCAACTAAGTATCCCGCTTCAGAATCTTCAAATAAAACTGATTTAATATTATCAACTTCAACTAAGTTACCGTCTGCATCTTTAGGCTCTCCATCAATAAAAATATAGTTTGTATCTGGGTTTGCTTTTGCCGATTCGTATATTGCATTTTCAAATAAATATCCAGATGCTACAACAACTTCATTTTGTTCAGCTTGAGTATTTAAGTTTCTAACCATCTCTGATGCATCTCCTGTTTCAATATATGTTGCTCCTACTTCGTAATCTCTACAAAAATCATTTATACCTTCCCAAGTTCCTTGGTTAAATGACTTATCATTAACACCACCTGAGTCTGTAACCATCCCAATTTGAGATTCATATTGACTACATGCCAATTCTTCTCCCGAGGCGCTACATCCCGCCAAAATAAAAATTGCTATTCCAATAAGTACCATAATTTTCTTCATAACATCTCCTTTTTTATTTAATATAAGTGTTTATTAATAATATTTTGTCTCTATTTTATTATAGCATAACTTTTATTATTCAAGTTTTTATTTATACTTTAAAATTAACATATAAAAACCAGACATAAATTGTCTGTTTTATTAATTGAAATTAATTTTTCATATATAACTTTTTTATATAAAAAAATCTATTTTTTACCCTTAACTATTACAGTTTCAATATTAACTTTCTCACCATATAACTTATTAACATAAGACATATCTTTATCTTCTGTTAAAATAATTTTTGTTTCTCCTAATAAATGAGGAGCTCTAAATTGAATTTTATGAGTGTGCTCTTGAAATGACACCATCAGCTCTTCTGTTGAATCAATAATTGTTACACTTGGAAATTGTTTCTTAATTAATGGATTGATCTTTGCATAATGTGTACAACCTAAAATTATAGTTGAGAAGTTTTCATTTTTCAAAATACTTATTTCTTCTTTAAATACTTCTTTAACATTTTTATTGTTTTCAATTGCAGATGCAAGATTTGGACACTCAACACCGATTACTTGACTATTCGCCTGCATAAGTGAAATTGAATATAAATAGGCTTGTGAATTAATTGTATTTTCAGTTGCTAAAACAACAATTGGTTTTTTCTTTGAAAATGAAATTGCTTTTCTAGAAGTATTATCAATCATTCCAACAACTGGTGTATTAGGCATATTAGCTTCAAATACATCAAGTGCAAGAGCCTCAATTGTATTACATGCAATTAAAATTGCTTTTGGTTTAATCTCTTTAATAATATCAATTAATCTACTAACTCTTCTAACAACTTTTTGACTGTCTTTAGTTCCGTAAGGCATAAACTGATTATCAATTAAAATTACTTTGTTTTCTGATGGATAAACTTTATCAAATCTTCTTTCACAAATTACACCTCCCATACCTGAATCAATGATTAATATCGGCCTATTTTCATCTACTATATAATTATTTAACATCTTTCTCCTTTTATTTAGTTTCTTTGACAATGCAACCAATCATTCTACCTGTTTTATTATTTTTACGATAAGAAAAAAATTTATCATTTTGATAAGTGCACATGTCACTTATATCAATATTTTTCTGATCAACTCCCGCAGCTATTAATTGAAGTTTGTTAATATTCTTAATATCTACTAAATATTTACCGTTGCCTTTTTTTTTATATACATCTTGATCAATTAAATAATCAATTTCATTTATGTAATTAATCACATCTTGACCAACTTCAAAATTTGATTGTGAAATACTTGGTCCAATAAACACTTCAATATCTTTGATATTACTACCTTCTTTTCTAAATTTTTCAATTGCATTATAAACAATCTGATTAACTGTCCCTTTCCACCCAGCATGAATAATCGAAATTAAATTATCATCTTTGCTGTATATATAAACTGGTGTGCAATCAGCATGTAGTGACGTTAAAACAATGTTGTCTTCTTTTGTATATAATCCATCTACATTATCAATGCCATCTTCAAAATCAATAGTACCTTGACCTTTATTTGTATTAAACACTTCACATATTCGACTTGTATGTTTTTGCTGGGCAAACACAAAATCAGTTAGCTTATAACCAGTTTTATTTGCAAAAATCTTACGATTTTCAATTGCCTGCTCCTTTTGATTTTCAATTTGTAGCCCTATATTATTATTACCATTATCAATATCTTTCACTCCACCTTTATTTGTACTAAAAGCAACTGTAACTCCATTTTGATTCCATTTATCATAATAGTAAACATCATTTTTAAGTCTTAACAATTTATCTCCTTTTAATCTTTTCATGAGCTTGATAGTTTTGATATAAGCCAGTCTCATACTGTGATGCATTATTTGATGTATAATACTTAGCTGACTTAATTTCATTAGGCAATAAATTTAATCTTTTAGCTTCTTCAGGAGTGTATTTATTTTGATCACTTTGATTATATTTAATTGACTCATGAACTGTAGTAATGTTTTTCATTTTCAGATCATCGATTGCTAAATCAAGTGCCTTGTAAGGTGCATTTGTTTTTGGACTTAATGCTAAGTCAACAACAATTGTTGCAACAATAATTCTTCCTTCAGGCATCCCGACTTTTAAAAAAGCATCACTTGCAGTTACTACTCGCATACATAAGTTTGGATTAGCATTCGATATATCTTCATAGCCAATAATAATAAGTCTTCTCCACAGTGATTTGAAGTCTCCAACAAGTAAAATTCTACTTGCATAATGAATACTTGCATTAACATCACTTGCTCTAATTGACTTTTGCAAGGCTGAAAGTAAATTATGATGAGCATCACCTGTCTTATCATGTACAACATTATTTGGAAATAACTCACTAAGTAAATTACTATCTATTTCATTATCTTGATAATTATTTTGTAAGAAGTTTGTTAAATTTAAACTTTGCCTAACATCTCCATTAGTTATTTTAACAATTTGATCAATTGTTTGCTCATTAATTTCAAATTTACTATCTTTAAATTTCTTTTGGATATTTTCTTTAATTGCATCTTGACTAACTTTTGTTAGTTCAAAAAGTAATGTTCTACTTCTAATTGCACTCGATACATCATAATATGGATTTTCAGTTGTTGTTCCAATAATAAAGAAATTATCAGTTTCTAAATATGGAAGTAAGAAATCTTGCTTAACACGGTCCAAACGATGGATTTCATCAATAATTAAAATAACAACTTGCATTTTAGATAATGTCGTTGCCTCTTGTAATTCTTTTTTTGTTGATGTGGCAGCATTTAAACTAATCTTCATTCCATCAATTTGTTTGGCAACGATATTTGCAATTGTTGTTTTACCAACACCTGGTGGACCAAACAAAATAAAAGAAGTCATTGTATTTTTTTTCAAAATTTTTGTAATAACACCATTTTTACCAACAAGATGATCTTGACCAATTACATCTTCTATTTGATTTATATCCATCAGTTTTCCTTTCATTTAAAATTAAGATTATTTATATAATATCATATATTTAGATAAGAGCAGATAATTTCTAATTCTTTACTTAGCTTTTTCTTCACAAAGATGAATATAATTTAAATATAAACCATGGGCTGGTGCTGTTTTAAATGCGGACTTGCGGTCCTTGTCATCCAGTATCTTTAAAATAAACTTTGGATCAATCTTCTTTCTAGCTATTTCTAAAACAGTTCCTACAATAATTCTTACCATATTATATAAAAAGCCATTTCCTTTGATATAAAAGATATATTCATCATCAACTTGCTTAATTTGAATATCATAAATTGTTCTTATTTTATTCTCAACAGTTGAACGGCTATTACAAAAAGAAGTGAAGTCATGTTCTCCAATTAAGTAGTTAGCTATTTTTTGTAAATTATTAATATCAAATTGGTGATGATCATAATATTTATAGTTCCTAACAAGTGGATCATATTTAGTTGTAATAATATATTTATATGTTTTATAATCAACTCCAGTTCGCAAATTATAATCACTTTCTACATCTATAACTGATTTAATTAAAATACTCGGTTTAATTAATCTATTTAAAGCTAATAAAACTTGATTAGCATTTAAAGTTATATCATCAGGTTCATTAAAAGTTATATATTGATTAATAGCATGGACTTTACTATCTGTACGTGAACTAGCTTTTGTTTTAACAACTTGTTTATATATTTGACAAAGAGCAGACTCAATATTATCTTGAACAGTCTGCTTGTGACTTTGCGTGGCATAACCACAAAAATCAGATCCATCATAACTGATATTTAATAAATATTTCATATTACCATTTTATTAAATAAAATAATAATCAGTCCTCCTAATCCAATTGCTACTACTGATTCAATAAAAACATTTAGACTTTGTGCAAAAGGGGGTATAAGCACTAGAACAGATCCAATAACTAAACCTAAAATCAAACTAATACTTTGACTGTGATATGACTTCAATAATTTATTAATTATTTTAGATAATGAAAAGATAGCAATTAAGACTCCGATTGCAATTAAAATCAATGGAACTATAATATTGACTTCAAATAAGAAGACATTAGCAACATAATAATTAAATAGTGGGTATATTCCAATTATTAACATCACAAGTGAACCACTAATCCCTGGTATAATCATTGTTGCTCCAGCAATGAATCCCGAAAATAAAATAACTATTGCCAACTGCATCGTTAACTCTGGTGCTGTTGTTACAACACTTGTATTTGCAGGATCAAATAATGAAAATACTAACATAATTAAAAAACCAATTAAAAAATAAGTTTGCCTAATACTCTTAGAACCTAATTCTTGATTTTTAATCATTGGATAAGAAAATAAAATTAATGAAATAAAAAACCACATTGTTGCATTTACATAGTTAGTTAATAAAAAGACCATAATATTAGCAAATAAAACTAAACCTAATCCTAATCCGATTAGAAGTAAGATTAAAAATTTAATTGCAGCTATTTTATCTTGCTTATCAAATTTAAAAAAGTCAGCAATAATATTCATCAGTTGATCATAGACACGAAAGATAACTAACATACTCCCACCACTTAACCCAGGAATTATATTTGCAATTCCTACTGACAATCCTGCTATTAATGTTTTCATATTCCTCTTCCCTTAAATAATTGATTAATTTTTATTTTTAAATATTTTATATATAATAGTGCTGTTATTAAAACAATGAATAATCCTATTGATGAGAATAAGAAAAAGTCACTTGTTAAGACTTGTGTAATTAAATTAGTAAAACCCAATGATACAATTAAAAGGATAGTCATTTTAAATACAATCATACTTTTCTCATATATAAACTTTTTATTAACTGCATATGTCTTATGATCAAACACAAGTAAAATTAAGATTGAAATAATAATAGCAATAATAGATGAATATATATATCCATTAATAAAGAAGATATCAAATAAAATTGGATTTAAAATAATCTTCACCATAAACATTATAAATGTACTAATTAAAATTATTTTTGTTGATTTCTGAATCAAACTATAGACTGTCATGATTGTTCTGATTATAAAAAGTGGTATTAATAAAGATTGTGTCATTAAAATAATTACCCCAATTTCAGTTGGACCATAAAACCAATTGTAAAAATATTGTCCTCCGGTTAAAAAGAAGATTGTAACAATAATTGAATACACAATTACAATATTAAAAATTTGATTAAAAATAACTACTTGCTTATTTTCATTCTCTAATTTTACATGTTTAACCATCATTGTAATTAAGACTGATCCTAATGTCACCGGGAACATAATTAGTTTCCACGACCATGTAAAATAAATTCCTAAGTAATCATTTTTCTCACTAATGCTATACCCTTTTGATAAAACATCATTTGAAAAATTAGATAAATCTATTTGTTGAAAACCAACAATAAATAATCCATTAACAAAGAATATTACACCAAGCAAAAATAATTTTTTTAACCCAGAAAATTTAAATTGATATTCAATTTTTTTAAATCCAGCAAACATTTGATATTTATATGCTGTTACTAAAAATATTAAACTTGTAAAAACAATCGAAATCGTTACTGATAAACTAATTAGATATGCTGATATGCCAATTGGATAATCATTAAAGTAATATAGCCAAATCGCTCCACCTAGTAAAATAAATATTTTAATTAATTGTTCAAAGATATATGAAATAGAAACTATTTTATAGTGTCCATGAACAAGTAATTTTGATTTCATGAGGATATTAAAACCAAAAAAGATAACAGAGATAGATAATATTCTCATTCCATCTACAAGTTGATTTGTATAACTAACATCACCAGCATAGCTATTAATTAGTGGTCCCGCAAAAACAAATAAGATTACCATAACCAAACTTGATGTAATCAATAAATAATATGCACCATCCATAAATGCTTTTTTATACTTAATAACATCTTTTTGATAATATTTAGTAAATTCTGCAATTAATATATTAGAAACTCCTAGTATTACAAATAATAAAAAAAATGAATATGGTTGCATTAAAAGGGCTGATACTGTTCCAATTTCTGGGTTAATTTTTTCAAGTGGTGCAAGGTATAAAAAACCTAAAAATCTTGTAACAAATTCACCAATCAGAATAATCATACTTGCTTTTAAAAATTTACTAGGCATTTGTGTTCCTCTCAAACTTAATCAAATACAATATTAATATGTGTATTTTTCATGTTTATTTTCTTAAATTTCTTTTTTTCAATTTCAATTTTAATTACTTTATAACTATTAGCTTTAACCTTAATTGTTTTATGAATATTAATTGAAACAGCTTTTGGGTGGTCATCTGAACTAAACTGGATAAATATACTGTTAATTTCAATATTCTTATTCTTCAACAAGTTAGTCAAAGTAGTTTCAAAAATATAATGTTTTTTATGACTTTTAATTTTTTTAATTTTAAGTTCAATATATTGTTTATACTTATCATTATATTTATAAAACTTATTTGTATCTAAATCAAGCTTTTCTAAATCAAGAACATGTGTTTCTGAATAAGATGGATTTTTAGCGTGAATTAGAATTGATTCTTTATTACTAAAATTTGTTTTAATTTGATAATGCTTTGATAAATCAATTAAATTTTTTTCTATATTCATTTTAAAATCATACTCTACGAGATCTTCATTTAATTCTAACTTGTCTGGACTGGCTGAATAGACAAAAAAAGCCTGAATTGTTCTTGCTTTTAAAATGAAACCAGAGGGTTCCATTTTATAAACATCTTTTTCAGACTTAAAATGATTTATATTAATATTAATATCACTAAAAAAAGGATTACTAATTAAATATAATTCTTTATAAAATGATTCATTTTTTGTTTTACCAACTTGCTTTAAACTAATTTGAGAATTATCTTGAATATATTTACTTGCTTTGTTTATATCACTTTGATATTTCTCTAATTGTTTAGGAATTTGAATTTCCAACTTTACTCCTATACTAAATTAACTGGTGAGCTCGAATCATCATTTAACTCTAATAAATATCCAGTCCCACGAACTACTGCATTTAATGGGTCTTCTGCAATATAAACAGGCACTTGAATTTCACTTTCTAATAACTTATCTAAATTTTTAATTAAAGATCCTCCACCAAGTAAAACAATTCCTTGATTAATAATATCAGATGCTAATTCAGGTTCCGTTTTTTCTAAGACCATTTTTGTTTGTAAAACAATTTCATTAATTGAAAGTTTTAAGGCATCTTCAATTTCAACTTCTGATAAGATAATTGTTTTTGGTAAACCTGAAATTAAATCACGACCTTTTACTTCTTTTGTAGTTTCATCTTCACCACCTGTTGCACAACCAATTTCTTTTTTGATTCCCTCAGCCATTCTTTGTCCAATTAATAAATGATGCTTATCTTTAATATATTTGATTATATCATTTGTTAAAACATCACCTGCTATTTTAACTGAAGCACTGTTAACAATATCACCTAATGAAAGAACTGCAATATCTGTTGTTCCACCACCAATATCAATTACCATATTACCAACTGGATCAAATATCTCAAGTCCTGAACCAACTGCAGCTACTTTTGGCTCTTCCTCAATATAGACATTTCTTGCACCACATTTAACTGCTACTTTTCTAATTGCTTCTTTTTCAACAGTTGTAATATTTGTTGGACAACATATTAAAATATTTGGTTTAGCAAATAATCCACCAATATTTAATTTATTTAAAAATATATTAATCATCTGCTCTGTAATTTCAAAGTCAGCAATAACTCCATCTTTAAGTGGTCTTATAAGCTCTACTTTACCTGATGTTCTACCAATCATTGAGTATGCTTCTTCTCCGACTTCAATAACTTTTCCACTTAAAACATCAACTGCTACTACTGATGGTTGATTTAAAATAATTCCTTTTCCTTTACTATATATTAATACATTTGCTGTTCCTAAATCGATTCCAATATCTTTTGTTTTTAAATTAAACATTTTTCTCCTTTTATTATGTACCGAATATACGGTCTCCTGCATCTCCCAAACCTGGTGTTATATATCCTTTATCATTTAACTTTTTATCAATTACTGCAACATACAAATCAAGTTCAGGAAACTTTTGCTCAATTGCATGAACTCCCTCAGGGCATCCAATTAAACAAACTAACTTAATGTTTTTAATTCCCCTTTTTTGCAAGTGATCAATTGCTGCAATTGCACTACCACCAGTTGCAAGCATTGGATCAACGATGATTGCATCTTTTTGATCTGCATCATCTGGTAGTTTAGAATAAAATTCAACTGGTTGTAATGTCTTTTCATCTCGGTATAAACCAATATGTCCAACGCATGCATCCGGTATCATTTCTTGAACACCTTCCACCATTCCAAGTCCTGCTCTTAAAATCGGTACAATAAGTAATTTACTTCCATCAATAAATGGTGCATTATAATTAGAAACAGGTGTTTGAATTTCTTTTATACTTAATTCTAAATCTTTTGTAAATTCATAAACCATTAAGCTACTTAATTCTTTGACAATTGTTCTGAAAATATAATTATTTGTATTTTTATTTCTTAAAATAGATACTTTATGTTGTACCAAAGGATGCTTATCTAATGTTTTTGTCATCGCTACCTCCAATTTTTATTTAACTGTTACAATTCTCATTAAATCTGTTTTACCTTTTTGATTAATTGAACCGGCACTAATTGCTACTTCATCTCCACTTTTAACAAACTTTTGATCCTTTGCTATTTGAATAGCATCATTTAAGATATCATCAATTTTATCTGTCTTTTCCATATAAACTGAAGTTACACCATAATTTAATGCTAATTTCCTAATGATCTTTTGATCATGTGTTAAAGCTAATATTGGTGTTTTTGGTTTTAGACGAGAAATTATTCTTGCTGTATTTCCACTTTCAGTAATCGCAATAATTAATTTGACTTCATCAAGTGCATCTGCTGTTGTTACAGTAGAGTGAGCAACCAAATTAGTTACATCTCTTTTAATATATTTTTGTTGAGTAAATAAATAACTTTGATAATCAAAAGCAGTTTCTGCTCTTTCAGCAATAAGCGACTGCATTTGTACAGATTCTACTGGGTATTCTCCCGCTGCACTTTCTCCAGATAACATAACAGCATCTGTTCCATCCATAACGGCATTGAAAACATCTGATACTTCGGCTCTTGTCGGTCTTGGATTACTTTGCATTGATTCAAGCATTTGCGTTGCAGTTATAACAAACTTTCCATTTTTATTACATTTTTCAATAATTGATTTTTGAATTACTGGCACTTCTTCAGGTGGTATTTCTACTCCTAAATCACCTCTAGCTATCATAATTCCATCAGAATTGATAATTATTTCATCGATGTTCTCAACACCATCTTTACTTTCAATTTTTGGAACAATTTGAATATGTTTATCATTTTTGTTTATTAATACACTTTTTATTTCTTCAAGATCTTTTTTATTTCTCACAAATGATGCTGCGATATAATCTAAATTATTATCACATGCCCACTCGATATCACTTTTGTCTTTTTCACTCATAAACTCAAAGTTTAGTGTTACACCCGGGACATTTACTCCACGACGGTCTTTCATTTTACCAGTATTTAATACTTTACATGTTATTTGATTATTATTTACACCTAATACTTCAACTGATACATATCCATCATCAAGTAAGATTGTGTCACCTGCTGTAATATCATTTACTAAACCTTTATAACTTACTGTAAACATTTCTGTTGTTCCAATAACTTCATCCATTGTAATAATAACTTCTTGTCCTTTTTGCAAGACAACGTCATCTTCAAATTTTCCAGTTCTAACTTCTGGTCCTTTTGTATCTAATAACAATGCAACATTTTTATTTAATTCTTGATTTAAATTTCTAACAATATCAATCTTATTTTTTTGCTCATCATATGTTCCATGAGACATGTTTAAACGGACAACATCCATCCCATTTAACATTAATGCTTTGATCATGTCTTTCGTATCTGAAGCTGGACCTAACGTTGCTATTACTTTTGTTTTTTTCATAATTCTCCCTTATTTTAAGTTATACATTTAAATATTGATTAGTTAATCTATACATTTCTTTAGATATTTGATGTTCTTCTTCTAAAGCTTGAATAATATCCAAATGTGTTAATTTATTTTCCTTAATTCCAATACATCTTCCTTGATGACCTTCAACAAGAAGTTCTACTGCATAAGCACCCATTTTAGATGCTAATACGCGATCTGCTGCACTCGGTGACCCTCCCCTTTGGATATGCCCTAAGATTGTTGATCTAGTTTCAATTCCTGTTTCTTCTTCAATTTTCTTTGTTAAACTTTCAGCTATTTTCAATCCTTCAGCCACAACAATTATAAAGTTTTTTTTTCCTTTTTGTTTATCTGAAATAATTTTACTAATAATTTGATCTGGATCATATTGTTTTTCTGGAACTATTGTCCACTCAGCACCTGTAGCTATTCCAGTCCACAATGCTAAATCTCCTGCATCTCGCCCCATTACCTCAACAACAGAACATCTTTGGTGTGATAATGAAGTATCCCTTAGTTTATCAACTGCTTCAACAATTGTATTTAAAGCTGTATCAAAACCAATCGTAAAATCTGTTCCTGGAGTATCATTATCAATTGTTCCGGGAATACCAATACATGGATACCCCATTTCAGTTAATTTTTTTGCTCCCATAAATGATCCATCTCCACCAATCACAACTAACGCTTCTATTTTATGTTGCTCTAAATGAAGGGCAGCTACTTGCCTTGCTTCAAATTCTTTAAATTCAGGAAATCTTGCTGACCCTAAAAAAGTTCCACCAACATTTAATTTATTTGCAACATCATAACTATGTAATTCTTTTATTTTATTATGATACAAACCATAATAGCCATCTTCAATCCCATAAACAGTAATTTCATGTGCAAAACACGTTCTGACAACAGCTCTAATTGCCGCATTCATCCCAGGAGCATCACCTCCACTTGTTAAAACACCAATCCTCTTAATCATGCTCTCTCCTTTTTTATGAAAGTAATCTATATGATATTTTAACAAATTTTTGCTGTTTTTTCAATAAATAATTAATATAATTGACATATTTACTAAATTGAGCTGATGATAATAATAAATAAATTTATTTTAATCATTATATGTTATATTATCTATTATAAATATAGCTTCAGACAAAGGAGAAGAATGCTTAAAAATAAAACAATTGCTATTGCTGGTACTGTTGGAGTTGGTAAAAGTAGTTTAGCAAAAGTATTGGGAGAAAATATTGGTGTTCAAGTAATGTATGAAAACGTTGATAGTAATCCGTATTTAAAAAAATATTATGATGATTTTACTAGGTGGTCTTTTCATTTGCAAATATTCTTTTTAGCACAAAGGTTCAAAAGCCAGCAAAGTATGTTCTCATATGGCCAAGGTTATATTATGGATCGTACAATATATGAGGATTTAGAAATATTTGCTAAAATGAATTATGATAATCAAAGTATGTCTGAAGATGATTGGATTACTTATAAAGAATTATTTGAAGCAATGGTCTTAACACCCTTTTTTAAAGCTCCAGATATAATAATTTATCTAGACGGTGATATCAACCAAATAATTGATCGCATCCAAGAGCGTGCAAGAACTTCTGAACTTCAAACAGATAAACAATATTGGTTAGATTTGCATAGTAGATATCAAGAATGGATTTCTGATACAAAACATTCAAAGATATTACGTTTAAATATTAATGATTATGATATTAATGATCCAAAATCAATTGATAGTATTATTATTAAAATAAATAAAGTTTTAGAAATAAGCTAATTATAGTACATAAAAAACGATCTTAATTGATAGTCTTTTTTGTAATAAATATATATATATTTATTTTATTTCTTTAATAAAATACTGAATTTATAATATATCTTAATATTTATTTAATATTTTTAATTTCTTTATTTTCTACTTGAATCGCTTGCGCACTTGGGTTTTTAGACAAACCTGGCATTGTCATTATATCACCTAAATAAATAACTATAAATTCTGCACCATTTTTAACTTGAATATCTTTAATCGTTAAATTGAAATTTGTTGGACGACCAAGTAAATGTGGATTGTCTGTTAATGAACTCGCTGTCTTTGCAACACAAATTGGGTATTTATATTGTTCAAGTTGTTTTATTTTATCTAAGTTTTCTTGATTAATTTGCAGTTTATTTGATCCATAAACTTGCATACATACCTTATTTATTTTATCAATCAATTTATCTTCTAAATTATATAAATATTTTTGTTTTTTTTGAACTTCAGTCTTCTTGATAATTTCATTTGCTAAGTCAATACCACCTCTAGCACCATGTTCATACATCTCACTTATAAAAACTTTTTGATCAGTAAAATAATTTACAAGATAATCAATTTCTTTACAAGTATCAGTTGCATATTTATTAATTGCTAAAATTGGTTTTATCCCAAATTTATTAATTGTCTCGATCTGCTTTTCTAAATTTTTTATTCCTAATTTAATTGCATCTACATTTGGTAAATCTATCTGATCTAATCTCACGTTACCATGCATTTTAAGCGCTCTAATTGTAAATGTAATAACTACTGCATCAACTTTTAAATTACCAACTCTACTCTTAATATTTAAGAATTTTTCAGCACCTAGGTCAGCTCCAAAACCAGCTTCTGTGATTACATAATCTGCTAACTTTAAACCTAAATTAGTTGCAATAAGTGAGTTGCAACCATGGGCTACATTTGCAAATGGCCCTCCATGAATAATCATCGGATTCCCATCTAGTGTTTGCACTAAATTAGGATTATAAGCATCTTTTAATAGTGCTAAAACACTACCCACTATATTTAAATCATCAACATATATTGCATTATTATCATTACTATATGCCACTATTATTTTCTTAACTCTTCGCTCTAAGTCTTTAAAATCATGCGCCAAACATAATATTGACATTATTTCACTGACAACTGTTATTTCAAAACGAGTTTCAATTTTAACTCCAATTTTTCCTCGACCAACTTCAATGTTTCTTAAATTACGATCGTTAATATCTAAAACTCGTCTCCATACTATTTTATTAAGATTAATATCTAATTCATTTCCTTGAAATATATGGTTATCTAAACAGGCACTAATTAAATTATTAGCAGCTGTAATTGCATGCATATCCCCAGTGAAGTGTAAATTTATATCAACCTGAGGAATAACAGCAGACCTGCCACCACCAGTTGCTCCACCTTTCATTCCAAAAACTGGACCAAGTGAAGGCTCTCTTAAACAACCAATTGTTTTTTTATTTAAACTATTCATGCTATCTACCAATCCAATTGTAATAGTTGATTTCCCTTCTCCAGCTGGTGTTGGATTAATTGACGTAACTAATATTAATTTAGCTTTTTTCTTACTATTTATTTTAAGATTATCAACATCGACCTTGGCCATATACTTACCATATGGAATAATATTTTCTAATTTAATATTTAAATCCAATCCTACATCTTCAATTTTCTTCATCTAAAACCTCCTGTACTATTATATAATATCAGTTTTAAAGTTGTTTTTCTTACTTATATGATATATTTATTAATCTAAATTTGTTATAATGATTACAAATGAAGGAGGCAACATGCAGTATTTAAAAAAAGTAAATATTATAGTTAATATTAACTTACTATTTATTATTATTTCTAGTTTTTTTATGTTTTATTTTATTTCAACATCAAATATAATGTTTTTAAGTGATTTATTTGATAAACTAACGAGATTTGAGTTTTTCAATCAATTTTCAGAAATTTTTACTAATGCAAATAATGTTGTATTATTAACAGCATTAATTATTACATTATTGTATTTCTTAGTATCAATTTTCATCCATTTATTAATTAAGTTATTTATTAAAGTTGAACTTAAAAAAGGTAAAGCAATTATTTTTAATTCATTAATATCAGTTTTTTTATTTATAATTAATATATTCTATATTTTTAAATTATCAACAAATTTTTTCTTGTCAAATATAATTGTTAACAATCAATATTTTTTAGGTATTTTAATTTTATTTACAATCTTAATGCTTATTGGGTTATTTTTAATTGTTTATAGTATTTATAAAAACTTTAATGATTTTGATTTTTCATATAACTTAGTAATGATTGATAGTATTAAAATTGTATTAATTATTATTTTATCAATTACAACACTTACAATTATTACATCATTATTTTTATATTTATTAATCAATTATATTTTAACATTAGTTGACTTTTACAGTGTTTTACAAATTGATAATATTTTAAATTATTTAATTACAAACATGCCTATATTAAATGATTTATATAATTTATTTAGTGAAACTTTAGGTGCTGTTATTAACTCTCAAATTAACACATGGATAACAAACTTAATTAACCAATTTTACTTCTCATCAATCTGGTCAGTTATCTTAGTTTTCTTAACATCAGTTACTTCATTTATCCTTATTGATTATAAGGATAAAATAAAACAAGATATTTTTGTTTATATATATTTTGTTATAACGTTACTATTATCATTTATTTTAATACTATCAGAAGCAATTGTTTTAGGATTCATTTTTGGAATTTTATTACTTATTATTTTACTAGTTCAAGTAATCTTTTTCTTAAAAGCTAAAAAAATCATTTTAAAATAAGGAGATTTATGTATAAAAATATCTTAGTATCTATTCAAAAAGACTTATTAATGGACAAACTATTAGATCAAGCCGTTGAGCTTGCTAATTTACACCAAGCTAATCTATACATTGCCCATATAAATGAATATGTTGTTAATACTCCATCTAATTTTGATACTCCTCAGACTATTGTTATTAATACTTTTAGCGAAGTAGAACTTTCAATGATTAAAGAGAAATATTCTAAATTAATTCAAAAAGATGTTGAAATATTGACCTCTAATGCTAGAACTGTATCAAACACTGTTACACATAACCTAGCAACCGATAATAATATTGATTTAATAATTTGTGGATCAAATAAAAAGATTCACTTAAATGAACGTGTTCTTGGTTCAACTGCATCAAATATTGTGAAAAATTCGTTGTGTGATGTTTTCATAATTAAAGATGATAAATAAATAAATATATTATACTTAGATATCTAAAAGCTAAACCATTTTATTTGGTTTAGCTTTTTTAATTTATTGAATAACTTATATAATATTTATTTGATAGTCATTTAATATTTTTTTTATATTAACTTATTTGTTTATTTGATCAACTATTTTATCAACTGTAAATCCAAAATGATCAATAACTGAGTCTGGTTTACCACTTTCTCCAAATGTATTGATATTTATTACATTTTGTGCAAATTTATAACCTTCTAAACATGTTGCCATTTCAATAAAATAACGATCTTGATATTTAACATGTCCAAATAATACTGATTTATATTCATCACTTTGTTTATCAAATGTATTAAAGCTTGGCATCGATATAACTCGAGTAGGAATCCCAGCTTCAATTAATTTAGCTTGAACATCAATTGCTAAACTTACTTCTGAACCTGTTGCTATAATTATTTTTTGATAATTTTCACAATCACTAATAACATATGCACCATAAGACATTTTTTCTTTTAAGCCATTTATATTTGTAACAATTTTTAAGTTTTGTCTTGATAACACTAAAACATACGGTGTACTTTCACTTTCCAGAGCTAACTGCCATGCTATTTGAGTTTCATTAAAGTCAGATGGCCTCATAACATTTACATTGGGGATTGATCTTAACCCTGTCAATTGCTCTATTGGTTGATGAGTTGGACCATCTTCTCCAACAGCAACTGAATCATGCGTTAAAACATATATACTTGCTAGTTTTTGTAATGCACTCATTCTTAAAGCAGGCTTTAAATAATCAGAAAAAATAAAGAAAGTAGAGCAGTATGCCTTTAGTCCACCATGTAGCATAATTCCATTTGTAATTGATGCCATTGCAAACTCACGCACTCCATAATATATATTTTTCTGATCGTCACCATCAACTTGGAAAATATTACTGTTCTTAATTAATGAATTATTAGATTTAGATAAATCAGCACTTCCCCCAATTAAATTAGGGATTATATTATTTATATGATTAATAACTTTTCCACTACTAACTCTTGTTGCTTCAAATTGATTATCTTCAATTTTTATTTCTTCTAAATTGTAATCAATATCACCATTAATTATTTTAATTACTTCTAAAAACTTTTCTGGATATTGTTCTTGGTATTCTACAAGCCTATCATTCCATGATTGATATTCTTTTTCACCTGTGATAATAGTATTTGCTTGAATATTATCTTTACTTTCATTTAAAACGGTAAACTCTGGATACTTCCAGTTATAAAAATCTTTAACTTGCTTGATTTCATCAATTCCAAGCGGAGCTCCATGAGAATCAGATGTTCCAGCTTTATTAGGAGAACCATAACCAATTATTGTTTTAACCTCAATCATTGTTGGTTTATGACTTTTTTTAGCTTCACTAATTGCTTGGCTTACTGCTTTAGGATCATCATTTGCATCAACTATAATTGTATTCCAACCATATGATTTATATCTTGCTAGCGTATCTTCTGTATTTGATTGATTAACATCTGAATCTAACTGAACTTGATTACTATCCCATAAGACAATTAATTTATTTAATTTTAAGTGACCTGCAAGTGAACTTGCTTCACTACTAATTCCTTCTTGAAGATCACCATCTCCACAAATTACATATGTATAATGATCAAATATATTTAAGTTTTCTTGATTGTATAAACTAGCTAAATGTTTCTCAGAAATTGCCATCCCAACTGCTTGTGCAAATCCTTGCCCAAGTGGCCCTGATGTTGAATCTATTCCATCCGTATGCTTATATTCAGGATGTCCTGGAGTTTTACTACCTAACTGACGAAATTTTTGTAAATCACTGACCTCAAGATCAAAGCCTGCTAAATGAAGAGTTGAATATAACATTGATGAGCCATGTCCTGCCGATAAAATAAAACGATCTCGATTGATCCAGTCTGATTTTTTTGCATATACTTTCATCTGACTTTGATATAAAATATAAATCATTGGTGCTGCTCCTAAACAAATACCTGGATGTCCACTATTTGCTTTTTCAATCATATCCATTGATAACATGCGAATATTATTAATTGCTTTCTCCATATTTTCTTCTCCTTTAATTACTTACTTAAATTATACTATATATATTTTATTTAATAAATAAATTTCATATAAATGCTAATTAATTATATTTTGAAAATTCAAGATTTATATATACTTAAACTTTAGACTAAATTTTATTTAAGTTTATTGTATATGTAAATAAATTATTATTCTTTAATTTATACATATATTTATCTGATTTTTTTGTTATCTATACTAAATTATCAATATATTACTTCTAAACAAAAACAAATAAACCTAATGAGTATGTCCAGTATTTTATAAAAATAAAAAAAGAAACTATGCTGATAAATTAAATTCGTGTGGTGTTTTTTCATTTAAACCAATTTGTTGGATTGTCAAGTTTGACTTTGACTAAAAACTACATAAGAATGTAAATTGCCTGTTCTAATCTGACTTGTGATGGTGATTTGTAATTAAGACCTGAATGGATACGCACATTGTTATACCATTTAATCCATTTATCAACATCAACATATAATTCATTTACATCTTTATAATAATCTTTTAAACATTCTGTCTTTAATAATTTAAACATATTTTCACTTATTGCATTAACACAAGGACATCCTGGATTTGACATTGATATTTGTATATTTAAATCATCTAGTTTATTTTGTAAAATCTCTGAAGCAAACTCACCACCTCTATCTGAATGAAACATTGTATATTTATCTATAGGTATTTTCATGCTATCTATCGCATTTAAAACACATTTTGTATTATGTTTGTTTGAAATATTAGCTCCTACTATTTCCTTATTCCACAAATCAACTATAAAACAAACATAGTTCATTGCGCTACTTGTTGAAGCATCAGTTAAATCGCTTGTAACTACATTGTTGATATTAGCATTGTATTTACGATTTAAAATATTATCTGCATATCTACCATCATTTGATTTTGTTTGTTTTTGTTGTTTGTTTTGTTTTTTATGATAATTTGATTCAATATTTAAATACTTCATTATTTTAAGTATTTGATGTGCACTTAAAGGCTCAATACTATTAGTTGCTATTTGTGAATTATATTCAATTGCTATTTTCTTAGAGACTTGCATTTTACCTTGTATAATAAACTTGTACTTGTTTTATGTATTTTTGCAATATAATATTAATAAGTACTAGAGGTTGTAGTTATCTCTCCTCGAAATGAAAATTTTCGTTTGAAAGGCTGACAACTCTACTTTATAATATTCGTTGAATTAGCAGGATGAAGTGTAAATCTTCGCATATCTAACAAGGTTAACAATTATAAAGAATAGAGTCATCTTCTAATACTTAAAATATTACTTTGGAGGACCTATGCAATATATTATCGGTATTGATATTGCAAAAGAATTCAATTTTGCTACTATCATCGATTTTCAATTTAACCAAATCATTAAACCGTTTAAATTTAACAATGATATTTCAGGTTTTGAAGAATTTATCTATACAATTAACAAATCCCTATCAAGTGATGATTATTTCTTAGTTGCTAAAACAGCTATCATTGTTGGTGCTACTGATACTTTTATTAATCCAACTAATATTGATGATTTAAAAAAACTTACTAGGTTTAGACAATCTTATGTTTTCAAGAATTCTCAACTCAAAGTTCAATTGCATTCTTTGCTTGATTTAACTTTCCCTGAATACTCTAAAATATTTACTGATACTTTCTCAAATACATCTTTACATTTACTTAAAGAATTTCAAACTGCAAATGATTTTGCTACTTGTGATATCAGAACTTTAACTAGAATTCTTAAAGAGCATTCCAAAGGTAGATTATCTCGAGATAAAGCTATTCAAATTAAAGATACTGCCAAATTAACTGTTGCTTCTAAATCATCTCCTAGCTACATGTATTTAATTAAACTTATTACTACTGATTTAATTGAACACCTTAAAACACTTAAGCAAATTGATCAAGAAATTTATTTAATTATGGAGAAGTTAGATTCTCCTATTACAACTATTCCTCGTATCGCAACTACCACTGGTGCTGTTATTATCTCTGAAATAGGTGATATCAATAAATTTGATGCTCCAAATAAGATTGTCGCTTATGCTGGTTTAGATGCTTCAGTCAATGAGTCTGGTAATTTTATTGGAACTAAAAATAAAATTTCTAAACGAGGTTCTACTGAACTTAGAAGTGCTTTTATAATGCTGCTTTTATTGCTTCACAACATGACCCTGTTTTAAATGAATATTACTTAAAGTTACTTTCCAAAGGAAAAGCACACCGTGTTGCACTTATTGCTGTTGCACGTAAACTAGTTAACATTACATATTCAGTTCTTAAAAATAATAAACCTTATGAAGTGAGGTTATAAGTTAGTAATACACTACTTTAAATTTCATAAAGACATTAGATGTACATCAACATGTTTAATGTTTTTTTTTGTTATGACAGCTAATTAGCCTTATGACTATAAAATTAGAAGTTTTTTTACTTGACATTTTATAGCAGCTCTTTTAATTATTTTATCAATTTTATGTAGTTTCATGGCAAAGATATTATAAACAATACATATACTATAAATGGAAAGAAAGTGAAGTTATCTCGCCACCAAATACTTAGAAAGATGAAGCAGGTGGGGATTGAATCAAAATATAATTCCAAATCATTTAAACCATATGCTAATAAAATAAAAGCACATTCATATTATGATAATTTACTTGAACAAAAATTTGATAATTATAACCCACTGGAAGTAATAACAAGTGATTTAACAT
>CALDDH010000014.1 GCA_937936465.1 uncultured Mycoplasmatales bacterium | reverse complement strand
GATGTGGTAGGAGGAACCCAATTAGTTGGGACGTTAGTTGGTTATGTTGCTGATTATAATGCTGCAGCTGAATTATATTCTTATGAAAGGCAACAAATTAGTTATGATAATGGTGAAAGTTATAGAGTTTCTGAGTATGATAATTTCATTGGTTTAAATGCGGGCCAACCGATGCATTGTGATACTGTAAGTTATGATGAATTGTCAGATCCTAGTTGGTATATAGGAATTTACTTTTCAAATGAAATTTGGGAATTTGCTCAGCTTGATGATCAAGGACAAGTTGTTAATCCCAAACTTAAATCAATTGGAGAATCAGAGGCTACTTTAACAATTGATTCTAGTAAGTAAAAATAAATTTTAATTATATAACATAATTCCTGTAATTCGATAATATATAAAATTAAATAAATTAAATCAAAAAAAATTAATTTGTCTATATTTTATAAATATTAAAAAACTATATACATAATGAACTGTACCCAATAAACTAGAATTTTAAATAAAAGAGCTAAATCACAAAATGTGATTTGGCTTTTGTTATAATATATTTAAGGAGATAACATGTCAAAGTCTTTATTTACAATCAAAGTATTTAATTTATTAAAAAAAAATAAGCATATAACATTTATTTCAGAAAAATCCATAAGTTTTACACCTGAATTTAAAATCTAAATAGCAATCTGTAAAACCATGTATGATCTTACTTACCTATTTGAAACTGAAGATATTAATTTGAGTTATTTTGGTAAAAAGCGTATAAATTCATTATATTATAGATATAAAAGCAAATATCGGAATAAAGGAGCTGGAGCATTTACTTCTGAAAAGAGAGGAAGAAAGAAACTTAGTGATAAACAAGCATATAATAATGCTGAATTAGAAGACAAATTAAAACAAGCTGAAAAAAGACTTAAAGAGCAAGAGGCTGAAATTGAAATGTTAAAAAAGTTGACTGCCTTTTTGCCAAACACAAGCATGAAGGTAAATAAATTTGCTGTTATAGATGATTTTATTTCAAATGATTCATATTTAAATTTGAATAGAACACAGTTAATAAAATTATTGTGTTCTCATATGAATGTATCTATATCAGGATTTTATTTGTATAAAAAAAATTAAGCCTCCAAACAACAAGAAAAATTGAAAACAATCTTATTCAAGATTATATTTTTAATATGCAAAACAGACAATTTCGTAAATCTAAATCCAAATACAAAAAAAATGGATATCGCCAAATAACTATGATGCTCAATAAATCAAAGGAATTTATCAAACCAGTAAATCATAAAAGAATTTATAGAATTATGAAAGAAAATAACTTACTATCTGAATTTAGACAACGAAATCCATATAAAGGAATCCCTGGAGTTACTTATGATCATAAAACCTTTGAAAATATAGTTAATTGTAATTTTAAGAATTCTAATGCATATAATGTATTATGTACAGATATTACATATCTGATATGTAAAAGCAAAAAATATTATTTGTCTGCAGTAAAAGATTCAAGTACAGGAAAGATAGTTTCCTATGAATTAAGTGATAATTTGAGAATTGATTTTCTATTACAAACAATAAGAAAATTAAACAAAGGATTTTTAACTGATGAAACTATTATCCATAGTGATCAAGGTACTTATTTCACAAGCCCTAAATATTCATCATTATTATCAAGGTTAAATGTAATTCAATCGATGCCATATAGAGGTAAATGCACTGATAATGCTCCTATAGAATCTTTTTTTGGACATTTAAAGTGAGAATTGGCATATGAAGACTGTAAAAGTTTTAAAGAGCTAAAAAAATTATAGATGAATATATGATATATTACAATTATGAAAGACAACAAGCACACAAACAAAAAATGACACCCCATCAAATGGAATGTCAATTAATGTGTGTTTATCTTTTTTATTCTTTGTCCCACCTTTGTGGGTTCATTTCATAATGTTTATGCTATTACTTTATTAAATTTAATTTTTTTATATGATTTAAAATTAAATGATAGTAATATTAAGCATATCTTTAAAAAAGGAGATTCAATTAGTGCAACAATTGTTTATGCAATTATAAAAGAAGAAGAAAAAAATTATTTTAATTTAATTGAAGAAAGGATAATCAAAAGTTTTGATAATGAAGCACTTGCAAGTGATGATTTTATTTTCCTAACAGAATTTTATTTAAGAAACAGGTGTTATATTAATAAGGGTGATAAAATTAGTTTTAGTAATATAAAATCAAAATCAAAAGAGATTAATATGGTTAATGATATTTATAAAAACTTCATTAAAAATACAAAAGATGTATATTTCATTGACATTAAAAAGAAGAAAATTAATATATAGTAGTAACTGTATCTTAAAGTGATTGAAATTATAATTATTAAATATCAAACTTTCAAATGAATAATAACTTAACCTCTTAACTTAAATGTTATAATTTAGATAAAGTTTGGATTTGATAAGGAGATTAGATGTTTGAAAATTATTATTTTTTTTCTGAATTCAGTGATGCTAATAAAAAAGCAATTAATTTTTTTATTGAAAAAAGTTCAACTGAAGATCAAGATATAATTAAAATGACAATTGATCAGTTAGTTAAATTAAGAGTTGATTTCAATGTATTTGAATTATTATTTCTTTATTATCATGTTGATGTGCATAACTTAAGTGAACAGTCTAGTTCGATGCTTATTTCGATTAATGAAATAAATCAAGTTGAAAATAATATTCCTGTAGATGATCCTAATTTAGCTTTATATCAAGAGGTTTACATATCATTATCAATAAATATTGATGTTATTTTATTTAAATCAATTATTATATTAATTGAATTAAAAAGTAATAAGAACAGTCAAAATGAGCAAATTAAGCTGATTGCAAACTATGCTAAAAATGTTTATGCACCACTTATGCACAGGTTAGGAATTTATGGTGTTAAAGCTGAACTTGAAGATTTATCATTGTATATACTGGATAAAAAAGAATTTTTAAGTATTGCTGCGCAAGTGGAACTTAAAAAAGAAGAGAGAATTGAGATTATTAATAAAATGATTATCGAAATTAATCTTTTGCTTAAAGATAAAATAATTGGTTATCAAGTTAAAGGAAGAAGTAAAAGTATATATAGTATTTATAATAAGATGAAATTAAAAGATAAATCATTTGAAGATTTATATGACTTGCAAGCATTGCGTATTTTATGTAATACTAAGGAAGAATGTTATGATGTTCTTGCAGAGCTTCATAATGAGTATTATCCAATTATTAGCGTATTTAAAGATTATATCGCTAAGCCTAAAGCTAATTTATATCAATCACTTCATACTTCTATTTTAAATAAGCATGATCAAATCTTTGAAATTCAAATCAGAACATATCAAATGAATGAAATAGCTGATTTTGGAGTAGCAGCTCATGTTAATTATAAGGAAGGTAAACAAAATAAGAATAAAGCTGATAACTATTTAGATATTATTAAAAGTGGTAAAGTGAATAAAATTAATTTTATATATGTATACACGCCAGATAAAAAAATCTTTAGCCTGCCAAAAGAATCAACTGTCATTGATTTTGCTTTTAAAATTCATACAGATGTTGGAGTGAAAATGATTGGTGCAAGGGTTAATGGTCAAGCAGTTTCATATAAACATCAATTAAGTTCATTAGATGTTGTTGAAATATTAACTAAGAAAAATGCACCGGGGCCAAATGAGTCATGGCTTAAAATTGTTAAAAGCAACCATGCACGCCGAAAAATAATTCATTATTTAAATCAACAATCACAAGAAAAACAAGTTGATATTATTAATCGAGGGACTAGTATATTAAGTCGTGAACTTGTAAAAAATCAGATTGATATTCATATCCTCGATGATACCATTCGAATGAATTATTTATTTAATAAATATAGTGCTGGTAATATAGAGAATTTTTACTTACAATTATTAAGTAAAAAAATTAAAATTGATGATGTTATTAAATCTATTCAAACAATAAATGCACATAATCCAAATCAGATTAAATATATAAATGCCCAAGTCAAAGATAATACGAGTAATATAATAATTGAAGGATCAGATGGGATTAAACTTGAGATAGCAAAGTGTTGTCTGCCGATTTTGGGTGATCCAATTATTGCAAAAGTTCAAACAGGTGTTGCTTTGAAAATCCACCGAAGCAATTGTAATAATATCCAAAATAGTACACAGTTACTAGCAGCAAAGTGGAATTTAAATTATCAAAAGGTTATTAAATATGAAAGTAAAATAATCATAATTGCAATTAATCAAAAAGATTTATTAGCAGAGATTATTCAACTATTGACAGTATTGAAAGTTGGATTAGTTAAATTAACTCAAAAAGAATCAATAAATCAAGTTAAATTAATACTAATTGTTTCAATATTAGATTTAGAACATTTAGAAAGATTAAAATTAAATTTAATGAAAAATCCAAAAATATCACAAATCAAAAGAATATAATTTCAATTTTTGTTATAATATAACATGGAAAGGTTAAATATATGATAATTAATGGACAAGAAATTACTAATATTTCTAATGATTCAAGGGAAATAAAAAAGAATGGTTTATTTTTTGCAATTGATGGAAATAATTATGATGCACATGAATATATCAATCAAGCAATTGAAAATGGTGCAGTAGTAATATATCACACTAAACCAATTAATCAAGAGATAGCTAACATTACATATATCAAATCGAATGATATTGAATATGATTTTAATCATAAGTCGGCAATGCTGTATAACAACCCTGTAAAAACAATGGAAATAATTGGTGTTACAGGAACTAATGGTAAATCAACAACAGCGTGGATTGTCAATGATTTAATATCAAAAAAAGAAAAAAGTGGTTATATTGGAACAATTGGGATTAAATATGACCAAGAATTTATATCATCACCGTATACAACATTATTACCAAATCAATACAATCAAATATTTGCAAAAATGCAAGAAAAGAATATTAGTAGTTGCTCAATTGAAGTATCGTCACATGGACTTGAACAAAGAAGAATTGATTTTCTTGATGTTGACTATGCAATTATGACTAATTTAACACATGAACATTTAGATTATCATAAGACAATGGATGCATATTTAGAGGCCAAAAAAAAATTATTTACAAAAGTTAAGTCAACAGGAAAGATTATTTTAAATAGTGATGATCAAATAAGCTTTAGTCAATTAAAAGAAATAAATCCAAGTCAAACAATTACATATGGAGTCAATAATCAGTCAGATGTAATGGCTAAAAATATTATATTGGAATCAAATCAAACAATCTTTGATCTATGTTATAAAGGACAAGAAATTAAAATTACAACAAATTTAAAAGCTCTTTTCAATCTTTATAATTTACTTGGAGCAATTGCAGTTGTGTTAGATAAGGGTTATTCATTAGTAGAAATTCAAAAGTATTCAATAAATATTGAGCAAGTTATCGGGAGAATGGAAGTAGTTGAAAATAATCATGGTTTAAATATTATTGTTGATTATGCTCATACACCAGATGGATTTGAAAAAGTATTTGAATACATTGAGAAGATAAACCAAGGGAATATAATATCTGTCTTTGGATCTGCTGGAGATAGAGATGTCACTAAACGCCCTATTCTTGGTCAAATAGCTGATAAATACAGTCATCATATTATTTTAACAGAAGAAGATCAAGCCTATGAAGATCCACAAGAAATAGCAAGGCAAGTAAGCTTGGGAATTAAATCTACTAACTTTGAATACATTGAAGATCGAGTAAAAGCAATTGAGCGTGCATATAAATCTGCTAAAAAAGGTGACACAATTGTATTGTTAGCTAAGGGTGATGATAAATATTTAATGCGTGGTAATAAAAAAGATCAATATGTTGGTGATTTGACAATTATTAAAGAATTAATAAAATGAAATAAACAAGGAGAAATATGTGTGGAATAGTTGGGTATATTGGGAATAAAAAAGGTAATGAAATAGTTTTGGAAGGACTTAGACGCCTTGAGTATCGTGGATATGACTCTTGTGGAATAAGTTATGTTACAGATCATAAACTTCAGGTTAATAAAAGTATCAAACGAGTAGCAGATTTAATTGACAATACAAAAGAAACAGCAGATATATCAATTGGTCATACTCGTTGGGCAACGCATGGACGCGTTGCAATTGAAAATGCTCATCCGCATTTAACAAGTGATTTAGATATGGCAATTGTTCATAATGGTGTGGTTGAAAATTATTTAGAATTAAAAGAAAAATTTTGTAGTAATAACTTATTTAAATCAGAAACAGATACAGAAGTATTGCTATATGTTTTAAATAATTTTTACAAAGAAACTAAAGATATACACCAAGCAATTAGTAAATTTAAAGAAGTTGTAGAAGGTTCATATGCAATAATTATGTATCATGAAGATTTTGAAAACCAATTATTTGCAATTAAACATAAATCACCAATGTTAATAGGGAAAGGTAATGGTTTTTATACGATTTCATCAGATCCAAGTGCTGTAATTGATCAAGTTCAAAATTTTTATCAAATTGATGATTATGAACATATTCATATTACAGAGCAAGGACAAGAAATTAAATTGTACAATCAAAAAGGGTCAGAAAAAGAAATTAAGTTTACTTTTATTGATATGGAATATGAGGAAATGACAACGTTAGAATATAGTACATTTCTAGAAAAAGAAATTGAAGAGCAACCAAAAGCTTTAAGAAATATTGTTGATAATTATCAAACATTAGGATTTGATGAGAACTTAATGGAGAAAATGAAAACTTCTAAAAAAGTATATATTATTGCATGCGGAACTTCATACCATGCTGGGTTAATAAGTAAAAGAATGATTGAAGATGAGCTTTCTATTCCTGTTGAAGTTAAAGTTGCGTCTGAATATGGATATGAAACTAAGTTAATTGAAGATGAAGCATTTTTTATCTTCTTATCACAATCTGGAGAAACCGCAGATTCAATGCTTGTCTTTAATCAAGTATTAAATAAATATCCAGTTTTAGCAGTAACAAATGTTCGTGGAAGTCAAATGGATCGTAATGCTGATTATTCACTTCAATTATTTGCAGGAGTAGAAGTATCAGTAGCTTCTTCAAAAGCATATACTTCACAAATTGCTGTAATTAGTTTACTCGTTAATATGATTAATAAGAATGATAATATTTTCCAAGAATTATTAAATGTTGCAGATTTTCAAGAAAAAATAATTGCTGATAAAGAAAAATTTATAGGCCTTGCTAAAAAAATTAGTCAACATCGTGAAGTATTTTATTTAGGGCGCTTAAGAGATTATGACTTATCACAAGAAGCTGCACTTAAAATTAAAGAAATTACATATATTAATGTTAATGCTTTTGCTAGTGGAGAATTAAAACATGGAACAATTTCACTTATTGATCCAGATAAAATAATAGTAGGTATTATAACTGATCCAAAAATTGGTGGACATACAAGATCAAACATTGAAGAAGTTAAATCAAGAAAAGGTGAAACATATATTATTTCTACAAAAGAAACAGCTGCAAAAGGCGATGAGTATGTAATTGAATATGAAGGTAATAATAATTTATTACCATTAGTTGCAATTATTCCTCATCAATACATTGCACTTCATACAGCTCAAAGTATGAAATTAGATGTCGATAAACCAAGGAATTTAGCTAAGTCTGTAACCGTAGAATAATTTAAAAATGATTATATATTTAAAGTGAATCTATTATAATTATAGATTCATTTTTATTTTTATTAATTTTTAAATAATAAAATATAAATAGAATAGGAAAATGAAAATAAATGAATAAAATAACAATTATAATATTAATTATGTCTTTTTTATTAATAAATAAAATTAAAATAAATGCTGATGAAAAATATGTAGGAGGTCAAATAATATCAACACCGAAAGGTGAATGTGTTTCGGGATATAATGCATCAGGAATAGAGAATTCAATTTACCCAGATAATTATTTGGTAACTGCAGGACATTGTGTAGATCAAGGAGACGTTATTGTAGATGCAAAGACAAATCAAGTTATTGGTCAAGTTGTATTTCAAATTTATGAACCTGGTTAAGATTATGCACTAATTAAAACATACAGTCAAAATAAAATCCATATATATATGATGGTAATAGTAAATTTATGACACCTGTTATATTAGAAAACTCAACTTTAGAAACTTTTCAAAAAAATCATCCAACATTTATATATGGTGCTATTAGTAATAAAAAAATATCTATTAATTATGTAAAAATTTATAATGATTTCATGATATTTGAATCTATTTATAAAAATACATATATAGAAAATGGTGATTCAGGAGCTCCAGTATATGAATATGTAAATGGTGGAGTTCAAATAATTGGTATACTAAAAGGTGCAGCATATAAAGATAATCAAGAATATTACATAGTAACACCTAGTTATAATGTTGGTGGAGTTAATGCTCAATCAATCATTAAGTAATTATGATTAAGTTATTTAAAATTTATTAATTATTTAATAACTCTTTTCTATTTTCAGATTTAAATATGTTATAATTATAGTAAATAAATATCTAATATTTTAGGTATAATAAAAGTCTAAAAGGTGAATAAATGAAAAAAAAATTCTTTAGTATTGAAGGTGTTGAAGGTAGTGGAAAAAGTACTGTCTCTAAATTAGTATCGCATAAACTTTTACAAATGGGTTATAAAAATATTGTAACGCGTGAACCTGGTGGAATCCAAGTTAGTGAACAAATTCGTGAAGTTATTTTAAATAATCAAGTATTAGATAAAACTGAAATCCTATTATTTGCAGCAGCAAGGCATGAGCACTTACAAAGACGGATTATTCCGAATCTAGAGCAAGGTTGCATAGTTATATGTGATCGCTTTGTTGATTCATCATTAGTATACCAGGGAATAGTAACTGGTTTATATGATCAAGTACTCAGTATAAATCAATTTGCTACCAATAATTTTTTGCCAAATAAAACATTCTTACTTAATATTGAACCTGAAATATCATTGAAACGTTTAGATGAAAATGAAAGAGAAATTAATCGTTTTGATCAAAAAAATCTTGATTTTCATAACCAAGTACATCAAGGCTATATCCAATTAAGTAGAACCTTTTCTGATCGTTATACTGTTATTGATGCAACTTTAGAAATTGATGAAATAGTTGATACAATCGTTGATGGAATAGTTAACCAAAATGTTTAAAATTATTTTTACTAATTGTAATCCATCATCTGCTTCAATCCAAAAATACAGCAGTTATGATAATGTTAAGATCAAGAAAATGAATTTAATTGATGGCAAGTATACTGTTGAATGTACAGAAGATTATATTAATTACTTTAATTATAAAGAAGCTGATAATAAAATTAAAGTTGGAGTAATTGAATTTGGACAAAGATTAAGTGTGATTTTACAAAATAAACTATTGAAATTACTGGAGGAAGATCAAGAAAGTATTCATTTGATGTTTATAGACAATCAAAGTAATATTCTTGATACGATTAAATCAAGGGCACTTATATATTATGATGATCAACAAATTTTTCACTTTGAAAAAGATCAGTTATCTATATTTGCTAAAAGTATAATTATATCAACTGATGAATACGATTCATTTACAAATGATAAGATCTTTTTTAATCAGTTATTTGAAATTGATAGTTTACTTAAAGAAGATAAATATATTTCAACGATGATTAAAATCAATAAAATTAATCTGGATGCAGTTAAGTATTATCTATTACTTAGATTAATTGAAAAACAGTTAGATGAAAAAAAAGAATATCAGCTACTAGAGTTTGCTTTCGAATTAGAAAAACGTGCTAATTACAATATTAATTATAGTTTACAAATTGATAATTTAATGATTAAATTAATAAATGGTAAATAAAGGAATGAAATGAAAATTACAAATGATTTAACGATAGATGGAAACTTAAAAATAGTGCAGGACAGTAATTTTTGTAAGTATACAATTGATTCAGTTCTTTTAAGTAACTTTGTTAAAATTAAAAAAAATACAAAAAATATTGTTGATTTATGTGGGGGGGAATGGGCCTGTATCAATGCTTTTAACAAGAAAAAAAGCAATAAACCAATTAAAGATATATTCGGTTGAATTACAAACTGATATATGTCAATTAGCACAAGCAAGCATTGAAATTAACAATTTAACATCCCAAATTGAGATTATTAATCAAAATCTAATCGGTGTAAATAAACTCATTGGTCAAAGTAAATTTCAAATTGTTACAGTAAATCCACCTTTCTTTAAATATGATTCGACTTCAAATATTAATCTTAATGACCGTATTTCAACAGCTAGACATGAAATTGAGGTCAAATTAGAAGATATTATTATCGAAAGTAAAAAATTATTAGATAATCAAGGATTATTTGTTTGTGTATTTAGACCACAAAGATTAGATGAATTAATTATTTTATTAAATCAATATCAGTTTACAGTTAAAAGAATCCAGTTTGTTTATCCCAAACTTGGTAAAGCAGCTAATACTATTTTAGTTGAAGCAAAAAAAGGAACTAGTAATAATCAAATGATCGTTGAAGAACCATTAATTGTATATAAAGAAAATGGTCAATATACTAAACAAATGGAAAATATATTTCAAATATAAAGGAGCTATTTTATGAATAAAATAAATTCAAGAATTTATTTATTTACAGTTATTACATCAATTATACTTATAATAATGATAATTAAATTATTTACAATATTTTATTTACATGGTGATGGATTTATTAATTTAGCTTCTAAACAAAACTCTGTGACAGTTACAGAGGAGATGCCTCGTGGTGAAATATATGATCGTAATCAAGTTTTACTAGTTGGTAATAAGCAAACAGAAAATTTGATGTATGTTGATTCGGGGATAATGGATAATGAACAAAAGCTTGAAGTAGCACAAAAAATAACAAGTATTGTTAAAGTTGATGCTAGTGAGATAAACCAAGCAGATTTAAAAACATTATATATTAATCAATATGAAGATCAATATGATGATGGTCGTAATAAATTATTTGAGCAATATTTGACAGATAGTCAAAGGCAACAATATGATGATTTAGAAATGTCTTTAGATGAAGCTTATGCAATAGTTTCTGATAATATAACTCAGCAAGATATTAATCAGTTATTTGATGGATATAGTATTGAGACAATATATGTCAGAACATTAATGGACCAAGCCTCGGCTAGTAATTCTGTTGTAATTAAAGAAAATTTATCGGTGGAAGAACAATATGCACTAGGGCTTGAGTTTGGTCAAATAGGTGGTTTTTATGTGACTACCGATTGGCAAAGGGTCTACCCTGAAGGTGATGCTCTGAGAAGTTTTCTTGGTAATGTTGGCCCAATAACCGAAGAAACATGGGATTATTATTCATCTTTAGGATATTCACTTAATGAAGAAGTTGGAACAAGTTACGTTGAATATGAAATGGAATCGATCCTTCGAGGAAAACCAAAACAATATAATTTCATTTTTGATGCAGAAGGTAATATAATTGATGAGGAAGAAATAGATCAAGGTAATGAGGGTAATGATGTTATATTAACAATTGATATTGAATTGCAAAAAAAGATTGAAGAAATAGTGACAGGGTATTTAGCTATTAATCAAGGTTCATTTCTAAATGATATATTTGTCACATTAAGTGATCCGAATACTGGTGATATACTAGCCATTGTTGGTGAATCAAAAACAACTGATGGTGAAATATATGAAAATTCAATTGGTAATTTTACAAAAGCATATGAAGCCGGATCAATAGTTAAACCAGCTGTATTATTAACAGCATATGGCGCTGACAAGTGGGAACGTGATACTGTTGTCGTTGATGAGCCAATGTATATTAAAGGAACACCTGTTAAAAGTTCATTTCACGATTATGGGCCAGTTGATGAAAGAGAAGCAATAGCCGTATCATCGAATGTATATTTTTGGAATGTTGCATTATCTTTAGCAGATTCAGTCTATACACCGAATCAGCCTTTAGATATTCAAGAAGAAGATTTTATTCGATTAAGACGAGGTCTAAGTGAGTTTGGGTTAGGGACTTCAACGGGAATTGATTTTGAAGCTGAAAGTACAGGTGTTCAAGGAACAGATTTTTCGCCAGGGTTTTATTTAGATTTAACAATTGGTCAATATGACACATATACTAATTTACAAGTCAATCAATATATCTCAACAATTGCCAATGGTGGGAAAAGAATGAAGTATAATTATGTTCAGTCAATTAATCAGCCAGGTGAATTTAATCAACCCGGTGTGATAATTCAGGAGCCAAAATCAACAGTTTTAAATACACTAAGCATGAGTGATTCGGACATTGCATATGTTCAAGAATTACTGTTAGCGCCAGTAAATGATGCAAGTGGTACAGCTTGGACGCTTAAAGGTGAACCATACAACCCAACGGGTAAAACAGGTACATCAGAATCTTTTTATTATGACCCTGAGGAAAAAACAGTTTATCCAAGTTATAATTCAACATTTATTGGGTATGCACCTTATGATGATCCTGAAGTTGCAGTAAGTGTTGCTCTTCCATATTATATTCAAGACGGACAAAGTGCAAGCTATGAAGCAAGAGATATAGCCCAAGATTCATTTCAAGCTTATTTTGAATTATATCCATTAGATTGAAAAAATAATTTATAAAATAATTGTTTTTTTTTTTTTTTTTTGAGTTATAATACAAGTATAAAAAAGGAGGATATATGAAGAAAATATTTTTAATAATAAGTTTAATAACTGCTGTATTTGTTGTAACTGGAGGGATTGGATTACAAGCATCAGGTTCATGGCAAGGTAATATGAAAGAAGATGTTAATTATTATTATAATTTTCATACAGGAAGTTCTAATTATGTATATGGAGAATTAACAAATCGAGAAGATTTATATGACGACACTAATTACACAGGTTATGGTAAAGTGTGGGTAGATGAAAACAATGCGGGGCATTGGGGAGAAATTTGTGGTGCAGAAGACTCAAAGATGTCTGCTAAAGATGCTGTATCTTGTGATGATAGTTGGCATAATAGCTATGAGGACTTTCGCACAAAAGGCCAATGGGAAGTGGTTAATGGCTCAAGTAATTATATTTATGGACAATTAGAATAAAAAATTAAGGAGAATACAAATGAATAGTAAGAAAATTGTCGTAATAATTAGTGCGATTGTAGTTGGGATTAGTCTCGGTTGGTTAATATTAGGGTTGTTAAGTGAAGAGTCAACTTTTTATACTGGAGCAGATCAGTTTATGAATGATCATTCAACTAAGTATACATGTCAAGCACAAATTGATCAGAACTATTCTGTTGGAATCTATTATGTATTAGATGATAATACAGAAGAAGAGACGCATGCCCTATCTATTATCAATAATGAGAATCAATTACCAATGAAAACAGATGAGACAGTCTACAATCAATATGTAAGTGAATTAGACCAGTATGATGATGCTTTGCGATTTAAAGGAGATTTTCCAAATGAAGAGCAAGTAGATTCAGAATATTTAGATTACCAAATAGTTAAAGATTGTTATGATCAATTAGAACTGCCTGAGTGGGAATAGATTCAAAATTGGGGGGATAGATGAATTTAGAAATTAAGGATATTAATAAGAAATATGATGATAATTTAATCATTGATAAGTTGAACTATCAATTTAATGATCAGATTTATATATTGAAAGGTGAAAATGGAGTAGGTAAAACTACTCTTTTAAATATTATCTCATTTAATGATCAAAATTTTAGTGGTCAGGTTATTGTTAATGGTCAAATAGTTAAAAATAAAGAACAATTGAATAATAAAGTTGATTATGTAACCCAAAATTATCAATTATTAGAATTTTTATCTTTTTCAGATAACTTAAGTTTTTTTGTACAACAAATAGATAATGAGTATTTATTTGAATTAATAAGGAAATTAGATGTTGAAGATTTATATAATAGTAATAAGATGATTAATCAAGCTAGTGGTGGGGAAAAACAAAAAATCCAAATAATAATTGGATTATTAAGAGTATCAGATATTTTACTATTAGATGAGATAGATAATCATTTAGATAAGAAATCATTGAAAAATTTAGTTGAGATATTAATTAATTGTCAGAAAAAATTAATAATATCATCGCATAATATTGATCAGTTTTTTTTAGAAAATACATATAGTGAGATTCAAATAGTTGATAAACAAATAAAATTAATTAAAGCATCAACAACAAAGTTATTGGAAACAGAAATAAATGATAATTCTCAAGCAGAAATAAGTTTAAAAATTAATAAAGTTAAAAATAAAAAGTTAACTAAAAACAATATTTACAATCAATTGTTAATTAGTTTCATAATAGTATGTAGTATTGTATTTCTTGTTTTTATTTTAGGACTGATCTCATTTTCTTTTAGTTATTTTAAAAGACCTGAGAGTTACTTGAAATTCTCGGATACGGCTTCAGTTATTTATGCACCAATTAGCAGTGAGTTTATTGTCCCACTTGGATCACCCGAGTGGCTAAAGACAACGCCATTTTTATTTACGGATGATAATATGCAAACAATTAAAAATATAGAGTATGTAAATAAAGTTAAACCAATTCCTGAAAATACAGGTATGACATCTTCAATGATCTTTGCAATTAATGATCAAGAGTATATGTTAGATGAGTCAAATCCTTTGAATATTAGTTATGCAGATTTAAATTATCAATTAGATTCATCAATTGAGCCACAAAATATATTTGCACAATATGATGAAATTGAAAATTTAATTATTCCAAAAGATATTAGTAGTAATATCCCAATTGATTTATATACTAGTATTGATCAAATAATCTATGGTCAACTTCCAGATGATAATAGTAATCAAATTATCGTTGATCAATATTTAGGTTTATATTTAATCGAGCAATATAATTTAAATACACTTGAGGATTTAATTGGGATGTCAATTGAATACCAAGTTATAGATCAAAGTGATCAACTAGTAGAACTTCAATTTGAAATATCGGGAATATATCAAAGTGATTATTATAATTCACAATTTATATATGCTGGCTATAATGAACATAGTCCCGTATTAAATCATAATAATACATGGATGATGGATAATGATGAAATTACTAGATCGGTAGTTAATAGAGCAAAAGAGTATGGAAATTATAATATTGATGAAAATGATATTCCTGAGTCAGAATATTATTATGATGGTTTTTATATTGAAGTGGACACGCCAGAAGATATTGAGAAATTAACTGTTGCCATTAATGAGTATGATCCATATATTCAAGTTGATAATAATTATGTGCGAGCAAATAGTAATAATTATATATATATAAAAGCTTCTTTTTATAAAAAAATGTTTGTTGGATTTTTAAGTCTTGTTATCACAATGTTAATTATTTATATTTTAAATAAATTACAATTAACTGATTTACAAAAGAACAGTAAAACATTAAGTTTTTATGGTTATTCAAATCAAGAAATAAATAAATATTATAAATATTCATTTTGGAAAAACTTTAAATTTATTATTGCTTTAAGTATCTTATTAAACATTATTTTATTTAGCTTAATAATTATTAATCAACTTGAATATAAATTAACTTTTTTCAGTATAATTCTCTTTGTAACAATCATTGAATTAAGCTTTTACTATTTAATCAATTTAAAGAAAAGAAAGGGGTATTAGTGGAAATTAATATACATAATTTTAATTTAACTGTTAAAGATAAAATATTAATTGAAGATAGTTCATTATTAATTAGTGGGAAAAAAATTCAGATAACTGGTGCCAATGGTAGTGGGAAGACATCACTTTTGAAAATACTGTATGGATATAATAAACATTACAGTGGGTCAATATTAATTGATGGTCAGGAAATTAATCGATTAACAAAAAATTATTTTAGTTATATACAACAAGACCAAAATTTAATTGATCAAATGAATATTTCTCAAAACGCATATATTCTGAATATTAATTATCAAAAGTTTTTGAGTTATTTTAATTATTTAAAGCCTGAAATTAAATTAAGTAAAAAGATTTGTGAGTTAAGTGGTGGACAAAAACAAGCTTTGAGTATTGCACTTGGAATGGCAAAAGAAAGCTATTGTTTACTAGTGGATGAACCACTAAATAATTTAGATAGTGAAACTCAAAAAAAAGTTATTAAGCTACTTAACCACGACAATCGTGATCAAATAATAGTTTCTCATTTAAATGACTTTAAAGTAGATTCATCAATTAAGATTTATCAACGTGAAATGGTTGTTTTATGAACAGAATACTTAAAATTATTTTACTTCCATTAGTGGAATATCGGAAAACATTTATATTAGTTTTATTTTTTAATCTATTAATTATTTTAATTAATTTCATTATGCTTAATAATATTGAACTAGAGAGAAATCAAATTTTGTTTGATGATAATTTAGGATATGCACAAACTAATTTAGAGCAATTAACAACCGAACTTGATCAAGAAAATATTGAATATCAATATACATTTAAATTAATAGCAGATCAAAGCTTGTCAATTCCAATTGAGACAAATATTATTGTAGATCAAAAAGTTAATGTCCAAGAATTAGAATACACATCACAAATAAGTGAATATACAGTTAATCAAATTCAAGAAATGCTATATAGTAATAATCAGGTCCTTTCTTTTAGTTTGCTTTTTAACTTCAATGCTCAGTTGATTGATGGGCTAGAAACTCCAAACCTTTACTATGGGATTGAAGAAATAATCATTGGTAAGTATCCACAAACAACAAACAAAGTATTAATTCCAGAAATATATGCACAATACTTAATTAGTGAAAATAATAATTATAATAATTATGAGGATTTAATTGGGCAAGAAATAAAGTTAACTATTGATCTTGAGGTAATTCAAGAAATAACAAATCAATTCCCAGGTTATGTGGAAGAATATTGTGATCAATTTATAATATCAGGTGTTTATAAAGGACAAAATAGTTTTATTGTTGGTAGTAGTGATCAAATATATCAAACATTCTTTGTCGATCAACCACTTGAGAATAAAGCAATTATAATTAATTTTGTAAGTAGTGAGCAAAAAGATCAATTTATAAGTAATAATGAGCAAAAAATTTATACTTCTGAAGATTTTGAAAGTTTCAACTTCTTATTAATTTACAAAGTAGGATTTTTAATTATTTTAATGATCATATCAATTATGATTCTTTATAAGAAAAATAAGTATTATCAACTAATTATTAATCATTATCAGCAAAGTAATTTAACTTTTGCTTTATTAAATACACTGATTATCAGTTTAATAATAATAATATATATTGTATTTATTGTGAATTTATAAAAGTAAAAATAACAAAATTATTGTCTTTAACTTCAATATTAAGTACTTAAAGACTAGTTTCAAAACAAAAAAACTTGCTTTGTGAGAAGTTTTTTGTTATAATCTACCTGTGGTAAGACACCCGAGATAATGTAAGAGAAGGAGGAAAAATGCCTACTATAAATCAATTAATTAGAAAAGGTAGAAAAACAAAGAAATCAAAAAGTAAATCACCAGCACTAAGTGTGAATTACAATTCATTAAGTCGTGAATATACAACATTAAATTCACCACAACGAAGAGGTGTTTGTACACGTGTTGGAACAATGACACCTCGTAAGCCAAACTCAGCATTACGTAAGTATGCAAGAGTACGCCTATCAAATGGATTAGAAGTTACAGCGTATATCCCAGGGATTGGACATAATCTACAAGAACACTCTGTTGTGTTGTTGAAAGGTGGACGTACTAAAGACCTTGGGGGAGTTAGATATAAAGTTGTTAGAGGAACATTAGATACAGCTGGAGTCGATGGAAGAATGCAAAGTCGTAGTAAATACGGAACTAAAAAACCTAAATAAAAAAAGGAGGACTTATGCCACGTAAAGGAAAAGTTGAAAAGAGAGCTGTCTTAGCTGATCCAATTTATAATTCAAAAACAATTACTAAATTGATAAATAAAATTATGAAAGATGGAAAAAAACAAAAAGCAGAAACTATTATCTATGATGCATTTGATATCATTAAAAAAGAAACCGATCGTGAACCACTTGAAGTTTTTACTGAAGCAATGGATAATATTACACCAATTTTAGAAGTTAAATCAACTAGAATCGGGGGAACAAATTATCAAATTCCAATGGAAGTAGCAAATGATCGAAAAGAAACATTAGGATTAAGATGGTTAGTTAACTATACAAGATTAAGAAATGAAAAATCAATGGAACAACGTTTAGCTAAAGAAATTATTGAAGCTGCAAACGGAAGTGGTGCATCAGTTAAGAAAAAAGAAGATATTCATAGAATGGCTGAAGCTAACAAAGCATTTGCTCACTATAAAAGATAATAAATATTAATGAAAGGAGAGTAATGGCAAGAGAATTTAGTTTAAAAAATACTCGTAATATCGGAATAATGGCGCATATTGATGCTGGTAAAACAACAACAACAGAGCGTATATTATACTATACAGGTCGAGTTCATAAAATTGGTGAAACACATGATGGAGCATCGCAAATGGACTGGATGGAACAAGAGCAAGAACGTGGAATTACAATTACTTCAGCAGCAACTACTGCTCAGTGGGAAAATAATCGTATTAATATTATTGACACACCCGGTCATGTTGATTTTACAGTAGAAGTAGAACGTTCTTTAAGAGTTTTAGATGGAGCAGTTGCAGTGCTTGATGCACAAAGTGGAGTTGAACCTCAAACAGAAACAGTTTGGAGACAAGCAACAACATACGGTGTACCACGTGTGGTATTCGTTAACAAAATGGATAAAATTGGTGCTGATTTCAAATATTCATTGCAAACATTAGAAGATCGTCTTGGTGCTGATGCACAAGCAATTCAATTACCAATTGGACAAGAATCAGATTTCAATGCAATAATTGATATTGTTCATAACAAAGCTTACTTTTACAAAGATGATTTAGGAGAAAACATTGAAGAAACTGAAATTCCTGAAGAATACATAGCAGAAGCTGAAGCATATCGAGAAAAGTTAATTGATTCAGTATGTTCATATGATGATCAATTAATGGAAGAATATTTAGAAAATGGAGAAGTTACAATTCCTCAATTAAAAGAAGGAATACGTAAAGCTACGTTAACAGGAGAATTTTTCCCAGTACTTTGTGGATCAGCTTTTAAAAATAAAGGTGTACAGTTAATGTTAGACGCTGTAGTTGCATATTTACCATCACCACTTGATGTGCCTGCCATTGAAGGTATTTTACCAGATGGAAGCACATCAGTAAGAAAAGCAGATGATAAAGAAGAATTTAGTGCATTAGCATTTAAAATTATGACAGATCCATATGTTGGAAAATTAAGTTTCTTTAGAGTTTACTCAGGAACATTATCTTCAGGGTCTTATGTCTTAAATGCAACAAAGAACAAAAAAGAAAGAGTCGGTCGTATACTTCAGATGCATGCCAATTCTCGTGAAGAAATTTCAACAGTTTATTCAGGAGATATTGCAGCTGCAGTCGGACTTAAGGATACAACAACTGGGGATACATTATGCCCAGAAAAATCAAGTATTATTTTAGAATCAATGGAATTTCCAGATCCAGTTATTTCTGTAGCAATTGAGCCTAAAACAAAAGCAGATCAAGATAAAATGGGAATCGCACTATCTAAGCTAGCTGAAGAGGATCCAACATTTAAAACATATACAGACTTTGAAACTAACCAAACAATTATCGCTGGTATGGGTGAACTTCATTTAGATGTTATTGTTGATAGAATGAAAAGAGAATTTAAAGTTGGAGCAAATGTTGGTGCACCACAAGTATCATATCGTGAGTCATTTAAAACAAGCGGACAAGCTGAAGGTAAATACATTAAACAATCAGGTGGACGTGGACAATATGGACATGTTTGGGTAGAGTTTTCACCTCGTGAAGCTGGAGAAGGATTTGAATTTGAAGATGCAATCGTTGGAGGAGTAGTTCCAAGAGAGTATATTAATTCAATTGAAAAAGGATTAATTCAAGCGATGGCAACCGGAGCACTTGCAGGTTATCCATTAATTGATGTTAAAGCAAAACTTTACGATGGTTCATACCATGATGTCGATTCATCAGAGCAAGCATATACAATTGCAGCATCACTTGCAATGAAAGAAGCATACAAAATATGTAAACCAGTATTACTTGAACCGATTATGCAAGTTGATGTTACAACACCAGATGAGTACATGGGTGACGTTATGGGAGATATTTCATCTCGTCGTGGACGTATTGAAGGGCAAGAAAATAGAGGGAACGCATTAGTAATTCGTGCAATGGTTCCATTATCAGAAATGTTTGGATATGCAACTGATTTACGTACTTATACACAAGGTAGAGCAACATATACAATGACAATGGATCATTATGAAGATTGTCCAAATAATATAGCTGAAGGAATTATCACACAAAATCGTGGATAAATAGTTGTATTATATAAAAAAATTTAGTAAAATATAAATGGAAATATTAATAATTTCATTTAATAAATAGGAGGAAATATGGCAAAGGAAAAATTTGATCGTTCGAAAGAACATGTTAACGTTGGAACTTTAGGTCACGTTGACCATGGTAAAACAACATTAACTGCAGCAATAACTACAGTATTATCAAAAGGTGGAAATGCAGAGGCACAAGATTATGCATCAATTGATAGTGCTCCAGAAGAAAAAGAAAGAGGAATTACAATTTCAACTGCTCACGTTGAGTATGAAACTGAAAAACGTCATTATGCACACGTTGACTGTCCAGGACATGCTGATTATGTAAAAAACATGATTACAGGTGCGGCGCAAATGGATGGTGCAATTTTAGTAGTTGCAGCAACTGATGGACCAATGCCTCAGACAAGAGAACACATTTTATTGTCTAGACAAGTTGGAGTTCCTAAATTCGTTGTTTTCTTAAACAAAGTAGATATGGTAGAAGACGAAGAATTAATTGAATTAGTAGAAATGGAAGTTCGTGAATTATTAACTGAGTATGGATTCCCAGGTGATGATATTCCTGTAATCGCTGGATCGGCTTTGAAAGCATTAGAAGGTGAAGCAGCTTATGAAGAAAAAATCTTTGAATTAATGCAAGCGGTTGATGATTACATTGAAGCACCAAAAAGAGATATTGATAAACCATTCATGATGCCAGTTGAAGATGTATTTTCAATTACAGGTCGTGGAACAGTTGCAACAGGTAGAGTAGAAAGAGGAAAATTAGAAATAAATAAAGAAATTGAAATTGTTGGAATTAAAGAAGAAACTTCAACAACTACAGTTACTGGAATTGAAATGTTCCGTAAATTACTTGACTATGCTGAAGCTGGAGACAACGTAGGTTGTTTACTACGTGGAGTTGATAGAGAAGGAATTGATAGAGGACAAGTTTTATCAGAGCCAGGAACTATTACACCTCATAAAGTACTTAAAGCAGAAGTTTATGTTTTATCTAAAGAAGAAGGAGGGCGTCATACACCGTTCTTTAACAACTATCGTCCACAATTCTACTTTAGAACTACTGATGTTACAGGATCAATTGAATTACCAGAAGGAACTGAGATGATTATGCCTGGAGATAATACAACAATGACGCTAAACTTAATTGCGCCAATCGCTGTTGAACTAGGAACTAAATTCTCAATCCGTGAAGGTGGAAGAACAGTTGGAGCTGGATCAGTTACAGAAATTATCGAATAATAAATATTTAAATGAAAATGAAAACTAGTCAAATAGTTTTCTTTTTTTATCCTAAATTTTAATGTCGTAATCTTAATGATTAGCTTTATGTCATTGTGATAGTAAAACATTTAAAATTAGCTACTTAAATACTTAAAATTACTACTTAATAAACTTTAGTAATTAATAAGTAATAAAAAAGAACTCTTAAACAAATTAATGCTTAAAAGTTCTTTTTAAATTACATGGCGGAGCAGGAGGGATTTGAACCCTCGCGCCGGTTACCCGACCTATACCCTTAGCAGGGGCACCTCTTCAGCCAACTTGAGTACTGCTCCATTCCTACCTTGTTATTATAGCATAAAACAAAATTAATAACAAGTTAAAAATGATTGATTAAATGGATGATCAATATTGACATAATCAAATAATTATGATATCATACTTGTTGTAGTATTTTTTAAAAAATACGATTAACTTTGCGCCCGTAGCTCAATTGGATAGAGTACTTGACTACGGATCAAGGGGTTGTAGGTTCGACTCCTATCGGGCGCGCCAACATTAAAATCGGGAAGTGGCTCAGCTTGGTAGAGCACTTGGTTTGGGACCAAGGGGTCGCAGGTTCGAATCCTGTCTTCCCGACCATTTTAATAATATATGGCGGTGTAGCTCAGCTGGCTAGAGCATACGGTTCATACCCGTAAGGTCGGGGGTTCGATCCCCTCTGCCGCTACCATTAAATACAAAAAGAATATTTAACTCTTTAATTTAAAGATTTAAGTATTCTTTTTTTGTTTGTTTTCTGGATAAATTATTTTAAAGAGATATAATTGATTATATTTGTTGTGATATAATAAAGTAAAACAAGTGAGTATTGTTTTGTAAATTAAAATTGGGGTGAATATGAAATATATTAATCAATATGATGATGAATTGAAATTAGAAGCAGATAAAAAAGTATACTTTATATATGGTAAGAATGGAGTTGGAAAAACTAATTTATCAAGCACATTATATAAAGAGGATTATGAAGTGATTGCATTTAATAATGACTTTATAAATAAACATATTTATATAACAACTGAAGATGGTGAACAAATAACAGCATCAACAACAGAACAACTTACAAATTTATTAGTAATTGATGAAGATACAATTGTACTAAGGAAAAAATTAGAAAAAATTGAAGGAGAAAAGAAACAAACTAGTAAAGTTGAATTTGACAATAAATATGTAAATATATTAAGTCAACATATAGACAAAGACATTATAAATTACATTGATAAAAATATAATAGTAAAAAAACAATATCAAGTAATATCATCTAAATTTTTTGAACAATATATTATTAATCAAAAAAATAGTTGTTCAATAAAAACAGATAAACAATTTGAACAAGAGATTGAAAAATTAAAAAACAATAATATTATACAAAATTTTATAAAAGAATTGAACAACAAGAAAATAAGAAAATTTATAAATGAAATACATGATTTTAATAATAGAATTGAAATATATAATAATTTAATAGGTGAAATAAAAAAAATTAGTAATTATAAGTTAGAAAAAAACAATGTTGAAGAATGGAAAAAAACAGGAATAGAAATACATGAAAATAAACATGAATGTTTATTTTGTAATGGAAAACTTGGAGAAAAATATATTCAAATTAAAAAATATTATAAAGATAAATCAATAATTGCATTAGAAAAAATAAAAAATGATATAAGATATGTTATTAACAATATAGAATTAGTAACAAATCAGGAAAATTATAAGAATTTAAAATTAGGATTAACTAAAGAATTAGAATCATTAAATCAATTATCAATTGAATTAAAAGTGATATTAAATAATATAGAGAAAATTGAAAAAGTGTATGATGAAAAAAAAATAACAAAAATAAAATTTGAATTAGAAGATAATTCATTAATAACATTAGATAAAGAACTAATAAAATATCATACAATATCTCAACTTGAAACATATATTAACTATAAAATAGAAAATAAAATAAATGTAGAAAAAATAAGGGATTTAAAAGACAGCATAGATGTTAAATATAATTTATTAATTGAGAATGATATATTACAAATTAATGAACATATTAATAGTCTGGGGCTTACAGAAAAAATAGTATTAAAACCTTTAAATCAAAATGGGAAAAAACGAATTGAATTGAAGATAAACAATAAAAAGATATCTCAAATTAGTGATGGAGAAAAACATAAATTAGCACTAGGTATTTTTTTAACTAAATTATATAAAGGTGATATGAATAATAAAATTATAATATTTGATGATCCTGTTGTAACTTTAGACATCCAAACATATTTTAATTTTAAAGATAATGTGATTGAATTAATAAACAAAAAGCTTGAAGAAACAAATGCAAAATTAATAATTTTATCTCATGATATTCATTACTTGTATATTCAAACAAGTGCAAAAAAAAAATTAAGTGAAGAAAATTTTATTTTTTATAAAATGTTTAAAAATGGTAAATTAAAAAAACAAGACATAGATTTTTTAAAGATAGATGATATTAGCTTTTTGAATAATATAGTAACAAAAATAAAAACTGCTGAAGAATTTATTTTAACGGTACCATTAGTATTCAAAATATTTAGGCATAATTTAGACTTAGTTGCAAGATTACAAGGGGTAAATAATAAATTTACGATGCCAGAACATATAATTCAGGAATTACTAAATTTAAATTTTATAGTGTGTGAAGAAAAAGATACACTTCAAAAAGTAAGTAATGAAATTTCCAGTATTAAAGGAGAAAAAGAAATAAGTGTTTTAGAAGTCAAAGAAATATATATAAAATTTAATGAAGCGATGGGAATTTTAAAACTACCATTTAACCTTAATTTTGATAGATTTAATTTTGATGACAATATAAAATTAAATTTATTGAAAAACAAATATGAAAGCACTCTTGAGTTTGATATACTTAACCAATTAGCAAAAATTATTTTAAAAAATGAAAAATCAAATGAAAAAAATTATTTATCACATCCAAATAATCAGTTAACAAGAAATATATTATCATTTGATTTTGATATTTCCTAAATAATGTAACTACAAAATATAAACTTTATATCAGGATATAATATTAATATAAAATTTAAGTTATCAGAAAGGAAAAAATGGATTTAACTAAAATAAAACAAAGAGATATAATAAATGCATCGTCTAAAGTTAAAATAGCATATAAAAATTTAGAAGAATATGACAAAGGAAATTATATAGTTAATAAAGAATTAAGATTAAAGCAATTAGAAGAGGCCAAAGAAAATGCAAAACTTAATAAATGAATTGGTAATAAAAGCTAAACAAATAAACAAACAAAATTCAGGTCTTTAGTCAGGTGAATTCAAAGATTTAGGAACATTTGAAGCAATTATTTCTAAAAAGAATTATTATAATAGTACTTTAGAATTTATTGTTGAAGTATATATTTCACTTCAAAGGTGTCATGTATTCTATGATGGTAATAAAAGAACAAGCTTAGGTTTATTTGAAATTTTATTAAATGTATTAGATTATTATATTGTTGATGATCAATTATTAGTTGATTATCAAATTTTATTTATAAAAAATGAAATATCTAAAGAAGATTTCAAATTACAAATATATAATTTGATTGAACAGGAAACATTTAATTAAATATTATAACTTAATAAAAAACATAAATCTTTTAATCTAAGATTTATGTTTTTTTAAACTTTCACTTTAAATTAATCTAACTAACATCAATTTAATCTAATAATTAATTAAACTTTTTTCTAAAATAGAAAAGAGACTTTCCATTCAAGAAAAAGATGATTGCCTGATTTTTGCTATAATAATTATATTAAATAGAGTTTGATAGGGGCATATAATGATTAAAATTGAGGACCTGTCATTACGTGATGGGATGCAACAATTAAATATTCCTAAAACTTATAATAAACAACAGGAAATATTTAAAATACTGATGAATACAGAAGTTAATAGCATAGAGTTTAGGATGCTAGATGACATAAGTGACCTTAATTTTCTAAATGAATGTATTGATTATATCCAAGTAAATAAAATTAATAAAACAATTACTTTGCTTGTGATCTTAACTGATAAATATATTAAATTTCTTGATAAAATTACTAATAAAAAGTGTGTTAATATAAAAATATTATTTCCATTTTCTAAAATTCATTTTCAATATAAGATCAATTCTAATCGGTTAGAGTATTGTCAAAAAATAAATCAACTATGTGAATCTAATTTCAAAAGTTTATATAATTCAATTCAAATTATATTAGAAGATGTAACTTCTGTTTCATTACATGATGCGCAAGAGTTTATGAAAATTATATTAGATATAAATCATCAAAATTTTGATTATATTATTCTAGCAGATACAAAGGGACAAATGCTGCCTGGTGAAATCTTTGAGCTTGTAAAATGGTATATAGATAATTACCCTAAACAACAATTTGGGGTTCATTGTCATAACGATTTAGGGTTAGCTACTGCAAATACAATATTTGCAATTGAAGCTGGAATTAAAAAGGTTGAAGGGTGTTTTTTAGGTATTGGTGAAAGGGCAGGTAACGTTGCGCTAGAGCAAATGATGCTAATTTCAAATCAAAAATATCAATCTAATTATAATATTGATAATTTAATTAAGACACTTAAAGAACTTAGTACAATTTATAATATATCTACTGGCTTTAATAGTGTTTTAATTGGTGAGGGTTATAATAAACACACTTCGGGTATTCATCAAAATGCAGAAATTAAAAGTAAGGGCTTATATAGTTTTGTTAAGGGGTTAGAATATGAAATGCCACTTAACCCCTTATCTTCCAAAGAAATAATTAAAGATTATTATAACAGTGATGATTTTGTATCTTTTTATAGAAATGTCAATAAATATCTTAATTTAGATAATGAGAAAATAAAAAAATTATATATCATAAATGAGGAGAATAATGAAAAAATTAAGTATTAATAAAAATGTATTAAAGCAACTTAAATCAGATTTTGAAAATGGTAAACCAATAGCTATTCCAACCGATACAAATTATAATTTTTTATGTGACCCATTTAATCAGGAAGCAATCAAAAGGGTATTTGAATATAAGCATAGAAGCTTTGATAAACCACTATCTTTATTTTTCTATGATCCAAGTGTAATATATAAGTATGCAAAAGATTATAATAGGGATATTTTAAAAGTAATTATTAATAACTACTTGCCAGGTCCGCTTAATATAATATTGAATAAAAATACAAGTAAGTTTGATTTAATATTAAATGGATCAAATAGCATTGCTTTTGGGAGCGTTAGAAATCCTAATTGGCGAAGAGTTGTTAAATACTTAAATTCACCTGTTGCTATAACTTCAGCTAATATTTCTGGAACAGCAGATACGCAGTTAGTAACAGAGCATATGTTAATTAATCAAATGCACGGTAAATTATCATATTATATTGAAGATGTTCAAAATGATAATACGCAATCAAGCACGATTATTAAAATAGAAAATAATAAAATAATTTTAATCCGTGAAGGAGATATAAAAATAGTAGATATTTTAAAGACCTTAGATCAAAAAGGCTATCAATATGAATACTGAAAAGTATATAAAGTATTATCGGATCTTAAGTCGGGCATATTTCCACTTGCCACTATTAGTATTGTTCTTTAGTAATTTAGGTTATAAATTTAAAGAAATTATCTTTTTAATACTAGTTTATAGTTTAACTAGTTTTATATTCTTAATATTTAAAAATAAAATAACCAATTTTACTAATTTGAAAAAAAAAGTATATGCATCTGAATTATTTAAAATCATTGGATTATTATGCTTTATCTTTTTAAATAATAATATTATCTTTTTAATTATTGGTCAAATATTACTAAGTTTAAGTTATTCACTGCAAATTGGTGTCGATACGTTGATGATCAATCAAAAATATCAAGGTAAAATACGCATGCATGTGCAAGCTTCGACTAATTCTTATATGTTTTTAAGTTTATTAATATCAGCGATCATCGGTGGTATAGTATATAGCATTAATATAGTATTTCCCTTTATATTATCATTACTAGGAGCCCTTTTAATCATCTGGATAACTATTAGAAATAGAGATCAATATAGCGTTAAGATTGAAGCCAAAAAAGAAAGTAGTGATCTATCAAAGAATTATCTGCCGATCATCTATTATGGTCTTTCAAGAGGGATAGTTCTTACTTTATTTATTGCAGTTATCCCATTTTTACTACTAGAGAAAAATATCAGCCCAATAATATTTGTATTAATACTTTCTATGTATACGTTAGCAGGTTTTGTTTCATCTAAATATTATTTAAAAATCAATAAAACATATCTTTTCAAAGTTACTATTTCATTATTATTAATTTTATTCGGAATTATATTTATAGCACTAAATAGTTTAATATCAATTGCAATTGGTTTAATCTTTTTTGGAATTGGTGTCGGACTAGTGAGGCCACTTGCAATGGAAAAAATAAGATCACCTAGCCATTTTAATACAATGGAAACAATGTATTTCATTGTAAATATAATTATTTTAGTTATAATATTATTAAAAAAATAGATTAATAGAAGGAGTGTATTGTGGCCAGGCTGGATTATGAAGAGTTATATATATTGTTGTATAATATGAAAAGATCTAAAACTATATCAGAATTATCAGGTAAAATATATTGTAGTATTTCCAAAGTTTCGAAAATGATCACATACTATGAAAAAAAACTTAAAATTCAGCTTTATATAAAAAGTAGCGAGTATTTATTAAGTGATGAGGGGTATCAAATACTTGATCAAATACAAGGACCATTAAAGCAAATGCAAAAAATTGTTCATCGAGAAAATAAAGTAATCGGAATAGATGAAAACTTAATTGAAGATAAAATTAATTTGGAAAATGGTTATAAATATAAATATATGAATTGCAAAGATTTAATTGAAGACTATAAGTCAGGTATCTTAGATAAGATTATTGTCTCATCTGATTATGAAAGTGAGATTAAATTTAATAGTAAAAGCTTAGTCAAACAAAAAGATATATATTTTATTAGAAAAAAAGGTTCAGCAAGTAAAGTAATATCAGCAAATGCAATTGGCTGTCCGATAACTAAAAAATTAGAAAACAAAAATATTAAAATTGATAATTATCTTACTCAATCTGTTGCTATCTGTAAAATGGTTAGGCAAAATGAAGGGGGAGGATATACTTTTAATTTTGATACACTCAATAAAGATCTGATTGATATTAAACTTATTAAAGATCTGCAAATTAATTTTTTTGTATATAATAAATATTAAGAAAATAACTTTATTATAATGCTTATTTTCAAAAATAGAAAAGCATTTTTTCAAATCATCAAACAATATATTATCATCCTTGATAAAATAAAAATATGAAGGGGGATAAATGATTATTAAATTAAGTAAAGATATATATACAGATAGATACTTATGTGATAAGTATAGTAAATATGCTAATGAAGACCAAAAGATTGATGGTATACCATATATAAATTTTCCATTTCTAGTTCAGGAAATTGACAAAGAGTATAATTTTATATCATGGATTTTAATTGATTATGATTCTAATCCTGTTGTTCAGTTTTCTTGGGTGCATTGGTTAGTTGCAAATTATGAAGTAAAAGATAACCAGTGTTTAATTCCTGAAAATTTACTTGAGAGCAATAAGGTTTACTTAGGGGGAATAAATTCATTTGCTGGGCCATGTACAAATTTAACAGATTCAAGAATAATATCCAATTATGGTGGACCAACGCCACCTGATAAAGATCATACATACACTTTGATAGTATATGCACACAATGAAAAATTAAATTTAAACAACAGTTTTTACTACAATGAATTAATTGATGAATTGGAGAAAGTCAATTATTCATTTACACAAGTAAAAATATTAGCAAAAAAATAAACAAAAGAGTATAACATAAACTAATTAATAAATGATTATCTGAATTAATTAGTTTACTATTGTTTATGTACAATATGCAGAACTTTTATAAATTTTATGTTTTAAGTATCAAAATAGACTTTAATAAATAGTAATCTTATTTATATATGTTATAATTAAGATAATCAAAAAATAAATATAAAAGGAGATTACTATGATTAAATTTAAAGGTAATGAAGTAACACTAGTTGGTAAGTTAATTCAAGTAGGTGACTTAGCACCTGATTTTACTGTTGTTGATGGTTCAATGAATCCAATTAAATTAAGTGATTATAAAGGTAAGAAAGTTTTACTGTCAATTTTCCCTTCAATTGATACAGGTGTATGTCAAATGCAAACTACAGCATTTAATAAGCGTGCATCAGAATTATCAGAGGGCATTGAGATTATAACTATTTCACTTGATCTGCCATTTGCACTAGATAGATATTGCTCAGCTAATAGAATTGAATCAATCAAAACAACATCAGATTATCAAGATCGTGAGTTTGCAAATAAATATGGAGTTTTAGTTGATCAATTGAAGTTATTAGCACGTGGAAATATAATTATTAATTCAGATGGAATAGTTGAATATGTAAATATTTTAGAAGAAATGACTGATGAGCCAAATTATGATCAAGTAATGGAGCATTTAGTTAAATAAGTATAAAATTAAAGAAGAAATCTAAATATTAGATTTTTTTTTAATAATTTTCTTTTAAATAAATAATTATAATAAGATATCACTTTTAATATTAATTTTCATAATAGATGAATATAGATAAAATTATTAATAGATAAATTATATAATATTCAGTATAATGGTATAATAATAAATATAAAATAAAATAGGAGAAAAATGAAAACATTACATATAAATGGTTCGCCGATGGGTCCTGAATCTTTTGGAACAAAACTTGCAAATTATTATTTAACTAAAAATGAAAGTGAAGTACAAGAGGTTAATTTGTTTTCCCTTGGATTATGTGAATTATCAGAGCAGTTTTATAAATCTGGTTTCAAAAATCCAACTGAAGTTGACCAAGTTCAATTTGGTCTAAGAGCTAAATTATTAGAAGATGTATTAAATTCAGATCAAATTGTAATTAACATGCCAATGTGGAATTATTCATGTCCGTCAACAGTTAGAATATTTTTAGATGCGCTAGCAGTTCCAGGTAAAACATTTAGTTATACATCAACAGGTATCAAAGGTATGATTGAAGGAAAAAAAGTAATTATTATCACAACAGCAGGTGGAGAAAATAATGATCAAAATTCATTATCTGAAATGCTTAAAAGTGCAATGGCTTTAACAGGTTTAAATCAAGACTTAAAAATAATTGCAGTCGGTGGATCGGCAAGAACTGGATATGATTATTTAGCAGAAGCTAAAAAAGAAATTGATAAAATATAAAATAAGTACGATAATAATATATTAGAAAAGAGTTAGAGGATGAAATTACAAATGACTCAAGGGTACTTAAAAACAGATGATCAAAATTACCATGCTAGTAGCTTTAAAGATCAAAGCGACTATCAAAGTAAAGATAAACTCGTATGCATAAGTTGTCATCAGGCAGAACTGATCTTTAGTAATAAAGGTATTAAACATTTTGAAACAGATGATAAACAAGAACATAAAGTAGACTGTGATTATTATCACCAAGGAAATATCTATACTGATCCACATGTTAAAAGTATTAATGAACATGATAATCAATTTTTTATTAATCAAGTTCAAAGATTGTCAGATAGTAAAAAAAATAAGCAAAGATTAATCCATAGTGAAGAAGATGTTGCATATTTAAGTTTAGATTTATTAGATAAAAGAATTAATGGGAAGTTTTTAAATATATATGGAACTATTAAAATTGATCCAGAGCAAATCAAAGAATATAAATCAGCTAAAAAAACAAAAACATATTATTATCCATTTATCTACAATAATCAAACTAACTATCTAAGTATTAGTGCGCGTGTCTTATCAAATTTAAATACAGATAAGAAAAACTTTTTCAATGGTGAAGAGAAATTTGTTTGTCTTTTTGGACAAGTAACATATCACCATAAATATAATAACTTTACAATTACAATTAAACACTCAAATTACCTTGCTTTGTAATTAAATATATATAAGCAAACTAAAAACAAACAAATAATTATATAAACATTATATGAAAGTAATATGCGCAAAAAATTGTGTATATTACTTTTTTATTTATTGCTACATTAATTAATATAAATTATTTACTGGATTGTCACAACTCAATAAAGATAAATAATAAATTTTAATAAAAAATAATATAATATAATATAATATAAAAATTACAATATACTAAATAAAAATAATGTATTAATACAAATAAAAAATTAAAGTATTTAAGAGGATAATATGAAAAAAAATGAGTCTTTAAGAAAGTGGATTTATAAAGGAATAGATATTAAAAGTCCAGAATTTGAAAAAACATTTGCTTTGGTAGCTGAAAGAAATATTAATGAATTTAATTCAATAGAGCAATGGAAGAAAAGATTTAGTGAATTTAATTTACTTAATTATATAAAAGGTGAGTCGTTTTCTATTGAAGGTTTTAAAAGCATGTTTGAAAAAAAATTCCTTCCTTTTTTATTTATTCCCAAATTAACCCAAACTAATGGAAAAGAAAATAAATTCTATAGAGTTATTAAAGATACAGATGAAAAATTTTTCAGTGAAAAATCTAAATTTTATTCTAATCCTAATGTGCCATATAGTGGAAGATTTAATAATGAAGGAGAAAGAATATTATATATATCTGATTGTATTATTACAGCAGTAAACGAATGTTATTTAAATGAACATAAAAGCAAATGTTTTGTAATAATTGAGTATGAATTAAAAGAAGACATATTAATTAGTTCTTTTAGTTATAATAATGATTCATATAGCGAATATATAAACTTGACAATGAAGTTTTATAATAATATTTTTAGTGCTTCTTCAGTTGGATTAGATGTTGATAAAAAGAAAAAATTGTATCAAGTTACAAATTATTTTAAAGAAAAATTTTTAAGTAATAAAGATTTACCGATAAAAGATGGATATTATTTGCAAAGTTATAAAAGTTATTGCCAAAATGAAGAGTGCTTTAATCAAAATATTGGAATAGATTATGACCATGAGGAAAAATTAAATCCTATCAGAGTTCATGTATACAAAAGCGGTCGTTTAAATAAAAGTTTAAATGTGAAAAATTTCAAAATCATCACTTAGATATATACATTTAAAAGTAACAATCTGATAACCATATACATGTTATTTATAAATTTAATGCTAATAAAAGGCTGCTGATGTAGTTGGAACTAGTTAAAGCACTTCAAAGTATTATAATTACAATAGATTGGGAATAAATATATAAATTAAAAGCCTTTTAAAAGGGCTTATTTTATTGCTATTAGTATATTTTAATTAAGAAACTTATTTTTTTCTTTGTCTTTCATTCCAAGGCGCCTTTTGTTTAATTCTTAATTACACTTGAAGTGTAACAAAATATAATAATTTTATCAAATAATTGGCAAGGTCATGTGATTAATAGCTATCTTATTAACTAAATAAATACCAATTTTAAGCAAGGCATTATCAAGTTTAAATAAGCTATTTAATTATTTTAAATATGTTAAAATATATAAGAAGGAGCAAGATGATAAAAATAGAAAAATTAAATGTAAAATATGGTGAAAAAGTTATTTTTGATGATTTAAACTTAAATATTCAATCCAATAAAATAACTGGAATAATTGCACCAAGTGGTAGTGGTAAGACAACGCTTATAAGTTGTATAACTGGTTTAAAAAAAGCAGATTCTGGAGATGTAACAATTGATGATAAAACAATTAAAAGTCGAGATATATATAATGATGTTTCAATGATGCCTCAAGAAAATGGTTTGTATTTAAGTTTGTCAGCTAAAAATAACTTAAAATATTTTGCTTCGCTTAAAAAAATAAAACTAACAAATGAAGAAATAGAAAAGATGTTTAAAGATATTGGTTTAGACAAAGAGATTGATATGTTAGTTGATAAATATTCTGGGGGAATGAAAAGGAAATTATCATTAATTATTACTTTATTAGGAAGTCAATCATACTTGTTTTTAGATGAGCCAACAGTTGGAATAGATCCAATATATAAAAGACTTATTTGGGAAAAATTTAAACAATTAAGAGATAGCAAAAAAACTTTGATTATTACTACCCATGTTATGGATGAGGCTAAGCATTGTGATGAAATAATTATCTTAGACCATGGTAAAATATTAATTCAGGATACACTTGCTAATATTTTAAAAAAAACAGAAGAAGAAAATTTAGAAGATTCTGTTATTAAATTGATTAAAGGAGCAAATAATGAAAACTAAAAGTGCAATAGCTAAAAGAATCATCTTAGAACTTAAGTCTGATAAAAGAACAATAGCTTTATTAATAGTAGCTCCAATTTTCTTAATTACAATTATTGCATTTTTATTTAATGCAACTTATCAAAACTTTACAATTGGTCTTGTCGACCAAGCAAATTATGATCTTAACATTAATAATTCAACAACAGTTGACTATGACTCGAGTAGCAATTTAGAAGATGATGTTTATGACCAGAAAGTTGATATTGGTTTAGTTATTAGTCAAGATTTAATTTCTATTAATGATATAATTGATTATAATTTAGATGAAAATCAGGCTAAGGTACTTAATAAATATCAAATTAAATATCCAGATTTAGAAGTTCCTAATATTCAAATTTTAAAAACAGGAGAAAACCCACTATATGATCAGTATATGGTGAGTGAAATAATTTCTTCAATTGAGACCGATACAAATATAATTGATCAAGAAAACATTAAATATTCTTATGGCACAATTGATTTTACGATTATGTTAGTGATGGAGTTTTTAATAATGTTCTTGTCATTCTTAACAGTTGGAATAGCTTTTTTACGTGAAAGAGAAAACTATACATTAGAGAGAACTTTGAGTAATAATATAAAAAGAAATGATATTATATGGGGATACATGCTCGGATATGGTTCTATTGCAATTGTTCAAAGTATTATTATTGAAATTTATACAATTACTGTCTTACAAATTGAGGTTTTTGCAAATATACCATTATCAATTTTAGTTAATATATTATTTGCTTTATTTGCAATTTCACTTGGGATGTTTATAAGTGCATATGCAAAAAGTGAGTTCCAAGTAATGCAGTTTATCCCAATTGTGATTGTATCTCAATTAATTTTTTCTGGGGTATTGCCATATGGAAATATATATCAAATATTATCTAAACTATCACCATTAACATATGCCACAGATGCACAAGTTAAATTATTGTTACAAGATTCAAAAGCAGTTGGTGTTGATATTTTAGTAATAATCTTATTAATATTATTACTAAATATTATCACAAGTCGTCGCCTAAAAAAAACTCGTGAAGTTTAAGACTAAATATTTTAATCATAGTTAGATTACTATTTAATAGTGATCTAATTTTTTTATATAAATAACTTGTCAAATCCATCAAGTTGTAGTATACTTTTATTTGACAAATTAAATATAAAGGGTTTAATTAAATTGGGGAGGATAATGAATTTCATAATAATAACCGCACTTGTAAGTGTATTATCAATTTTTAGTTTTACACAAGGTCAAAATAATGGTATTAATATAATCGATAATGTTGTTGATCATATATACCACATTCAATATAAAAGCAATAAAAGTACTACAGGGAAAATAAATGAGATAACTCAATCAAGTAGTAGTATGACTATTAATTATAGTTTAAGTGAAGACGTTTCTACTTTAAGTAGTATTGATTATTATCCACAAATAAAAATTTATCAAAATGATAAACAAGTTTATAGTCAAGCGATAATTCCAGGTGATAATCAAGAAATAACAATTTATGATTTAACTAGTAATACTGAATATAAAGTTATTTTGAGCGTTCCTTATAACGAAAGTCAGGGCAATGAACCAGAAAATTCATACCCTTACTCGATTAATGAACAAATGGTTAAAACAAATAAGCAACGACCACAAGTTAGTATTCATCAACTTGATGATTCTAACCCAACTCAAAGAGGATATTCATCAATTAATGTTTTATATAATATTGATGATCCAGATAATGCTATATCAGAATTTTATTCATCTAGTGTAGATATATCAATTTATGAAAATGATCAGTTAATCGAAAAAAAAAATTTAAATGCTGATAATTTTGGTAACAACATGTCTTCACAATTTAATGGATTAAAAGGTAATACAGTTTATTCGATTGTTATTACAGGTGCGTATGACATTGATGGTGATGGTGAAAAAGATAATGATAATGATATTCTAGCTAAAATGCAAATACAAACATCAAATAGTAAAGATATGCCAACAGCTAAAATATATTCAGCTGAAAGCGGAACAGAAATATCATATGATTATATGGTAATTAATTATGATTTAATTGACCCGGATCATTCAATTGTCAATGATGGAATAACTAATCCACAATTACATATAATCTCAGAAGGTGATACTGAAAACGAACTAAATACATATGTTGATATTGAAATAGGTGAAGATAAGCAATATGAATTTAATCAATTAGAACCTGAAACATCTTATTACGTTGAATTACTTGCACCTTATGATTTAAATGATGATGGTCAAGTGGATAATGATGATAACACGGTTATAGCTAATAATCAATTTAAAACATTACCTGCACCACCAAAAGTTAATATATATAATACACAAGAAGGAATTGAACCAACAACAATTTCTAGTAATCAAATTGAAGTTCATTATGATCTAACAGATGAATACGAAACATTATTAAATACACCAGAAATCGCAATTTATAAAGATGGAGATTTGGTAGAATCAACTACAGCTACATTAGGTCAAAATCAAAAATATACATTTGATAACCTTTTATCTGATAGTATTTATGTTATTCAAATATCAGCACAATTTGATTTAGATTTAGATTCAATAGCAGATAATACAGCTGATTATATATTGGATAGTACATCATTTAGAACAAATAAACAGATTCCAACAGGAAGTATTCACCCAGCAGATGGAACTGATACTCAAAGTAAGGTAACTGAAAATAGCATAGAAGTTCATTATGATCTATCTGATCCTAATTCAGCAATAATAAATAATGAAACTATTAAACCAAAACTAGTATTATATGAAGATAATTTTGAAAAAACTAGTAAAGAAATTACAGTTGGACAAAATCAAAGTATATTATTTGATGGATTAAGTTCTAATAATAATTATGAAGTTAAGATGGAAGTCAAATATGATATAAATCATGATGGAGTTGATGATGCAAATTCACAACCTATTGCAACTCAAACATTTGTAACTAATAAACAAACACCAACAGGAAATATTCACCCATCAGATGGAACTAATACTCAAAGTACAGTAAATCAAAGTAGCATTGAAGTCCATTATGATCTATCTGATCCTAATTCAGCAATAATAAATAGTGAAACAATTAAACCAAAACTAGTATTATATGAAGATAATGCTGTAAAATCTAGTCAAGAAATTACAGTTGGACAAAATCAAAGTGTATTATTTGATGGATTAAGTTCTAATAATAATTATCAAGTTAAGATGGAAGTCAAATATGATACAAATCATGATCGAGTTAATGATGCAACATCGCCACTTGCTGTTCAAACATTTAAAACAAATAAACAAGTTCCAATAGCAAACATTCATACAGTAGATGATGTAAATCCAACTGTTGTAAATTCAAATAGTATTGAAGTTCATTTTGATTTTACAGATAAAGATAATGCAGTTGATCCAAATTATGCAAGTAGAGTAAGGATTAGTAATTCTGACACACAAACTACAATGAGTTCTGAAAATATTGGTGTAGGTACAGATCAAATTGTTGTATTTAGTGATCTTGATTCAAATACAAAATATAAAGTAGATTTATTGACAGAGTATGATATTGACTCAAATGGAATTAATGAGAATGAGAATGCTCAGATTGTAGAAAGTCAGACTTTTACAACAACTGAAGTTTCTGGTAATCCTAGTGAAATAGCTACTTGTCAAGATCTTCAAGACATCGGTAAAGGTCGTCCACTTGATGGAGATTATCACTTAGTAAATGATATTGATTGTACTAAGACTGAAGACCCAAATATATATGGAAATGATGGATTTGACCCGATTGGGTCAATCGAAAAACCATTTACAGGAACATTTGATGGAAATACTTATACGATAAATAACTTATATATTAATGATACATCGAAAGTAAGTGTTGGATTGTTTGGTGCGACATCAGGTGCAACATTAAATAATGTTGGAATTAATAATATTAATATAATAAGTTCAGGAAGTGCAGGAGGATTGGTAGGGATAGCAAAAGATGATACTGTAATTAATACAAGTTATACAACAGGTGAAATAATAAATAACTCAGGATCAGCAACCGGAGGACTTGTTGGAAGATTGATGAATTCAGAAATTAATAATAGTTATTCTGGATCTGATGTAACGG
>CALDDH010000013.1 GCA_937936465.1 uncultured Mycoplasmatales bacterium | reverse complement strand
CAACTGGATCAGAAAAAGTATAATGTATAACCTCATCAGAAGTAGAATCACCTTGAATATTTAACATATTATTTTCAACTAAATAAACTTCATTTTCTAAATCGTCTTGCACTATTCCATCTAAATCACTTATTATTAGTTCATTATCATATACTGCTGTATTTACAACATGAACATGATCAAGTAAATTACCTATACTACCTGCATCAACAGATGAAAAAGCAATTCTTGTTCTATTTTGACCATCTGGTATAGTGTACGTCCCAGAAGTTTTTGACCAATCCCCTTTACCTGTTGTAACTATTTCTACTGTATCACTTTCACCTCCAACAGTTGGGTTTTTTAAGTCATCCTGCAATTGATTATCTGGCTTTGGTTCACCTATCTTTAGTTTCATAGTTTCATTTTTTTGTCTTCCACCGTGGTAAAATGAATAACTAATAATTTCTCCACCTTCTGTATCAAAATCATGGTACAAAGAGGCAGCATCTTTGTAATTAATCTCTGCACCTTGATTTCCATCCGGGAATGATCCAGATGGATCAACATATTGAGCATATGCTTTATTTGTCCACATTTCTATTTTACCTGATGGATCAGTTGTTTTCCACCCCGGAATTATATTTTGATTCAAATAACCAAGTGTTCCATTAAGGCTAGGTTCTTCAAAAGATGGATTTTGAAAAACAATTGGCATATCAACACAATGATCTTGATTATAGCCCTCACTTGCTGTTATTTGAGAACAAACCCCTTTATTCTGAATGTCTGATTGCTCACTTGCTATTAATTTCAAACTAAAACCTATTGGTGTTAATAGTTTAAAAAAGATTATTAAAATTAATAATGTTTTTATGTTTTTATTTATTACAGTCATTTTTCCCCTTTAAAATTCTTATGTATATAACTTTACTCTTATTTACATTATAAACTTTTTCTTATTTATTATCAAGATATTTTATTTTAAAACTTGAACATAAATAAATTAAATATAACTCTTTTTTTATATTAAAAAAGTATTATCCACATTTATCTTAGTGGATAATACATTTATTGAATTTTAAAATTAGCTTTAATCTAATTCTAATACTTTATGAATATCTTTGAAACTTCTTCCATTTTGAGCATAGTCAAGCCCATAACCAACAAGGAAGTAATTTGGCAATTCAAATCCAACTAAGTCTGCTTCTACTTGCTGATCTTGTGCTCCACTTTTCTTAAACATTGAAATAGTTTTCACACTTGCTGCATTTTTATCTAAAAAGTATTTCTTTAAATAAGCCAAAGTTCTTCCAGTATCAACTATATCTTCTAAAACAATAACATGTCGTTGATTAATATCAATATCTAAATCTTTAACAATCTTAACAACACCACTACTAGTATTACTATTTCCATATGAAGATAAGCTCATAATGTCAATTTGCAGATCAATTGTCATTTCTTTAGTCAAGTCACTTAAAAAGTATAAAGCACCTTTCATAATACCAATCACAACTGGATTTTTTTGATCATATTCACGATCTAAATCTTTAGCTATTTCTTGAACCTTTTTCTCAATTTCTGTATGTGATAAGATAATTTCTGTTTTCATTTTTTCTCCTTTAGGTTATACTATGAAATAAATTAAAAAGAATATTGCTAATCCATAAAGTAATGGGTGAAGATCTTCTCTTTGATTATTAAATAGTTTCAAAAATACATAAACAATAAAACCAGCTGCTATTCCTGATGAAATTGAATATGTTAAAACCATAAACATTACTGTTACAAATGCTGTGATGCTTTCAATCGGATCATCAAATTTAATTTTCCCTAAACTCATAAACATCATACTTCCTACAACTATTAATGCTGGGGCTGTAACATATGTTGTAAAGAAAACTAATAGTGGTGAGAAGAAAAGGGCGATAAAGAAACAACCGGCAACTACAACAGCTGTTAATCCTGTTCTACCACCTGTTTTAATACCAGCCAAACTTTCTACATATGTTGTAACTGAACTTGTACCAAGCACTGAACCAATTGTTGTTGCAGTAGCATCAGCCATCAATGCTTTACCTGAACCTTTAAGTTCTCCTTCTTCATCCATCAAATCAGCTTCTACACCAACCGATATTAATGCTCCAGTTGTATCAAAGAAATCAACAAATAAAAACGAGAAAATAACTACCCAAAAAGTAAAGTCTGTTAATAGTGGCCAAATTTCAGTATCTGTAAATAATGCTCCAAAAATAGGTTCAATACTTGGTGGAGTTGAAACTACTGACCCAGAAAATTCAACACCCATATCAAATCCAATTATTTGCATTATAATTCCAATTATAGCTGTACTTAATAAACCGTAAAAAACAGCTAAATTATTTTTCCTAACTACAAAATAAAACATAATAAATATTCCAATAATGGATAAAAATGTTGTTGGTGAAGTCAAGTCTCCAAGTGTTACTAAAGTTGCATCACTGCCAACAATTATTCCAGCATTTTGTAAACCAATAAATGTAATGAACATCCCAATACCAACAGTAGTTGCGTATTTTAAAGGCAATGGAATTATATCAATTATTTTTTTTCTAAAGCCTGTTGCTGATAAGACCATAAAGATTAGACCTGAAATAAAAACTGCTAACAAAGCCTCTTGCCACGTATAACCCATAACTAATACTACCGAGTACGTAAAAAAGGCATTGATTCCCATTCCTGGAGCTAAAGCTACAGGGTACTTAGCATAAAGACCCATGATCAACGTTCCAATCATTGCTGATATTGCTGTTACTGTAAATAATGCCCCTTGATCCATTCCAGCTTCAGATAAGACAAGTGGATTAACAACAAGGACATACATCATCGATAAGAATGTTGTAACCCCGGCAATAACTTCGATTTTGATTGAACTGTTTTTTTCTGTAATTTGAAAATATTTTTTTATTGAATTCATCATCAACTCCTATTTTATATAACCTTTAAATTTTTTTCCATTTTACGAATATTCAAGCTACCTAATATTATTATAAATAATGAACCACAAAACAATGCAATTGGCATTGTAACCATCACACCTTGTGCTTTAAATAATATTGGGAAAAGAATTGCAAACCCTGAAAGGAAAACAAAATCCCTAATAAATGATGATAACATCGCAAGTCTTGGTTTACCAAGGCTTGCAAACAATCCAAAGTACATATGGGCTGTCGGAAATATTAATGTTGTAATAGCTAAGAATTTCATCGATAAAGTAACTAGAGAAATTACTTGCTCGTCATCTGTAAAGATCTTGGCAATTGTTTCGGCTCCAAAAAAGAAAACAATAAACATTCCAATACCTGTATAAAAAGCCAACCTGCGAACTATTGAAATCCCATCAAGCAGACGATCATATCTTTGTGAGCCATACTGGTAAGCAAAGAAACCTTGAATTCCTTGAATTGCTCCATTAATAAGTAAGAAAACCATTAATACTAACTTAACTGTGATCCCACTTGCATTACTTAATATCGTAGTTTGCGTTTGTGTGTAACCTAAACTTTGAGAAACTTCAATTGCACTAAGTGATATTATAGTAATTCCAATTGCAAAAAATAAACTAGCTAAAAATTGAGGAAATCCGTTTCTAAAAATCATCAACCAACCTTTTTCAAATTTCAATCTTTTAAAATTAATAAAATAATTTGTTTTTGATTTTCTAAATAATATTGACATTAGTATAATTGCCATCACACCTTGTGAAGAAATTGTCGCTATTGCTGCTCCTGCCGCTTCATAATTAGTTCCATAAAAACTGATCGCACTAAATGTATCAGATATTAAAACATAGTTTAAAATAGCATTTAAAATAACTTGAAAGATACTTACTTTAACAATCAACATTGCTTGACCTTCTGCTCTAATTGTTTGAGAAGATAATTGGGTGAAAATTAAAGTTGGAAAACCAATAATCATAATTGTTAAATAAACCATTGAATTTGTATAAAATAATCCACTATCAGATCCTGTTAATATTTCTACTATCCATGGAGTAAGTGGAATCATCACAAGTAATAATAAAATATATAAAATCCACCCTGCAACAAAACTATTTGCCATATATTGTTCAACTTTGTCTTTCTTACCTGCACCAAGCAGTTGAGATGCTGTAACCGCTGTACCAATACCGATCATAAAAGAAAAACCATTCATTAATAATATTACTGCCATTGATGTTGCTGTTGCCGCTTGAGCATCTAATGGGTGCGCTGCAAAATTACCAAGAAAAAAAGTATCCATAATTACATTCAACATATTTATTCCACCAGCTATTAGGGCTGGTACAATCATAACTAATAAGGCTTTTTTAACTTTTTCATCTTTAAGTAAAAATTCTCTATTCTTTGATTCCATATAATGTATCTCCTATGTTTTGATTTTAATTAAATTATACCATATTTTTAGACCGATAAAAGATTATTAATCATAGAAAAAATTCTCTAAAAAGAGAACTTTTATTTTTTATGTTTTAGGGATAATCTTAGAGAATATATATTATTTGTAATTTCCCACCCACCCAACAAATTTAAATCGATAAAATTTCTAAAATAGTATTACATATTACATTCATTATTAGTAGAGCATCAGATTGTATTATATTATTACTCGGAGAATTACAACCAGAGATTTTACTACTTACATAAAAGTTATTTTTCGTCATAAAAGGGGATTTATGTTGACTTGTTATTAATACGCTTTCTATTTTAGTATTTAAATTTGATATTTCCAATAAATCATTTTCTAAATTAGAAATATAAAAAACGATTTTTTTATTATCTTCATTTTTTAATAAATTCCTCATATCATATATATCATTTGTATAGTAGCAATTAACATTTAAAAGTTGCAATTTAGCTGTGAATTCTTGAGCTATAAATCTTTCAACACCTACAGCAAATACATAAATCATTTTACTATCTCTCATTTTATCAACAACTTTTTTTAAAAGAGGATAATCAAGATTATTTTTTATTTGTGTAATATCTAGTGATTCAATTTGATTTACATTTTTTTGGTTTGGATTTATTATAACAGGTTGATCATTTCTTAATAAATCATATTTATATTCCAAATATCCATTATAACCAATCTTTTTTAAAAATTTAATTATAGTGGAAGCAGAAACATAAATATCATTAGCGAGTTCTCTAATGCTTTTATTTATTGTTTTCACTTCATTGATTACCAAGTAATTATAAACTCTTTTTTCTGTTGTTGTTAAAGAATTTATGTCTCTTTCTGTTAGTTTTAAAATTACACTCATTAACCTCAACCCTCTCACTGTTATTAATGTTAACCCTTGTTTATATTATTTCCCTTAATTTTTAATTTTCCTCACTACGATAAAATTATACAATGACATAAAAAAAACATGTTTTAATAACTTAAAAACATGTTTTTTTATTTGAATTAAAGGTATATAAGATAAATCAAATAACATTAAATAGGGAAATTAGTCATTTGAAATTATTTTACCATGTTGTTTTCTTTCTTGTTCTGTTAAGAATTTTTTTCTTAACCTAATTGAATCTGGTGTTACTTCTACTAGCTCATCACTTTCAATAAATTCTAATGCTTCTTCTAATGTAAATATTCTTGCAACCGGTACTTTAATCGCATCATCTCGACCACTACTACGTACATTTGTCATTTTTTTATTTTTACATACATTGACAATTAAATCATTTTCTTTTGCATGAAGTCCAACTATTTGACCAAGGTAAACTTTTTGTGCAGGACCAACAAATATGCTACCTCTTTCAGAAATATTCATAAGAGAATAGCCCATTGTCTCATCAGTTGCATTTGAAATAAAGACACCATTTTTTCTTGAAACAATTGTTCCTTTATACTTGTCATAGCCAGCAAAGTTTCTAATCATTACACCTTCACCTTTAGTAACATTTATAAAGTCACTACGGTATCCAAGTAAACCTCTAGTTGGAATTAAAAATTCAATTCTCACGTATTCACCAGTAACAGTCATATTTTGCATAAGTCCTTTACGTTCTTGTAATGAATTAATAACTGCACTAGATAATTTTTCTGGCATTTCAACTATTAGGTCCTCCATTGGTTCAGAAATCTTATCTCCCTCTTTACGGAAAATAACTTCAGGCTTACTAACACTTACTTCGTATCCTTCTCTACGCATATTTTCAAGTAAGATTGATAAATGAAGTTCTCCACGCCCTGAAACTTTATAACCATCTGATCCATTTGCTAACGTTTCAACTTGCAATCCAACATTTATTTCTAATTCTTTATCTAGGCGGTCTTTAATATTACGACTTGTAACATATTTACCAACTTGACCTGCAAATGGTGAATCATTAACTAAGAAATTCATCGATAAGGTTGGTTTATCTATTTTAATTGGTTCAAGTGGTTGAATATCATTAGGATCACACAGACTATATCCAATTGAAATATTTGAAATACCAGCAATAACTACTATTTCTCCAACTTCAGCTTGCTCAACTTCTTGTTTTTTTAAACCTTCATATATAAATAATTTAGCAATTTTTTCTTTTCTTTCAACACCTTGATCATCAACAACGACAATTTGAGAATTTGCTTTAATTGTCCCTTGAGTTACACGACCAATTCCTAATCTACCAATATAGTTATCATAATCAAGTGATGAAACTTGCATACGAAGTGGTGCATCTGCTGGTGCTAATTCATTTTGAACATGATCAACTATTGTTGTAAATAAATCACCTAAATCTTCTTTTTTATCTTCTAATTCCACTTGAGCTATTCCATTTTTAGCTATTCCATATAAAACTGGGAAATCTAACTGCTGGTCAGTTGCTCCTAATTCAACGAATAGATCAAAAACTTCATTTACTACTTCTTCTGCTCTTTGTTCAGGTTTATCAATTTTATTAATTAATAAGATTGGATCTAAACCTAACTCTAAAGATTTTTTCAAAACAAATCTTGTTTGTGGCATTACACCTTCTTGTGAATCAACAAGTAAAACAACAGTATCAACTGTTTTAATAATTCTTTCTACTTCTGAAGAAAAATCAGCATGTCCTGGTGTATCAACAATATTGATTTTTATATCTTTATACTTGATTGAACAGTTTTTTGAATAAATTGTTATTCCACGTTCTTTTTCTAAATCATTACTATCCATTATTAATTCAGATATATCTTGATGTTTTGAAAAAACATTTGATTGATTTAAGAATGCATCAACTAAAGTTGATTTCCCTGCATCTACATGTGCAATTACTGCTATATTTATTATTTTTCTCACTATCTCTCCCAATTTTTACTAATCTTTTTATTTTAAGTAACCAAAATTTGATATTTATTTTAATTTTGAACACATTAAACAAAATTATAGCATATTTATAATATAATTGCTGTTTTAAATACAATTTTTTATTGTTAAAAGAAAATAAAAATGATTAATTTGATTAAAATATTAGTATATAATTTAAGTATAAATATGTTTTTATTAAATAAGCTAATTAAAAATAACTATAATCTAAATTTTTATTATAAAGACAATTATATTGCTTGGAAAAGAAGACAAAAAAGATTAAATAAAGATATTATAATATTTTTCTAAAATAATATTATTTAGAGATACTTATAAATTATGAAAGTGTGGTGCTCTTTATAAAATTAATGATTTACCAAGAAACAAACTTAAGTATTGGCTTAAAATCAAATGTATAACAAGTCTGAAGTTCATTCTACTTTAGTTAAAATATACACTTAAACATAAAAAAATATGTGAATTTATTTTATCCACATAGTTTCTTTTTAATCTTTTTTACAATATTTACTTTATTTAATATTTCTCATTTTAATTAAACTTAATAAAATTATATTTAATACTGCTATCAATAGTATCTTCATATTTTCTGATCCTGTATTTTGTATTATTCTATTATTTGTGGAATTCTGATCTACACTAATTCCTAAATCTTTATTTATTGATCCTTCTACATTTACTATTACTATTGCTTCTGATTTATTTCCCGCTTCATCAGTTGCTATAACCTTAACTTCATATTCTCCAGCTGTAGACATATCAAGACCTTGATCATCTATTATTATTTCTATATCTTCAGTTGCTGTTACATTATCACTTACGTTTATTACATTTTTATAATCACCTATTGTTGGAGCATCTGATCCGACTTTTACTGTTATTTCCTCATTTACAGTTATTGTTGGAGCTGTTAGATCTGCTACATCTACTGTTATTGTCTCCTCAGATTTATTTCCTGCTTCATCAGTTGCTATAATCTTAACTTCATATTCTCCAATTGTAGACATATCAAGACCTTGATCATCTATTATTATTTCCATATCTTCAAGCAATGTTATATTATCAATTATGGTCATTACCTGAAGATAATCATCGATTATTGGAACATCTGATCCAACTTCTACTGTTAGTGCCTGATCTACAGTTATGGTTGGGGCAATAAAATCAAGTTTGACGACCAAGCCATCTGTAGCCCCATTATTAATCGATGTTAAAGTTCCATCTCCATTAGATTTACTGTATCCTACTGCTACAAGCCCTTCATCCCTTGTTTCAATTACTGAGCTAAAATTATCTAAGTCACTCCCGCCGATTTGTTTATCCCACAATTGATTGCCATCTTCATCAAATTTGACGATCAATCCATCATTACCCCCGTTATTAATCGATGTTAAAGTTCCATCTCCATTAGAGCCACTGTAACCCTCTGCTACAAGTCCTCTATCACTTGTTTCAATTACTGAGTTAAAATTATCTGAAAAACTTCCTCCCACTTGCTTATCCCACACTTTATTTCCAGCCTCATCAAATTTGACTATCAACCCATCATTATCTCCGTTATTATCAGATGTTAAATTTCCACTTATAGTAGATTTACTTGACCCCACAGCGATCAATCCGTTATCACTTGTTTCAACTACCGAGTTAAAAGTTTCAGTAGACCATCCACCTATTTGCTTATCCCACAATTGATTTCCATTTTCATCAAATTTGACTATCAATCCATCAGAATCACCATTATTATCAGATGTTAAAGTTCCATCTGCATCAGATTGACTTGATCCGACCGCTACAATACCCCCATCACTTGTTTCTAATACTGAGAAAAAGAATTCAGAAGAACTTCCTCCTGCTTGATAATCCCATATTTGATTTCCATTTTCATCAAATTTAACTACCAAGCCATCAGTACCACCATTATTTGGAGATGTTAAAGTTCCATCTTGATAAGATTGACTTGATCCGACTGCTACGAATCCTCCATCACTTGTTTCTAATACTGAGAAAAATTGATCAAAAGAAGATCCTCCTACTTGATTATCCCATATTTGATTTCCATTTTCATCAAATTTGACTATCAATCCATCACCAAACCCATTATTAGTCGATGTTATAGTTCCATCTGCATCAGATTGACTTGATCCGACAGCTACGAATCCTCCATCACTTGTTTCAATTACTGAATAAAATTGATCTGAGGAACTTCCTCCTATTTGCTTGTCCCATAATTGGTTGCCATCTCGATTAAATTTGACTATCAATCCATCATTTTGTCCATTATTAGTTGATGTTATAGTTCCATCTGCATCAGATTGACTTGATCCGACAGCTACGAATCCTCCATCACTTGTTTCAATTACTGAGCTAAATGAATCTGAGGAACTCCCTCCTGACTGCTTATCCCAAACTTGTCCTGTTCCTTCTGTTATTGCCTTTGGCTTATTACTTGCAGACAATATTTTCCCATTCATTATACTAAGTTGTGAAAATAATATTATTATTATTAATAAAATTTTAAATGTTTTCATTTCTCTCCTTAAAAGTATCATATCATAAATTTATTATTATTATTATATGTAAATTGTAATTTGTAGTCGAACTCATATAATCTTCTCTTTTGTTAATAGATTAAAACAAAAAATTAATTTTTCTAAAACTATAAAATTTAATTTCTTATTATAATGGAAAATTATTTTTATACACAAAATTTTTTTATACTAAATTAACTTAATCCTTATTGTCACATTGCTTTACCTTATTTAAAGTATACACTTATTACTATTATTTAATATTTAAAAAACGACGACGATCAAAACCATTTACTGGTTTACTAATCTCCCCAAGTGGTGTTTCTTGTTTAATTTTTTCAAGTAAATTCATCTTTGAATCTGTTTCATCTATTTGACTTAATATGTAAGCTTCAACTGTCATTGGTTCTTTTGGTGAACCATAATCCATTCTTCCGTGATGTGATAAAATCAAATGTTTTAAATGCATAATATTATCTGTTTGTTTAATTTGATATTTCTCAAGTACTTTAACTACTTCTTCAAAACCAATTATTAAATGGCCAATCATATTACCCTCCACCGTATATGTCAACCCAAAATCTTGAAGTTCACGTAGTTTTCCAACATCGTGTAATATTATTGCAGTGTATAAAACAGAAACATTTAAATCATATAATTTTGAATAAGACTCTGCTATTGCAAGCATACCTAACGAGTGATCAGCTAACCCACCAAGATATGCATGGTGAATTGTTTTAGCTGCAGGATATAAAAAGTATAAATCATTATCAATTGCTAATTCATGAACTAATAGTTTTAAAGTATCATCATTAATATGTGCAACATAATAATTAATTTCTTCAACTAACTGAAATTTATTTTTCTGTCCATGGACATAATATTCTAAGAAGTCATCTGGCTTGCTAACAACAGTATCAATTTGTGGCTTCTTATTAACTTGCTCAACTAAGACATAATCACCAACTTGATAAGATGTTTGATCAGAAACACGCACTTTAATAATTTCTTTATTTTTATCTCTTAAATCTAAATTTTTGATTCCGTTGTTTATATATAAATTAATAATTAAATATATCATATAGCTCCTAAGTTGTTAATAATAATCGTGAAAAAGATAATCAATAAAGATATAAATACAATTGATGATCCGACTAACTGAAATCGATCTTTATAATCTATTTCTAATAATTCAACTAATATTATTTGAATATATACATTTGAAATGATGCTAATTTGAATTACTTGGATTAAATAATAATTAAAGATATTGTACTCTTGAATTTGCTGCCCTGATATAATACCACCTAAAAAGCCATTTGCAGATAAGATTGAAAATAATATTTGCCAAATAGAATTGATTAAGTTATTAAAATTCAAAAAGATTACTTGTGCAAAGTTAGTTCCAATATTGGAATTATTAAAATCAGAATTAAATAACATTATACTTGATGTATATAGTATGAATAATCCAATGCTGACAACTATAATTTGATTATTAAATTTTTGATTAAATACCTTTTCTTTGTTCTCATAAATTAAACCAGCAATAATAATAACTAATAAAAAGACTGGTGAAATATATGAGTGTCCAATTAAATATAAACTACTAATATATATTAGAACTATCCCAATACTCAAGACTAATGAAAAGTCTTTATAACGACTTGATACGCTTACTTCCCCAATATCAATATAATTGAATGTTAATGTAATAATTGAAATTAAGATAATTAATAAAATATTTGTAGAAATCAAACCAAGTGTAAACCAACTAATAATTCCAATAATTAAAAATACAACTAAATAAATAACATTAAATTTTATTTTTTTATCAATTCTTTTAGAAGTAAATGATGTTAAATAAATTAAAATATAACTTATTAACATCAGTGAAATATAAAATGTTCCATTTAAAATAAAAACTTTATAATATTCTTCTGTTGTATTAAATAAATCAATCGTAGAATTAAAATCAAATTGAAAGAAGATATTTGTAATCATAATCATCATTAGAATAACATAATTTACAATTTTTTTTAATTGAAATAAATTAAGGTAGGCAACTAAAACCATTAAGTTGATTAAGCTGTTATTACCAACAATTAAAAGTCCAGTGAAGTACAAAAAGATTGCTTGTGATTCTTCCTTAAAAAATAACTTTTGTAAAATTAAATTAAAATCATCATAATATTTTGATCTACTTAATAAATTACTACTAAAAAGAATAACTAAAAAGATAATTAAATAAATTAAATAATTACTAATGTTATATAATAGAACTTCAAAAAAATGATCAATTGGAACTTTATAAATTACTAAATAACCAAAAAGTAACAAGATTAAAATAAGCGACAATGTTTTCTTTTCACTTTTTATATAAAAATAATATAATAAAATAACAATTGTCATAATCAAACCAAATATATACATAAACTCTCCATTATAATGCTAACTCTTTGTCTAAATGTTTAACTCTTTTAATCCGCATATCATTTCTTTCATTTGTTACTCTAAATAAATTAACTAACCCAATTCTTCCCATCAACATTAAAAATGAAATAATAATAATTCCAAAGTTATTCATTTGGGCTAATGCACCTGTTGTAAATCCGGTTGTTGTAAATCCACTTACAACATCAAAGAATATATACCCAATACTAATAGATGGATTTGCAAAGTAAATTAACATCGAGGCAATGAAACTAATTGCAATAAAAGTAAATAATAAGAAATAGGATTGTAAAATATTTTCCTCTTTAATATGTGAATTATATACGATAACTTTTCCACTTGAACCAATCATTGAAATAATATGTTTATATATTAAATAAATACTAATTACTTTTACCCCACCACATGCTGATGATGGTGAACCTCCAATAATCATAAAAATAACAAAGACAATTAAAGTCATATTTGTAAACTGGGTAAAGTCCGCAAACATTGAAAGACCAACACTCTTAGTCGATATTCCCATAAAAAATGAATATTGAATTTGTTCATATAAACTATACCCTTGCATTGTATTACCATTTTCTAACATAAAGAAAATAACTGCAAATAAAATTATGGTAATAATGTTCATTTTAATAACTATTTTTGAAAAGATAGTTAAATTATATTTTTCTTTTCTAAATTTAGCTTTTGTATATTCTAATAAATCAATAAATACTGGATAACCAATGAAACTAAAAATCATTAAGATGAATAAAGTATATTGTAATGAGAAATCATTAATATATGGAACTGTATTATAAAAACCTGAACCACTTGTTGCACTTGCCGATAAAAACCATGCATTCATAAAACGGTCAATAAAGCTATTCATATTATCTAATTGGAGGAAGATAAAAAATGCTCCAATAAGTTCTACTATCCAAAATATAACTATTATATTTTTCGTAATTGTGACAATACTTGATAGTTTTTCATTATTATAATCTAATTTCATCAACAAGCGATTACTAAAACCAATTTTCTTACCAATAAATAAAAAAATAAGTGTATTAGTTATAATAATTCCAACTCCTCCAACATTGAAAATCAAAATAATTACAAACCATCCAAAATAATTATAAGTTTCTGCAAAATTAACTGTGGAAAGTCCACTTGTCGTAATGGCTGAACTTGATGTAAAAAAACTATCTAAATAGCTTATCTCAACTCCTCCTTGTAAAAAAAATGGAATCGACAGCAAAAAAGAACCTACGACTCCAAAGAGTAGATAGATACTAATTACAAATAATAATGGCCTTTGCTTAAGTGTTCTTTTAATTTTTCTCAATATTTTCATCTATACTCTCTTTTAATTTTAAAACTAAGCAATCACTTACTAACTTTGGATTTGCTTGTCCTTTACTTAACTTCATAATTTGACCGATTAAAAATCCAAATGCTCGATCTTTTCCATTATGATAATCAACAATTGATTGATTATTATTTTTAATTACTTGCATAACCAAATCATTTATTTGATTAATATCTGTAATTTGAGCAATATTTAAATCTTCTATAACTTGATTTACATTTATATCTTTCTCACAAATAATTGGAATTATTTTCTTGACATGCGCACTAGAAATTTTACCATTTTGTAAATTAAACTCTAAATCAATAATATTATCTACTGTCAATTTTACATCTTTCATTTGTAGTTTATTTTTATTTAAATATTCATTTACATTAACAAGTAAATAATTTAAAGCATTTTTTAAATTAATATTTTCCTTTGTTAACTGTAAATAAAATTCTAACATCTGTAAATCAGAAAATAAAATATTAATATCTTTATTACTAACACCAATTTCTTGAAGTTGTTCCTTTATCTCATTTGGTAATTTTGGTATGCTTTCTATTATTTCATTTATATATTGATCCGTTAATTTTATTTTTGGTAAATCTGGTTCTGCAAAATAACGATAATCAATTATACCATTTTTAGTTCGCATAATTTCTAATTGTTTAGTATCTTCAACATATTTTTTAGTCGAAGACTCAACTAATTGACTTGTATTATATTTTTTTATTTGATCTTTTACTTCGATTTCAATTGATTGAATTACATTAGAAAATGAATTTAAATTTTTAATTTCTACTTTTTCATTTAAATGTTCTTGACCAAAAGGGCGGACTGAAACATTAACATCTACTCTTAGTGATCCTTCTTCCATCTTCCCATCACTAACATTTAAAAATAATAATATTTCCCTTAATTTCTCAATGTATTCTTTAGCTTGATTTGCACTATGAATTTCTGGTTTAGATACTATTTCTACAAGTGGAACTCCAGAACGGTTAAAGTCAAGTAAAATAGCATCTTTTGTATGAAAAGATTTAGCTGTATCTTCTTCCATGTGCATAAAATCTATTCCAATAATTGTACCATCATCTAATTTAATCTGACCATTTCTTCCAATTGGTGTATCCTTTTGGGTAATTTGATATCCTTTTGGATTATCATGGTAAAAATAATTCTTTCGATCCCAATGCATCTCTTTTGTAATTTCCATATTTAAAGCTTTGCAAATCAATAATGATTTAGACAATACTTCTTCATTAAATCTTGGTAAGGCACCTGGGAAAGCCAAATCAATTGGATGGATATTTGTATTTGGTTTGGAATTAGAATTATTTAAACTAGGAGAAAAAATTTTTCTCTTTGTATTTAGCTGAGCATGAATTTCAATTCCAATTGTTGTTTGATAATTATTCATTTATATTCCCTTCCATGTATTTAGCAAAACTTAATATTTTTTTTTCTTGATATTGTTTAGCCATTATTTGCATACCTACTGGATGTAAATCATTTGCTTTTTTCAGTGGAATAGCTAATGCTGGAACACCTGTTAAATTAGCCAAGTAAATAAATATATCGCGAGATACATAATCATATTCAACTGTTGATTGCTCCTTGTGAACAATAGATTGAGGTGTAACTGGTGAAATAATCAAATCATATTGATCAAATATATTTTGGACTTGCTGATACATTTTCATTCTAATCTTTTGAGATTTACTAAAATATGTTTCAGCTTTATTACTAGATAAAATTAAAGAACCTAAGATCAGCCTTTTTTTAATTTCATAACTAAATAAACTTCTAGACCTTTGAAATGAACTTGCTGATGATGCATTTTGATTACCATATCTAACTCCATCAAAACGACTTAAATTCGATGATGCTTCACCATATGCTAAAGTCATATACAGTTCTAAAGAATATTCAATTGTATCAATACTTACTTCTTTAATTTGATAACCTTGCATCTTTAATTTATTTAATGCCAGTTGGTATTCAACCTTTGTATTTTGATCAACTTCAATCTTTTCAAACTCTTTAATTGTGCATATTTTAAGTTTTTTTGGATCTATAGTATCATCTGCTAGTTGATAATCAACTGGCACATAAGACGTTTGATCTTTTAGGTCTTCTTTAATCAAACTATTAGTTGCCTCAGTTAATTTTAGAAGGTTTGATCCAAGCATTCCAATTGTATCAAATGATGATGCAAACCCGACAGTTCCATACCTTGAAATAAGTCCATATGTTGGTTTCAATCCATAAATTCCATTTAGAGCAGCTGGCTGACGAATACTTCCACCAGTATCAGTACCTGTTGCAACTGGTACAATACCTTTAGCTACGGCATATGCACTTCCACCAGATGATCCCCCTGAAATATTATCATTATCATGTGCATTACTAACATGTCCATAAAAAGGATTCTTATTACTTGAACCCATTGCAAATTCATCCATATTTACTCTAGCCACAACATTATAGTTATCTTCGATTAATCTTTGAACAACATGTGAGTTGTAAAAAGGTGAAAAATCTTTTAAAATATATGATCCGGCTGTCATTGGATTATTAATTGTTGCATGAATATCTTTAATCGCAATTTTTTTTTCTGAATTAGGATTAACATTATCAACTTTAGCAATTAGATAATTATCATTATCTTTAGTTTTATTACTCATGTATTGGCTCCTTTATGATTTTAACGAATTGACCATCAAAATTATTTAAACTACTTGTTAAAGCTTGATAGTTGATTTCTTCTTGTTGACTATAATCAGCAAATATATTTTTATTTTGTGTAAAGTTAATAAAGTTATCATAACCTTCTGTATCTGTTTCTAACATTTTTTCCAGTCTACTTGTTATTTCATTTACTTCCTTTTCAATATGCTTTGTTTCATCTATTGTTAAATCAATATGCATCATCTTTGACATTTCAATTACATCTTTATTCTTAATTATCATTTTTTCTCCTTTTAATTTAATAAATAAATATTTTAGCTTGATCATTTTTAGGAATCTCAATTAACGATACAGCCTCACCATTTGTTTGATTTATTTCAACAATAATATCAGCATCAGTCTTCATCGTTTGTTGTAATTCTGATGCAACATAATTAGTAAAAACTTGCACATCGACTGTTGAATAAAAATTAGCATTAATTTTAATGGTCAACTCTTGGAGTTGATTGTCATCATAGAAACCTGATCCACTTAACCCCGCATAATCATTAAAATATTTAAGTAGTTGAGAATTCAATTGAATAAGTTGTTCATTAATAGCTGAATCATATTCAGCACCTTGGTCTGATGGAAATAAGATATACTCCTCTTTCACTTCAACTAGTTCAATTTTCTGATCACTATCATCAATATATGTATACGCCATATATTTACCTGTATTCAAATCATCTTCAGAATGTTTATAAAAGCCAATTAATATATTTGTATCTTGATATCCTTCTTTGCTATGAATAAAAGTTATCAGTTTAGTGGCAATATCATTAAAAGCATAAGTAATTAGTTCTTCATCACTTATTTGAATTGTTTGATTTCTACCCTTTTGATCAATATATTCATAAGTTGAATCTATTCCAACACCAAGTGCAATCATTTGAACTTGATCTGGGTCTGTTTGTTTTACATAATCTTGTTCAATAATATTTGAAACGTAAACTTTAGAATCCTTTGGATCATCACCGTCTTTTAAAATCGGATTCAAACCAATATTCAAAGCTTCATCATTTACTGTTAGTTGATCATTATATTGATCATCATCAAGTTCTCTTTGTAATAAATAAAAAACTTCTTGCTCAGTAATAACTTGTCCTGGAACATATAGATATTTATCTGGTGATGCAAATTCTTTACTAATATCCATTAATCCAACTTCCATTTCATCAATATTTAATGAAACATTAGTATCTGGATTTTGAATTCCACGAATAGCTGAATTACCATATGGTATAACAGTTGAATATTGACCACTTTCTCCTTGAACAGTTGTCGCATCATCTGTTACATCTAAACTCGATGGTGGTGCTTGACTACAACTTGTTAAAATGACTATTAAAAAAATTAAACTAACTATTATTTTCTTACTCATAATTTTTCTCCTAATTGATCCTCTGTAATAATAGGTATATTAAGTGCTTGAGCTTTTTGATATTTACTTCCAGCATTTTCTCCAATTATTAAATAATCAATATTTGAACTAATAGCACTTCTAACATTTGCATTGTAAGATTCTAAAAGCTCCTTCAATTGATCTCTTGTATATAAATTTAATTTACCAGTTATTACAATATTTTTATTTGTAAAATAACCAGTCTGTTTATTAATAAGATCATTAAAAATTAAACCCAAATTAAGCATTTGATTAATTAAATCAAGATTTGTTTGTTCATTAAAGAAATTAATAATATTAATTGCAAGCACTTCACCAATCCCATCAATTTCTATTAACTGATCGAAATCTGTATTAATAATATTATCTAACCCGCCTATTTGTTCTACTAATAATTTAGATACTTCAACTCCAACACCATTAATTCCAAGCCCCATAATAAAACGATATAATTCTGTTTTTAAACTAATTTGAATACTATTAAGTATTTTATTAATTGATTTGTCTTGGAATTTATCTAATTTAATTAGGTCATCATATGATAATTTATATAAATCAAGATAATTATTGATTAAATTATTATTATATAAATTTTCAATCACACCTTCACCAAGGCCTTTAATATTCATCGCTTTTTTTGAACAGAAATAATTAATTTTTTCAATTATTCGACTAGGGCATTGTTGATTCACACAAAACAGGTCAGCACCTTTTTCTTCTAAAGAGAATTGACAGACCGGACAAATATCAGGTTTAATAACTTGATTTTTTTTATTATCGTGCTTCTTTTTAAATACTTCTTGCACGCGTGGAATAATATCTCCTGCTTTAATAACTTGAACTAGATCACCAATTTGAATATCTTTATCAGTAATATATTTCAGATTATGAAGTGTTGCCCTAGTAATTGTACTTCCCATTAATAAGACTGGTTCTAAATTAGCATTAGGTGTTAAAAGACCTGTTCGTCCAACGGTCCAGAAAATATCATTCAATTTAGTTGTAGCAACTAATGATGGAAATTTATAAGCAATCGCCCACTTAGGAAACTTAGATGTCTGACCTAAGTTTGCTTGCATTTCATACTCATTGACTTTAATTACTATTCCATCAATTTCATAATCTAGAGTATCACGCATTTGGGTAATTTTCTTTACATACTTAATAACTTGTTCAATATCATCACATTTTTCTATTTGACTATTTATTTTGAAACCTAATTCTTTTAAAAAGATCATCCCTTTATAATAATCTTTAATTCCATATTTTTCAGGTTCAACTAAATTATAAACAAAGATTCCAAGTTTTCTTTCTTCAGCATATTTATTGTTTAATTGCCTTATTGTTCCTGATGCTAAATTACGAGGATTAGCAAATGGCTTTTCAATCCCATTGTTTATACGCTCAAAATTATCTTTACTTATATATATTTCTCCCCTAACTTCTAAATTACTATATTCTAATTTAGTTGGTAGACTGGCAATGGTTTTTACATTATGTGTCACATTTTCACCAGCTAATCCATCACCACGAGTTATTGCATGAGTTAATTTTTGATTATATGTCAAAGATATTGCTAGACCATCTATTTTAACTTCACAAACATAACTAAATGGTTTAGTTAATTCTTTTTTTATGCGATTATCAAAAGCAATTAAATCTTCAGTCGAAAAAGCATTATCTAAACTTAACATTGGATTTTTATGTTCTATTTTCTCAAACCCCTCAACAACCTCACCACCAACTTTACTTGTTGGCGAATTAGGATCTTTATATTGAGGGTATTGCATTTCAAGTTCATTAAGTTGTTTTAGTTTTTGATCAAATTCAAGATCAGATATTATCGGGTCTTCTTTAATGTAATAATTATAATTTGCATCATTTAATTCTTTTACAATACTAGCTATCAAATCTTTCATAAGTCTCCAATCATCAATATAATTATAACAAATTATTAAGATGTTGGCTATCAGATCACTAATAAATAATTAGCAATTTATATTGTTGTTGAACCAATACCTCCAATTCTTTGCGCTGTTTTTTCAGTTTGTGAAGTTGTATAGTACTTACAGAAAATACCTTGAGCAACACGTTCAAACTTTTCTAATTTAACTACTTGATCAGTGCTATTAAATAAAGCAACCATTATGTGTCCCTCATTATCCAAATTATTATAATAATCAGCATCAATTATTCCTGTGCTATTAATTAGGAAAATACCCTTTTTAATTGCTAAAGATGATCTGATGTGCATCGCTAAATATTCATCTGTATGCATAAACGCCTTAATACCTGTCTGACAAATAACAGTTTTTCCTGGTTTTATTTCTATTTCTTGTAAAATTGAAAAATCATAACCTGCACTACTATGTGTTTTTCTTGTTGGTATAATTGCCTCTTCTATATAACTAACTTGCTCAAATCCTCTTTCCATTTTAAATACCTATGTAAGTAAACTATTTTGAGTTTAATTACCCTTTCTATTTATATATTTATATTATAACTTAAAAATAGATAATCAATTAAATATTAAGAACATAACATTTAAAAACTATAACGTTAAAGTTATAGCTTCTATTTATTGATTTAATTCAGAGTATCCACCCGTCACATTGACAACATCAAACCCTTGTGCATCAAGTAAATTACAAACTTCTTGACTTCTTGACCCCGCTTGACACATAATATAATATTTATCATCTTGATTTAAAAACTTCTTGGAGTTCATCATCAAACCAATCATTGGAATATTTTTAGCCCCAGGTATTGTACCTCTTTCAAATTCAACTACTTCACGAACATCAATTATATTTGCATCTTCAATTTTTAATACTTCATTAATGTGTAAGTTTTCCATGTTTACTCCTTTTTTAAATTATAATTTATATATAAAATATAACATATTTTTTAAATTATTATTATTATTTATATTGACTTATCATATTAAAATATAAATGTTCTTATTTTAATTGCTTATAACTTTGATAATCTGTTAAAATATAAGAAAGGAGTTATTATGAAAGATACTTTAAGAATGTTAACAAAAGAAGTTAAAGTTGGTAATTTAACAATTGGTCGTAAAGATGAAATTATTATCCAAAGTATGACAACAACTAAAACCCATAACATCAAAGCAACAGTTGATCAAATAAATGAACTTGCTGCCGCTGGTTGTCAAATTGTCAGGGTCTCTTGTCCAACAGTTAAGGATGCTCAAGCAATTAAGGAAATTAAAGAGCAAATCGATGTTCCAATTGTTGCTGATATTCATTTTAATTATAAAATAGCATTAGAAGCAATTGAAGCTGGTGTTGATAAGATTAGAATAAACCCTGGTAATATTGGTAGCGAAGAGAGAGTTGAAAAAATAGTTAAAGCATGTCAAGTTAAAAATATTCCAATTAGAATTGGTGTTAATGCTGGCTCACTTGAAAAACACATCTTAGATAAATATGGATTTCCAACTGCAGATGGAATGATTGAAAGTGCTCATTTTCATGTTAATATTTTAGAAAAATTAGGGTTTACAGATATAATTATTTCATTAAAATCAAGTGACATGTTAATGGCTGTTGAAGCATATGAAAAAGCCTCAAAAATATTTCCATATCCACTACACATTGGAATAACAGAAGCAGGAACAAAGTTTTCTGGAACAATTAAATCATCAATCGGTTTAGGTTTAATTATTGGACAAGGAATTGGAAATACAATGCGAGTATCATTATCAGAAAATCCAATTGAAGAAGTTAAAGTTGCTCGTGAAGTTTTAAAGAATTTCAAGTTGATCAATGATATGCCAACATTAATATCTTGCCCGACATGTGGCCGCATTGATGTTGATATGATCCCAATAGCTCATGAATTAGAAGCTTTCTTACAAAAAATCAAAGCTCCACTTAAAGTTTCACTTTTAGGTTGTGCGGTTAATGGACCTGGTGAAGCTAAAGAAGCAGATATTGGAATAGCATGTGCAAAAGGTGAAGGATTACTATTTAAAAAAGGTGAGATTGTTTCTAAAATACCTGAAGATCAATTATTAGAAACTTTAAAAACTGAAGTTAAGATTATGGAAGAAAAATACTTAACTAATTTAGAAAACAAAAAAAATAACTAGTAGCTATCTAAAGCTACTGGTTTTTTTATTCAATCTCTTTTTCAAAGTTTATCTCATCATATAATTTAACTTTAAATAATTGATATCTATAAGGCATAGCGACAATATGTAAAATAAAATAAAGCATTAATAAAAGTAAGAAAAATGTTTGGTTAGTAATAAACAAAATTAAGATTGCGATCAAAAACATCAAGATATTCATTCGCTGATCAATTTTCTTGAAATCCTTTTGGCTTATAGATGTTATACCAATTGACTTTTTTCGATTATTAAAGAAATGTGATATACTTATATACATTAAAATGATACTTATTATTATTCGATATGCTAACTCAATATCTAGCTCACTTGACATAATTGCTCCTAAAATGGAAAATAGTATTAATAAAATAAAAGAAAATACTAAATGAGTATATAGAAAATTTTCACTCTTTTCTTTTGTATATTCAAGAATTAAAAACTCTTCATATACCCGTGTAAAAAATAAGATTACAATTATAAAAATTAATAACATATGAAATAATGAAATAAACAATTCACCCTCCGTACTAAAAGCATGAATTGATGATACTATTCCTTCACCAAATATTAAAATTAAAAATAATAAATGTCTTTCTTTTAATAATTTATAGTCAACCCCTGGCATCTTATCATTATGAAGCAGACTCCCATTACCTTTAGTAAGTTTTGAGTATCGATATTTAATATAACCATATTCAACAAAAATAGAAATAAGTAAGACACTAGATAAAACTAATACTGTTGGCCAAAATAAAACTAATAAAATCATCGATGCTGAAATTGAAAATCCAGTGATATCAATTTTCACTCCCCACTTAAATATTTGATTGTCTATTGTTTCATTAATAACTACTGATCTATACCACAAGACAATCAATGTAACGCGAGACAAGAAAAACCCAAATACTATTAAATAAACACTTCTTTGTGTATGGAAGTCTTCAATTCCTGCTAATACTAATAGGGGAATCATCACTATTATTAAACCAAACCTTATTTTATAAGTTGATCCAAAAAAACGCATAAAAAACATATTCATATTAGTCCAAATCATATAAATCGATAAAAATAATGCAATTGCTAATAACATATTGCTAAAAGTTGGTTCATAAAAAAGGTGACCTATATTAGCAAATAGTATTACAAATATTAAATCAAAAAATAATTCTAGTGGACTTGCTGTCCTATTTATAACAGTTGTTCCATCATTATTTAATACTGGCTTTTCAAATGCCTTTTTTAAATATGTAAAATAATTACTCATAAGCTTAGCTCCTATCAAATAAAGATTATAACACATAATACAAAAAGACTGAAAATGATACTTCAGAATTAATATATTTCTTTTAAATTTAATTAGATGATTTATTTATTTTGAATTTTCAATAAGACCTTTTCAAATAAAAATGTTATTATAAATAATAAAATAAGAAAATAAATTAAATAATATGGCCAAGCTGGAAATAATAAGAAAATTTGATTATTTAAAGGTTCTGATACAAAATAATAATTACTATCAAGTAAAGGATTAATAATCAATAACATAATTAATCCTGACAGCAAAGCAAATAGGGAGGCTCTTATCCAATCACCTTTGATAATTTTAGGGTTGTCTTGTTTATAAATAGTATATAAAATAAAAAATGTAGAAACATGATCAACATAAAAAACAATATTTTCAATTGCAAATAATTTAAATCCCTGCACTTCTAAAGCTGGAAATAATATTGCAAGTACTGATCCTAGCGATAGGAAAATCAACAAATTATATAAAGAAAATCTTTCTTTATATATAGCATAAGCTCCTATTATTAATGTAATATCACATAAATGGAGTGGTAACGTTAATTTAAAGTTATCTACTCCAAAGGAGTTAATGCGAACTAACCAAGATATTATTATTATTATAAATAAAAGTTTTCCATATAATTTATTAGATTTTTTATAAACAATTGAATATTGATATATCCCAAAACAGATAATAATTGCAATTAAAACACTTAAAAGATGGTGGATCATAAAACCCCTTAATTAAAGTTTATTTAATTTCCATTTGATATTGATTAATAAAATTATTAAATTTTAAATCAACAAATAAATCAACTAACATCTGATCATTACTATCAAGGTTAGTTATAAATAAATTATAATACTTATTTGATGTATAATTTATTATTTCTTTAATACCTAATAAATCTTCTTCACTTGATCGGTAAATTTGCACTATCTTACCATTTTGTTTATTGATTATTATTGATGAAACAATAATATCTAAGTCATAATAACTAATCATTTCATAAGCACTTAAGTTCATATTAACAGTCTTAATACTATTTTCAAAGGAAAAATATGAATGGTATAAATGCTTTAATTTACGTAAATCAACTGTTTCTAATTTAACACCTTCAAGTGGAAGTTTCAAATCAATATTACCTTTAAAAAACATTAATTTGTTTGTAATTTCAAAGCCAACTGATTGATATGAGTGGATTGCTTGTAAATTATTTTCTAATACTTCAACACTATAAAAATCTTTTAGATTATTATTATTATTTTCTTGATATAAACTAAATAATTTTTTAAATAACCCTTTTGATCGATGCTCAGCTATAATACTAGCATTAAATAAGAAGTGGTCTGTCTTATTTTCATCTACTTGCTGTACTATAAGTAGTGTACCAACTAAATTCTCATTATAATAAACACCATAGCTTTCACCTAAATTAACACCCGCTAACTTAAATCTTGTTTCTAAGGCTTCCACTGTAAAAACCATATCTAATTCATAATCGATAAATGATTCATTAATACAATTAACTATATTAATTATTTTTTCATTTTTTAATTTTTTATACTCATACATACTTATTCTCCTCTAGAATATTTTTATTTGATTAATCCCTTTATCAAATTAATGTTAATTAATGCTCCAACTGATTCATAACCAGCTTGTGGCCTCATAACTATATGACCTAAAGCTTCAAGTTTTTTTAAGTTATTTTGATTAATTTCTTGATAATACATCTTTCCATACATAGTTGGAGCAATAATTAATTTTTCATTACTAACAACACTACAATATGTAGTCAAAAAATCATCTGCTATTCCATTAGTATACTTACCAATGAAATTATATGTTGCTGGAACTATAAATGTATAATCCATTTGCATAGCAAGTTCTAAATGAATTGGATTATTTATATTATAATATAAATTTAAAAAAAGTTTACTTTTTTCGACTAAATTGATAATTAATTCTTGATCAATAAAATGCATACTATTTTGAGTCATAATTACGTATACATCATGTTCCTTAATTAATTCTTTAATTAATTCAATACTGTAACCTGCCATACTTGATCCAGTAATTCCAATCATTATTTTCATTTAAGCTCCTTATATAAATAAATAGACTATTATAGTAAGTAATGCTGGCATACCTTGAACTACAAGAATTTTTCTTTCTACTGTAATTCCCGCATATATTCCAGCAATTATTACACAAATAATTAAATAGATAGCTGTAGTTAAATCAGATGCAACATATAATCCAAAAAGAATTCCTACTCCTAAAAACCCATTGTATAAACCTTGGTTTTTAAGCATCATCTGTATAGTTGGATCTACAAGTAATTTACGATTAATATTGAACACACGCTCAACTCGTTGTGACTCACCATTAAACATCTCTAAGCACATAATATATAAATGCTCTAAAGCAACAACTGTTGCAAGTACATAAAATAAATTTTCCATTAATACCTCTCAAATTACAATTTTTAATTTTAACAAAACATAGTTTGCATATAATACTTCTTATTTAACTTCTTAAGCCTTAACT
>CALDDH010000012.1 GCA_937936465.1 uncultured Mycoplasmatales bacterium | reverse complement strand
AATAAAATTTCCAATACTTGAAGAACAACAAAAGATTGGTTTATTGTTTAAGTCACTTGATGAAGAGATTGAGCTACTTAATGAACAGTTAAGGCTTAAGCAGTTAAATAAGAAGTATTATATGCAAACTATGTTTTGTTAGTTTGTTGAATAATGGGGGGTTTGATGGAAGAAAGGATACTGTTTCTTGGTAACGGGTATGATATAGGTAGGGGGCTTAAAACAAGTTATAAAGACTTTTTAAAGTATTATAATTTTATGTTATGTAATCAAATAATTGAAGATTATCTAAGTTTTTATGAAAGTAAATTTTTTACACGTATGTCATCAAGCATTTCTAGATATAAGAAGTTTAATAATGAAATTTATAAAAAAATAATTAATAAAATAATTAATAAAATACTTAATAAATCTTTATTTAATACATCCAGTTTTATAATGTTAAAAGACATAATAACTGAAGAACAATTTTATGAAATTTTAAAAATGGATGATTCAGTTAGTTTTTTTAATTATTTAAATGATATTAGTGCTTCAGATGGGCAGGAACTTCTTTATAGTGAATTGTTATATTTTAAATATAATCAAAAAATAAAGTTAGAAGATTTAAAGGAAAAAAGTTATAAAGGGGAAGTGGTGGAAAATAAATGGATAGAATATTTTTTACACTTGTATTATCTAAATGATGATTTAGAAATAGGTGATTCACCAATTCAACTTAAGGGTAGTTGGGCAAGTTTGGAAGAAGTAATTAAAGAAAATTTTGTTAATGAAAATCAAGTTAATACATTTGACCAGTATCATAATGTTAATTATTCTTTTGCAAAGAACAAGTGGTTAAGCTTTAGTCAAATGAAAGGACTTTTATATATCTATATAGAGGGTGAGTTTAAAGATAAAAAAGATAATCAGCATGAATTCCTTCAAAGAGAAAAATTTGCTAATTATAAAAATATAGTTAGTTTTAATTATACAAATTTATTAAGTGAGTATAAGGAACTTAAAATTGAGTATATTCATGGACAATTAGATGATGGTGAAAGAATAGTTTTTGGTTTTGATGAAAATGAATATTTCAATAGCACTGAAAAAAGAGTAAGTAATAATATGGGAATAGATTACACCAAAGTAAATCAATTAATTGTAAAAAACACGTATAATAAACAATTAAAAAGAAACTTTGAAAATAATTTATTTACAGAGGTTAAATATAAAACTCTAGGTATATATGGTCATAGTATTGGTGAGTGTGATTTTTCATATTTTGCAAATATTATCAAAAAAAATATAGAAAAAATTGAAGTAATAGTTTATTATTATGATGATCAGCAAGCTTATTTACAAAGGGCATTATACAAACTATTTAGTTATATTGAAAAGACTGAAAATAGATCTATTTATCATGATATGGTTATTTCTGGAAGAATTCAATTTAGGCATTATTCTCAAATTTGAAATTCTATTAGATATTTAGTTTTGACATTTTAATCTGTAATTATTAGCGGCGGATGGAAAATAACTAATGAAATAATCCCAGTGTTGATTTCTTTGAGTAAAAGAATTACGTTTAATTTCACTATAAATAGTTGAAACATGGACAACAAGTAAAGAAGCAATATCTATTTAAGAGTAGTACTGCGTGTATTATTACTTTTTCTCATTTCATTATTAAAATATGAAATTATTTGATATATTATTACTATTATCTAATTGCTTATAACATCTTTTTTTGCACTAATTTATTCTTTTAAGGTATAATATAACAAATGGAGGATTGTATGAAATTTTATATTAATCAAGGTGAATTAATTAAAGCATTGAACATTGTAGGTATTGCTGTTCAAAGTAAAACTGTAATTGAATCTTTAAAGGGGATAAAAATAACAGCAACCAAAGATCAAATAATTTTTACAGGATCTAAAAGTGAATTAGCTGTTGAATATACAATTGATAATAGTAAAGTACAAGAAACAGGAGATGTAGTTGTATATGGACATCAATTTTTAAATATTATTAAAAAACTAGGTGATTTTGAAACTGAGATTTTAATTAGTAATGAAGATAGTTTACTATTAATTAAAACTGATACATCTAAAATAAAACTTAATACTTTAAGTATATCTGAATATCCAGATGCTAATTTTAAAAACGATCAAGAATTATTTGAAATTGATAAAAAGTTATTATTTAGTGCTTATCAAAAAGCTAAGTATTCAGCTTCTGCAACTGCAATTAAACCAATATTAACTGGAATTAATTTGAATTTTTCTGATAGTGAATTAATTGTTTCTTCAACTGATTCAAAAAGATTAAGTTATATAACAATGTTAAATGAAAAGAATTTAAATTTAAATTATACAATTAATCGTTTTATATTTGCTGATTTAATTAAAATAGTTGAACAAGTAGATCAGCCTTCTGTATTTATTTCAGATTCACCACATCAATTATATTTAGAAACAAATAATTTAAAAATTAAAACACGTTTAATTGATGGAGAATATCCAGAAGTTAAAAACTTAATACCAAGTACACATACTTTTACTTTTAATGTTAGTTCAGAGAAGTTATTATTATCACTTGAAAAAGTTATGTCAATATCTGATAAGAGTAATCGCGTTGTAACTATTGAATTTAATGATCAATTATTAGAAATTAAGTTCTTTGTTCAAGAACTTGGTGGAATTGAAGAAAAAGTTAAGATAGAAAACTTAACTGGTAATCCATTTAAAATAGCTTTTGATCCAATTTATATGATGGATGCAATTCATTCAATTGGAGCAACTGATATATTAGTTATTTTAGAGTCTGAAACAAGTGCATTTGTTGTACAATCAAAAGATAATAAAGATAATATCCAAGTGATATCGCCTGTGAGGATGAACTAGTGGAAAAAATAGATGTTTACATACAAACAGAATATATACCTCTTAATAAATTATTAAAAAAAGAAGGAATAATTAGTACTGGTGGAGAAATGAAACATTTCATTGTCAACAATACAGTTCTTTATAATGGAGAGCCTGAAAGTAGACTAAGAAAAAAGATTTTTAATCAAGATATAGTAATGATTAATCAAGAAGTAATTATTCAGGTTCATAATGATAATTAATTCTTTAACTCTTCAAAATTTTCGTTTAATTAAAAATCAAACAATTAAATTAAATCACTTTCAAACTATTTTAGTTGGGAATAATGGTGTAGGTAAGACAACTATAGTAGAAGCACTTTACTATTGTTGTTTTTTTGTCTCTTTTAGAACAAGAATTCAAGAAGAGTTAATTTCAATTGGTCAGGAAAATTCTAAGCTTGCAATTAGGTATCAAGACTCAAGAAGTAATAATTTAGAAGTAATGTTTAATCAGAAAAAAAGAAATATCGTATATAACGGACAAAACAACCAAAAAAGACTAGATACTATTGGGAAGATTAAAGTCTTATTATTAAATCCTAATAGTGATCATTATATAAGTGGAATGCCTAAACTTAGACGTAATTATTTAGATTTATATATTAGTCAATATGATTATGAATACCGCCTAGAATTATCTAAATATAATAAGCTGATGAAACAGAGAAATGCCCTTTTAAAAAAATCTAAAATAGATGATATTTTACTGCAAGTAATAACAGAGCAGTATGATCAGCTGATTGAATCAATTAGAAAAACAAGAATTAGTTTTTTAATTGAAGTAAATAAGTATAGTAATATAATTGTTGGTATGCTATCTGTTGGATCTGAAAAAATTGATTTACAATATATAAGTAGTAAAAAAGAAAAGATCGATAAAGAAAAAAGATATCAGAAAAACTTATATGGTTTGCAATATGATGACTTTAATATTTTAATTAATCAGATTGAAGCTAAAAAATATGCATCACAAGGTCAACAAAGAACAATTGCAATGGCCCTTGTCTTATCTCAACTGGAAATAATATATAGTCATGAGCAAAAGTATCCATTAGTAATTATTGATGATGTTCATGTTGAACTAGACCAGTTAAGACAAACAATTTTATTTGAATTATTAGATCAAAAAGTTCAAGCAATATTCGTTTCAACAACTATTGATAATATTCCACTTAAAACAAAACAAAATGCAACTATTTATGAAGTAATTAAAGTAGATGAAAAACATTCAAAAATCACAGAAACGACTTGAAAAATGCTATAATATATATGATAGGAGTTAATATATGAATAAAGATACAAACACAACATATGATGCATCAAATATTGATGTATTAGAAGGTTTAGAAGCAGTTAGAAAAAGACCAGGAATGTATATTGGATCAACTGGATCAACTGGTCTGCATCACTTAGTTTGGGAAATTGTTGATAATTCAATTGATGAGGCATTAGCTGGATATGCAAATAAAATAGTTGTTAATATTAATCAAGACAACTCAATTACTGTAACTGATAACGGGCGTGGGATTCCGGTTGATAAACATGAAAAAACGCAAAAAAGTGCGTTAGAAACAATTATGACAGTATTACATGCCGGAGGTAAATTCGGTGGAGGAGGATACAAAGTTTCAGGAGGATTGCATGGAGTTGGGGCTTCAGTTGTTAATGCTTTAAGTGAATGGACAAAGGTTGAGGTTCATCGTAATAATCAAATTTATTTCCAAGAATATAAACGTGGTGATATTGTGGCTGATGTAGTTGCAATTGGTAGCACAGATAAAAGTGGAACAATTGTTTCATTTAAACCAGACAGTGAAATTTTCTTGGATACATTAGAATTTGATTTCTTAACACTTGATACACGAATTAAAGAACTTGCATATTTAAATAAAGGAATAGAATTAATCATAACTGATAAAAGGCTTGAAGAAGAAAAAGTAAATCGTTATTTATATGAAGGTGGGTTAAAAGAGTATATTGAATTCATTAATCAAAATAAAAAACATATTCATCAAGATGTAATTGTTGCTGAAGGTGAAAAAAATTATATTATGGTTGAAGTTGCCATGCAATATAATGAATCATATAATACTAAATTATTATCATTTGTAAATAATATAAAGACGCACGAAGGTGGAACACATGAAGAAGGATTTAGAAGTAGCCTGACTCGCGCACTTAATGCTTACGCTAAGAAAAATAATTTAAATAAAAATGAATCATTTATGGGTGAAGATGTTCGTGAAGGACTTGCAGTTATTATTTCAATTAAACATCCTGATCCTCAATTTGAAGGACAAACTAAATCAAAACTTGGAAATTCTGATGCAAGGTCAGCAGTTTCTGAAGTATTCTCAGAACAACTTGAAAGATTTCTATTAGAAAATCCAAAAGAAAGTCGTAAAATAATTGAAAAATCACAAATGTCTCAACGTGCACGTAATGCTGCAAAAAAAGCACGAGAGATGACTCGTAAGAAATCTGTTTTAGATAGCACATCTTTACCAGGTAAATTAGCTGACTGTGCATCTAAAGATCCTGACATTTCAGAAGTTTATATTGTCGAGGGAGATTCAGCCGGAGGAAGTGCAAAACAAGGTCGTGATCGTCATTTCCAAGCAATTTTACCACTTAGAGGTAAAGTAATCAATGTTGAGAAATCTTCAATTGATAAAGTTTTTCAAAATACAGAAATACTAGCTATGATATCTGCAATTGGTGCTGGTGTTGGAGCTGATTTTAATATTGAGAAAGTACGTTATAAAAAAATAATTATTATGACCGATGCAGATGTTGATGGCGCACATATTAGAACCTTACTTTTAACATTCTTTTACCGCCATATGAAACCACTTATTGAAAATGATATGATATACGTAGCACAACCACCACTTTATAAAGTATCAGCAGGAAGAAAGATTGAGTATGCATACGATGATAATCAAAAAGATCAAATAGTTGCTAATTTAAATACTAATCGTTATAACATTCAAAGATATAAGGGTCTTGGAGAAATGAATCCTGATCAATTATGGGATACAACAATGGATCCTGAAGTGAGAATCTTAGAACAGATTAAATTAGAAGATGCAATGAAAGCTGATTTTATATTTGAAGCTTTAATGGGTGAAGAAACAGGACCTCGTAAAGATTTCATTCGAGAAAATGCTAAATATGCAGAATTAGATATTTAAAATAGGAGATATTATGAGTAAACTAAGAGATAAAAATATTGTAACTGAAATGGAAAATTCATTTCTTGATTATGCAATGAGTGTAATTGTTTCACGTGCTTTGCCTGACGTTCGTGATGGCCTTAAGCCAGTACACCGTAGAATTCTTTATGCGATGAATGAACTTGGTAACACTGCTGATAAACCATATAAGAAGTCTGCAAGAATTGTTGGAGATGTAATTGGGAAGTATCACCCACATGGTGATTCTGCAGTTTATGAAGCAATGGTTAGAATGGCTCAGGATTTTTCATTTCGTGAGATGCTTGTTGATGGACATGGTAACTTTGGATCAATTGATGGTGATGGGGCAGCTGCCATGCGTTATACAGAAGCAAGGATGAGCAAGATTTCCATGGAAATAATAAAAGACATTAACAAAGACACGGTTGATTTCCAAGAAAATTATGATGCAAATGAACAAGAACCAAAAGTTCTTCCTGCTAAATTTCCAAATATCTTAGTTAATGGGGGTTCTGGTATTGCCGTGGGAATGGCAACTAACATCCCACCACACAACCTGTCTGAAGTAATTGATGGAACAATTGCATATTTAGATAATAAGGATATTACTATTGATGAAATTATGCAATATATTAAAGGTCCAGACTTTCCACTTGGAGCACAAATTCTTGGAGATTTAGGAATTATTAAAGCTTATCACACTGGAAATGGTGGAATTAAGGTTCGTAGTAAATATGATATAATTGAAGAAAAAAATGGTAAATTTACTGTAATTGTAAGTGAAATACCATATCAAGTTAATAAAGCTAACTTAGTTGAAAAAATAGCAGATGCTGTTAAAAGTAAGCGTGTTGATGGTATCACTGATTTAAGAGATGAATCTGATCGTGATGGAATTAGAATTGTAATGGAACTTCGTCGTGGTGTGACTCCTGAAGTAATTGTTAATAATTTATTTAAATATACACAACTGGAAAATACTTATTCAATTAATATGCTTGCTTTAGTAGGTGGAGAACCTCAAGTTTTAAACTTAAAGGAAATAATTCACCATTATGTTGAGCATCAAATTGAAGTTATTACAAGAAAAACTAAATTTGAACTGAAGAAAGCACAAGCGAGAATTCATATTTTACATGGAATGCAAATAGCTGTTAACCATATTGATGAAGTAATTAAATTAATTAAAGCAAGTAGTGATACTGAAAATGCAAAAGAGCAATTAATTAATAAATATGATTTAACTGATATTCAAGCTAAAGCAATTTTAGAGATGAAATTACAAAAACTAACAGGTTTAGAAATTGAAAAACTTGAAGAAGAAATTCAAATGTTATTAACAATAATTGAAGACTTGCAAGCTATTCTTGCATCAGAAAGTAAAATACAAGCAATTATTAAAGATCAATTACTAGATATTAAAGAAAGATTTGGAAATAAAAGAAGAACTGAAATAGTTACAGGATATGTTGATAGTTCAATTGACTATGAAGATTTAATTGAAGAAAGTGATGTAATTATTACATTAACAGATGGTGGATATATTAAGCGTTTCTCAACTGAAAATTACCGTGTTCAACATCGAGGTGGAAAAGGTGTTAAAGGGATGAATGTAAATGAAGCTGACTTAGTTAAACATTTAACATTTGGATCAACTCACTCAGATTTATTATTATTTACTAATCAAGGGCGAGTTTATAAAACAAGAGTACATCAAATACCTGAATTTTCTAAAGCAGCTAAAGGACTTCCACTTGTAAATATTATTGATTTAGAAGAAAATGAAACAATTACTAATATTATTACAGTTAAGTCATATTTGGAAAACAGTTCACTTGTATTTATAACTAAAGATGGAATTGGTAAAAAAACACTAATTGAAGAATATAAGCGTGTAAATAAAAATGGTAAACGTGCACTTAATTTACGAGAAAATGATGAAGTTGTTGCAGTATTCGTTGCAACTGAAGATAGTAATATATTTGTTGCATCAAGATATGGTAAATCAGTTTTATTTGCTAACACTCAATTAAGAAATGTTGGTCGAGTATCAACTGGAGTTAGAATTATGCAAGTGCAAGGAAGTGATGATTATATTATTTCAGCTGATTTAGTAAATGATGGAGATAATGTTTTAACTATTACGACTAAAGGGTATGGGAAACAAACACCTATTTCTGAATACCGCTTAATTAATCGTGGTGGAAAAGGTGTTAAGAACATTAAAGTAACTGATAAAAATGGATTTGTTGCTAAAACAAAAATTCTTAAACCAGAAAACATTGAGCATACTGATTTATTATTAATTACTAATGATGGTCAAACTATACGCGTTAAAGCTCAAGATGTATCATTTGTTTCAAGGGTTACACAAGGGGTTAAAATTATGAATTTAAAAGATAAAAGTGAAATTACAAATATTGAGTTAATTGATAATGTTGCTGAGGAAAAAGATGAATAATCACTATTTATCTTTTCATTTTTTAACTCATAAAATTATAATTATCTTTAGTTTAATTGTTTTAATGATGCCTTTTGGTGCTAGTACTATTTTAATTGCTGATGGCTTAATTAACCCTGTCGCTGAAAGTTACATTTTAGTTGATAAAAATACTGGAGTAGTCTTTGCTGGTGAAAATATTGATAAGCAGATGGGAGTTGCTTCAGTTTCTAAATTAATGACTGCTTATGTATATTTTGATAAAATTAAAGCAGATGACATTGATCTTGAGAAGACAATGATTCCAATTAGCGATGATGTAGTCCAGTTTTCATTAAATTCGGAATTATCAGGAGTAGTATTTGATTATGATCAGTCTTATCCACTTGATGAACTATTATCTTTAATGTTAATATATTCAGATAATGGTGCAACAATTGCCATTGGAGAATATTTATTTGGTTCTGAAGAAGAAGTTGTTAAGCAAATGAATAATAAATGTGAAGATTTAGGTTTTACTAATACAATATATTATAATACATCAGGTTTAACAATGAGTGATTATGGGGATTTGATTTTAGATGGAACATCCCCCGAAGATTATAACGTCTCAACAGCACGTGAACAAGCTAATTTAGCTATTTCAATTTTAAATGATTACCCTCAAATGCTTGATATTGTATCTCAACCAACAGTTGAATTTAATGGATATCAATTAAATAGTTATAATTTAATGTTAGAAGGATTATCAATGGAATATGAAGGTGTTAAAGGTCTTAAAAGTGGTAGTACAATTGAAGCTGGATACTGTTTTACAGGTTACTATGTATCACCGATAAATAATCAAGAGTACATATCTGTCGTTTTGAATTCAAGTTCAATTACACAGAGGTTTAATGACACAGCTTACTTATATAACTGGGTTGATCAAGCAGAATTTAATACACTTGTTAAGGAAGAAGATAAATTTGAAGTAAAGATTGATAATGCTAGAGGTAAAAATCAAACTCTTCACCCTTCATATACATATCGAATAGTTAATAGTAGTGAAGTAAATTTAAATACAAAAGAAATCGAATATAACAGTAATTATTTTAATGAATCAGGAAAATTAATTGAAGATATACCAGCAGGATCAGAGGTTGGGAAGATAAAATTTACTTTACTAAAAACTAATGTTGAAGATGAAATTGAAATTGATAGTGTATTTGAAGAAGCTGGAACATTTTCAATAGCATTAATGACTGATCAAGAAATAAAGAAATCTGGATTAATTATAAACTTTTTTAATTCAATAGGTGATTTTATGATTGATTTTTTTGAAAGTATTTAATTAAAATAAGGAGAAAGATGAAAGAGAAAAACTTTTATGTAACAACACCAATTTATTATCCATCTGCAAAATTACACCTTGGGCATGCTTATACAACTATTGCAGGAGATGTAATTAAAAGGTATAAAAAATTAGATGGTTATAATACATTTTACTTAACAGGAACAGACGAACATGGAGAAAAAATTGAAAAAAAAGCTAAAGAAAATAATTTATCACCAAAAGATTATGTTGATGATATAGTTAAAGATATTAAAGTCCTATGGGAAAGCCTAAATATTGATTATGATAAATTTATAAGAACTACTGATCAAGACCATATGCAGTCAGTTCAAAAAATATTTGATCACCTATTAAAAAATGATGATATATATGCAGGTGAGTATGAAGGGTTATATTGTGTTTCATGTGAAACATATGTAACTGAAAGTAGCCTTAAGGACGGTAAATGTCCTGATTGCAACGGTGAATTAAAGACGATAAAAGAAGAAACATACTTTTTGCGTTGTAGTAAATATGTTGATAAATTACTTAAACACTTTGATGATAACCCTGATTTTATTTTACCTAGATCAAGAAAAAATGAATTGATTAATAACTTTATTAAACCAGGGTTACAAGACTTAGCAGTATCAAGAACAACGTTCAAATGGGGAATACCCTTATTAAATGATCAAAGCCACGTGATGTATGTTTGGATTGATGCATTATCTAACTATATAACTGCATTAGGCTTCAATAAAGGAGAAAATCAAAACTTTACAGATTTTTGGCCAGCGGATATTCATTTAGTTGGAAAAGAAATAATTCGTTTCCATGTCATATATTGGCCAATCATTTTAATGGCCTTAGACTTACCATTGCCAAAACAAATCTTTGCCCATGGTTGGCTATTAATGGACCAAGATAAAATGTCTAAATCAAAAGGTAATGTTATTTATCCTGAAAATTTAATTGAAAATTATGGAGTAGACACTGTGCGTTATTATTTAATGCGTGAGGTTCCGTTTGGACTTGATGGGCAATTTACACCAGAAACATTTATTTCGCGTATTAATAATGACTTAGCAAATGATTTAGGTAATTTAGTTAACCGTAGTATTAGCATGACAAATAAATATTTCAATGGTAAAGTAACATTTAATGATTATGATGATCAAGAAGTAAATAATCTAAATAAAATCAAATTAGAGATGATTGCTAAGTATAATCAAAACATGGAAAAGCTAAACTTTTCTCGTGCTTTAGATGAACTTTGGGTTTTCATTAGTTACACAAATAAATATATTGATTTAACTTCTCCTTGGACATTGGCTAAAGATTCTGAAGAACTAGTTAATTTGGAAAGTGTTATGTATAATTTACTTAGTTCAATCGAAATTATATCAACGTTTCTATCGCCATTCTTACCAACTATTTCTAAAGAGGTTAATCGTCAAATTAATGTTAGTAATAAAGACTTGTTTAGTCAATTAGGTGTTTCACGTGAAACTTATGAAGTTGTAAGTAATCCAAACCCAATTATTCCAAGACTAGATAAAGAAATAGAAATAGACAAGATAAAAGAACAAATGAAAGCTAATATTGTTCAAGCACAAAGTAAATAAGGAGCTATGATGATTTATGAAACTCACATTCATTTAAACCATGAAAGATATGATGATGATTTATTAGAAGTTTTAAAAAATGCTAAAGAAAATAAAGTTGATCAATTTCTTGATATTGGTTGTGATAGAAGGTCAATACCAAGTAGTTTAAAGCTGTCATCTAAGTTTTCAGAAATTAAAAGTGCAATTGGTTGGCACCCAGTTGATATTAAAGATATAAGTGAAAAAGATTTAATAATGATTGAAGAACATTTAAAAAGTAATGATCAAATAGTTGCTTATGGTGAAATTGGATTAGATTATCATTGGTATCCTGAAGAAAAAGAATTACAAATATATTGGTTGCACAAACAAATTAAATTAGCTCAAAAATATGACTTGCCGATTATTATTCATTGTAGGAATGCATATAGGGACTGTTATGAAATATTAAGTGAATATGTGCCTTTAAAAGGAATTATACATGGGTTTGCTGAAGATTATAGTTGGGCCAAAAAGTTTATTGATTTAGGTTTCTGCATTGGTATTGGTGGACCAGTAACTTTTAAAAATGGTCATAAACAAAAAGATGTAATTAAGAATATTGATTTAAAAAATTTAGTGATTGAAACAGATGGGCCATATTTAACACCAGTTCCTCACCGTGGCGAAAGAAATGAACCTAAATATTTAAAGTATATTCTTGAACAAATTAATGATTTAAGAGATGAGTCAATTGAAGAAATTAAATATATAGTTTATAATAATAGTATAAAGTTATTTCAAGTAAAGGATAATGATCATGAATAAATTTAAGCCAGATATGTATGTGAAAAGTATTAAAGATATTCCAGTTGATAAATTAAAAAATATGGGTATTAAATTAGCTTGTATTGATTTGGATAATACACTTGACTACCCTGATCGTCATACAACTGTTATATTAGATGAAGCAAATCAATTTTTAAATCAACTATCTCAATCAGGAATTGAAGTTTTGATTGTTTCAAACAATTCATTATCTAAAAGAGTTGAATCATTTGCTAAAATTGTTAAATTACCATATGTTGCTCAAATGAATAAGCCATTTCAAAACAAATATAAGGCTAATACAATTATTAATCAATATAGTAAAGATCAAATTGTATTTATTGGTGATAAGTTAATTACCGATGTTTTAGGTGGTAATTTTTACGGTAGTGTAACGGTTTTAACTGATCCATTATTTAGCAAATCGAATAAATGGTATGTAATAATTATGGTTTTTTTTGAAAAAATATTTCAGTTTTTAATTAGCTTTAAAAGAAAAGAATATTATAATAAATTGGAGGAATATGAAGTGTAAAGGTTGTGGAGTTACTTTTCAAAACACTAGTAAAGAAATTCCAGGATATATATCTAAAAAAGGATACAGTGAAGAAGATTATTGTATGCGATGCTTTAAATTAATTCATTATAATGAGTCGCCAAAGGCAATGTATACAAATGAAGATTTTTTAAAAATACTTAAAGAAATTGAAAAGGAAGATTGTTTAATCATTTATTTAGTTGATTTATTTGATTTCTTTGGAAGTAATATTCAGGCTGTCAAAAAAACAATTAAGCGAAAAGATTACTTAATCGTTGCCAATAAAATTGATTTAATTCCTAAATCAGTTAAAGAAAACAAATTACATGACTGGTTAAAATGTGAAATCAAAGAAGCTGGATACAAACCTTTAGACTTTTTATTAATATCAGCATTAAGAAAGAAAAATATTGATCAGCTGTTAACTTTAATTGATAATCACCGAAGAGGACGTAATGTATATGTTGTTGGAGCAACAAATACTGGTAAAAGTACGCTCCTTAATGGAATAGTATCAGCAGTAAGAGGAAAAGAGACAAAAGTTATTACAACATCATATTTTGCTGGAACAACACTTTCAACGATTCAAATTCCAATTGATGATAATCAATTTTTAATTGATACTCCAGGTATTATAAATGAAGGGCAAATTACTAATTATTTAAGTAAAGAAAGTTTAAATAAAGTTGTTGCTAAAAGTGAAATTAGAGCTCGTACATATCAATTATATTCAGAGCAGGTTTTATTTATTACAGGGCTTGTCCAGTTTAGATTTTTAAGTGGTGAAAGAACATCATTTACAGCTTACTTTTCAAATGATATTGATATCCACCGTACTAAGCTTGAGCGTGCAGATGAGTTAGTTGATAACCACTTAACAAAGGATTTATTAAATCCACCATCAGAAATTGAACTTGAAAGAATTAGACAATTTGTAACTAAGAAATTTTTAATTACTAAAGGTAATCAAGATATTGTAATTGATGGATTTGGATGGGTAACAATTAATTATATTTATTCAGATTTAGAAATTGAAGTTATAGTTCCACAAAAAACAAATGTCCATTTAAGGTATGCATTAATATAATTTAAGTAACGGAAAGGAAAATATGAAATTAACAAGTAAGCAAAAAGCACAAATTAGAAAAGAAGCAAATAAAATAAAAGCTAGTTTCCAAATTGGAGCGCAAGAAGTACATAGAAGTAATATTTTAGCAATAAGAGAATCTTTTAATACAAAAGAAATTTTAAAAGTAAAAGTAAATCGTGCAAATAAAGAAGATAAAAATATAACAAAAGAATTAGCATCATTATTAGAAAAAGAAATAGCTGGTTCTCAGGTTGCTGGAATTGTTGGGACAACAATTATTTTATATAGAGAGCACGAAGATGTTGAGCAAAGAATGAAGTTAAATTAAAATGACCAAGGAAATATATGATTATATGTATCATAATATTAGTTTCTATAGATATAAACATATTCAAGGTGTAGTTAAATTATCAATTGAATTATCAGCTATATATAATATTGATCAAACTAAATGCATGATGGCTAGTTTACTTCACGACATTACCAAGGAAATGAGTCGTGAACAGCAATTAACAATCTTGGGTAAGATGGAAATTACTGACCAATTAGTATTAGATACATTGGCTTTATGGCATGGATTTAGTGCAAGTCAATATGTCCAAGACCATTATAAAGTAGATGATCTAAATGTAATTGAAGCTATTAAATATCATACAATTGGAACCAATACAAACAATGATATTTTCCGGGTTTTATTTGTTGCGGATTACCTAGAAGAAAATAGAAATTATCCCTCGGTTATTAAACTGCGCAAGCAAATCGGATTAGATTTAAAACAATTAACAAAACTTGTTGCAAAAGATAAAGTGCGTGATCAAAAACTTAAAGATCAAACTGTTCATTCTAACTTATTAGGACTTATAAAATGATCCAATTATATAAGTTAATTCAACATTATACAAAACAAGAAGAAGAGTTTGTTAGACGAATATTTCATAACTTTGAAGAAGTTGATCAAAATGGTAGTGTAGTTGATGTCGGTTTTATTGATCCAAATGAAATTATTATTATTCAAGAGATTAAGAAACATTTCAATGCACAAGTTAATTTGAATGGTGGATATGATCAAGCTGAAAAGCAACAAGTCTTAATGTATCCAGATTACTTTGAAGTATCTAATCCGGTTAAAGTAATTGAAATAGTTTATAACTTAAAATTTGATTTATTAAAACATGAACAAATTATGGGAACGATTTATAACCTGGGGATAAGCGAAAGAAAAATTGGTGATATTATTCTTGCTGATGATGGACGAATTCAAATTATTGGTAGTAAAGAGTTGCTTGCAACACTTGTAACACTTGCTTTAAAGATCGGGCGCACACCAGTTAAATTTATTGAAATAGATCAAGTAAGTATTAAAGCTAAAAGTTTAAACTTTTTGAAAAAAAGTACTAAATCACTAAGAGCTGATACTGTTTTTAAAAACTTAACTAAACAGTCAAGAAATGTTGCAAGTAAAGAAATTAAAAAAGGTAATTTTTTTGTTAATTTTAAACAAATTAAAGATATTACATATTTAATTAATGAAGGAGACTTGTTATCAATTCGTGGGTATGGAAGAATAAAAATAATTAAAGTTGTTTTTGTCAATCAAAAATATAATTTGAGTTTTGAAACAACAAGAGGAGAAAAATGATTAAAAGGTATGCAAATCAAGAAATGATTAATATTTGGTCAGAAGAAAATAAATTCCAAGCTTGGTTAGAAGTTGAAAAAATAGCATGTGAAGCATTTTCAGAATTAGATATTATTCCTAGAAGTGATATTCAGTTAATTAATCAAAATGCAAATTTTAAAATTGATAGAATCTTAGAGTTAGAACAAGAAACAAAACATGATGTTGTTGCTTTTACACGTGCAGTTAGTGAGTCTTTAGGGCCAGAGGGTAAATGGATTCACTTTGGCTTAACATCAACTGATGTAGTTGATACTGCTCTCGGTTTTGTAATTAAACAAGCAAATATTGTCATTGAAGATAAGTTAACTACGATGATTGAAGTACTTAAGAGCAAAGCGCTTGAATATAAGTATACTGTCCAAATGGGAAGAACACATGGAGTACACGCTGAACTTACAACATTTGGTTTGAAAATGGCTTTATACTATGATGAAATGAATCGTAACTTAGAGCGATTTAAAGCAGTTAGATTAAATATTGAAGTTGGAAAGATATCAGGTGCAGTTGGGACATATGCAAATATTGATCCATTTGTCCAAGACTATGTTTCAACAAAACTAGGGTTAGAATCATCAAAAATATCAACTCAAACATTACAACGAGATCGTCATGCTGAGTATTTGTCTGTCCTGGCATTAATTGCTTCAAGCATGGATAAGATGGCAATTGAATTTAGGCACCTACAACGAACAGAAGTACGTGAAGTTGAAGAAAGATTTAGTAAAGGTCAAAAGGGATCAAGTGCAATGCCTCATAAAAAGAATCCAATTTCATCAGAAAACATAAGTGGATTATCAAGAGTTGTCCGCGGTTATATGCTAACAGCTTATGAAGATATTGCTTTATGGCATGAAAGAGATATATCACACTCATCAGTTGAAAGAATTATCTTACCAGATGCCACTACACTTATTGATTATATGTTAACTCGTTTTACAAAGGTGATTGACAACTTATATGTAAATCAAGAACAAATGCTTAAAAATATTTCAATTACAAATAATGTTTTCTTTTCGCAAAAAGTTATGTTATCAATTATAACCTCGGGCATAAGTCGTGAAAAAGCTTATGACTTAGTTCAGCCAATTGCTGTTGACTGTTTCAATAATAATTTAAATTTTAAAGTGGAAATCAAAGAAGTAGCATTACAATATTTATCAGATAAACAATTTGAAGATTGTTTCAATACAGAGTATCATTTAGATAAAGTAGATTATATTTTTACCCGTTTAAATATTGTTTAATTGAAGTTGAGTTAAGTGAATTGTGATTAAATCATTGAAATGTTCAATCTGTGGATTATTACTTACCAAGAAAACATTTAGCAAAATTTCAATTGCTAGATTTTTTTTATTTGTTTGAATGTAACTGATAGCTAATAAGATTTTTAAAACAGGTTTATCTTCATTTTTCTTAAGTCCTTCTTTAATATATAAATTAGCATTAGAAAAATTATCTAATAATAAGTATGATGATGCAATATAAATATAAGCTTCAAGTTTTTGATGTTGCATAGTGGAAAATTTGAATACTTCCTTATAAAAAACTGTACTTAATTGATATTGATGTTGACGGTATAAAAAGTTAGCTATCTCTAAACTGATAATAGCTTGTTTTGGTTTTTCTATTCGTTTCTTATATAATTTTTCTATTTCTAAAGTAAATAGATTTTCTTTTTTAATTTGATTAAATGCTTGTTCTTGTTCATCTACTTTAACTCCTTTTGGTAGAGACTTAAAAAATTTAAGTGTTTTAAAGTAACTATCAAATTCTTTTTTCATCAAACTGTGATCAAGTACTTCATCAGCAAAGTCTAAAATCCCCTCAAATACTAATTGATTATTAGTTTTAGAAAATATTATTCCTTTGAATGTATAGTTTTCATAACGTGAGCCTTGACTATCATATTGAAATACTTTCCATTTATTACGTGCTGAAGCTTTTGCAGGTTTCTTATTTTTCCGACTTTTTATTTCATAAACAATTTTATTTTGATAATCAATAATATCTGCTTCAATTTTAATTGTATTTAAAGAAATAATTTTATTGACTTGAAAACTAGAACCAATTAACTTATTATCTTGTAAGTGTTTCAATGCTAGTTCTTCAGCTAAATCTCCTTCTTTAGGCATATTATTAATTGATCTTTCAAAAGAATTATATGCTTTTTCAAATCCTAATTTTCCAACTTTAACTGGATTCATAGATTGTACAATTGTTTTTCGATATAAATTTTCTGGAATATTTGTATCTAAACTGTAAATATTTAATTTAGTTATCTCTCCAAGCATTTGCTTAGATAAATTTAAATAATGCGCAGCAATTGCTTTGAAATCTTTGCCTAAACTGATAGATAAACCTATTTGATCTTTAAATGATGCAACATTAAACCATTGTAAACATTGAAACATTCTCCATCCATATAATCTTGATAATTGTTCCAGTGATGGATTATGAAAATATGTATTAAGTAAGCTAATTGCTGACTTAAAATTGATATTTCCAAAACATGCAATATCATAGATTGGATCATTTTGAGCAGCAAACTCCCAATCGATTAATGAGTAATCATTATCATTTTTAATTATATTTGCCATTTGAAAATCATTATGACAGGGGCTTTTAATATGTTGTTTTAAATATTTATCAAAAATAATTAAGAAATCATTTTTTAAATTTTGATAATTCGGTATATTATTATAATGCAATTTTTCAAACCTTTCTAATTTAGATAAGTGGTTGTATGATGGAAATTTTAAATTTGATAAATGAACCTTTTTAATTAATAAATCAATTTTATCGATTTCATATTTACTATTAGTTAAGCTCTCTCCATCAACATAATTGGTTATTTTCATTCCATTAAGTGTATTGAAATAAGTAACATTTGGAGTAATTTTTAGGGGTTTTATCATTTTATATACTAAATATTCATTTTTAATATTAACGATTTTATTTGCTCCATCACCTGGATAATGAAAAACAAATTTTTGGTCTGTAGATGTGTCTGAAATTAAGTATGTAAAATTTGACATTCCTTCTTCAAATTTTTTTAAAATGATATAATTTTTATTTATTTTACTTAATTCTAATTGATGTTTTTCTTGCATTAGTCCTCCAAAGTATAGCAATATTGTACCATAACTAATAAAAAAAATAATTATATATTATTATAAGTAAAATAATACATCTTAAAATAATAAAAAATGTTATAATTGTTTAACAAGCAATGAGAGGTAATATGGAACTAATATATTTTTCAAAAACAGGAAACATTAAAAGGTTTATTCACAAAATTGAAAATAATGCAATCAGTGGTAACGCTGATTTATTAGTTAACAAGCCATTTATCTTAATTACTTATACTACTGGAATGGGTCAAGTGCCAGCAGAAGTGGATACTTTTTGCGAGAATAATAAAGGTTTTTTAATGGGTGTGATTGCAAGTGGCAATAAAAATTGGGGTAGTTTATACGGATTGTCAGCAGACATAATATCTGATAAATATAATGTGCCAGTTTTAATGAAATTTGAACTTTCAGGGAATATATATGATATAGAGAAATTTAAAGAAATATACAAAGGAATGGTGAAAAATGAGTTATTTTGAATATAATAATCGCGTGACTGCAAAAGATGAAACAGGTTTTTTTAAAATAGAAGAAGATCAAAAAGCAATTGCTTTATTTGAAAAAGAAATTGAATTAAAAATGATTAAGCATGATAGTGGAATTGAAAAAATCCAGTGGTTAATTAATAATAATTATTACATTAATTTCTTTGAAGAGTATACAGAAAAAGAAATAAAAGATTTGATTGAGGTCGTTTACAGTTATCAATTTAAATTCCAATCATTTATGGCAATTTCTAAATTTTACCAAACATATGCCCTTAAAACAAATGATAATAATTATTATTTAGAAACATATGAAGATCGAATAATTGCTAATGGTTTATTTTTAGGCCGTGGAAATTTTAAACTTGCAATGCAATTATCACTGGCTTTAATTGAACAAAGATATCAGCCAGCAACTCCAACATTTTTAAATAGTGGTCGTAAATTTTCAGGTGAACTTGTTTCTTGTTTTTTACTTGAAATTGGTGATAGTTTAAATTCAATTAATTATAATTTATCAACAGCAATGCAATTAAGTAAAGTTGGTGGGGGAGTAGCTTTAAACTTAACTAAAATTAGAGCTAGAACTGAAAGTATTAAAGGAATTGAAGGTGTTGCTCAAGGAATACTACCAGTTATGAAATTACTTGAAGATTCATTTTCATATATTGATCAATTAGGACAAAGACCAGGAGCAGGAGCAGTATATTTAAATATATTTCATGCCGATGTATTAGAGTTTTTAGATACAAAGAAACTTAATGCTGATGAAAAAACAAGAATTCAAACATTATCATTAGGACTTGTGATACCAGATGTATTTTGGGAAGTTGCTAAGAAAAATCAAGACATGTATTTATTTTATCCAAATTCTGTTTATCAAGAAACAGGTGAAAACTTAGCAGATATCGATTTAGACACAAGGTATTATGAATTAGTTGAAAATGATCAAATTCGTAAAAAGAAAATATCAGCCCGTAATATTTTACAAATGATTGCCCAAACACAATTTGAATCTGGTTATCCATATATTATTTATGGGTCAACAGCAAATAGACTTAATCCACTTAAAAAAATTGGAAATATAAAAATGTCTAATTTATGTACAGAAATTTTTCAAATTCAAACTGAAAGTATAATTAATGATTATGGAATTGAAGATGATATTGGTTATGATATCAATTGTAATTTAGGATCTTTAAATATTGTTAATGTGATGGAGAAGACAAATTTAGCTGAATCTGTTGACACAGCAACTAGAGCCCTTACAACTGTTAGTGATATTTCCAACATTGCAAATGCACCAGGTGTTAAAAATGCAAATCGTGACTTCCATTCAATTGGACTTGGGGCAATGAATTTAAATGGATACTTAGCTAAAAATTTAATTGCTTATGAAAGTATTGATGCAAAAGAATTTGTCTCAGCCTTTTTTATGGCAATGAACTACTATAGTATCAAAAGTAGCTGTGCAATTGCTAAAGAAAAAAATAAAACATTTCAAAATTTTGAATTATCAGATTATAAATCAGGTGAATATTTTAAACAATATGAAGAAGAAGATTTCTTACCAACAAGACAAAAAGTAATAGATTTATTTACTGGAATTGATCTGCCGACTAAAAGTGATTGGTTAAATTTAAAAGAAGAAGTTCAAACATATGGTTTATATAATTCATACAGGTTAGCAATTGCACCAACACAGTCTATTTCATATGTTCAAAATTCAACAGCATCTATTCAACCTGTTGTTGAGATGATTGAAACAAGAATGTATGGAGATTCAATAACTTATTACCCAATGCCATTTTTAAGTCGAAAAAACACTTTAATGTACAAGAGTGCATATAATATTGATCAATTTAAATTAATTGATTTAGTAGCAGAAGTTCAAAAACATATTGATCAAGGAATATCAACAATTTTATATGTTGATAGTAATACATCAACTAAGACACTTGCAAAACTTTATTATTATGCATGGAAAAAAGGCTTAAAGTCATTATATTACACAAGAACTAGAAATTTATCTATCGATGAATGTCTTTCTTGTTCAGTTTAGGGAGAAAAATGAATAAAAGAAAAGCAGTCAATTGGAATAAAATAGATAATGATATATATAAAATTTTTTGGGATCAAAATGTTAGACAATTTTGGGTTGATGAAGAAATCCCAGTTACTGAAGATAAAAAAGACTGGGAAAACAATAAATTAACACCTAAAGAAAAAGATACTTATGAAAAAGTATTAGCTGCATTAACTCTTTTAGATACGGAGCAAGGTGGCCTTGGTATGCCTTCAATTGTTTTAAAAGTTGATAATTTACATCAAAAAGCAATTTTCTCATTTATGCAAATGATGGAACAAATGCATGCTAAAAGTTACTCGACAATCTTTTCAACGTTATCAAGTGAAGCAAGAATTCAAGAATTATTTGATTGGGTTGAGGATAATCAGTATTTACAACAAAAAATAAATTTGATTATTGATCATTATCAAACTAATTTAACTAATGAAAAGTTTTCTTTATACAGAGCACTTAGTTCAGCTGTTTTATTAGAAACATTTTTATTTTACTCAGGATTCTTCTATCCACTGTGGTTTGCTGGAAAAGGAATGCTTATTCGTAGTGCAGAAATTATATCATTAATTATTCGTGATGAATCAATTCATGGTGTGTTTACTGGTTTAATAGCACAAGAAGAACTTGAGAAATTCGCTGAATCTGAGCAAGTTATGTTACAAGAAGAAGTGATTGAAATGGTTAAGAATTTACATAAAATAGAAATGCAATATACAGCGGATTTATATGGATCATTAAGCTTAGATGTTGAAGTGATGAAGTATGTTGAATACAATGCCGATAAAGCTTTAATGAATTTAGGGATGGATCCTTATTTCAATATAAAAGAAGAAGATGTTAATCCAATTATTTTAAATGGAATAAGCCCAGAAACTAAAAATCATGATTTCTTTTCAACTAAAGGAAATGGATATATCAAAACAACTAAGACTGACGCAATTGATGATAGTGTTTTTGATATTTAATAATTCATTAATAAGTCAATAATTCTATTTGAATTAAATTAATTTCAGAAATATTAGTTTCAATGCATAAGCAATAAATAATAAGGACTATTAAAAATGAAAATTCAATATGAAAAACAAATTACAAATTTTATAAATAATATTAGGAGATAAATATTGGTGAAAAAAATAAAATTTAAAATAGGAAATGAAATCATGGTTTCAATATTAGGCCTTTCAATACCTTATTTTATCATAGAAATTAGTAACATTGAATTTGATATTTATTTGTACATGTTTATAATTATATTTAATGTAATCATTGCTATACTAATATATATCGTCATTATTCTTATAAAAAAAAGTAATGAATCAAATATAGACAAGGAAAGAATAAAAAACTGACTAGTTATATTGACTCATTAAATAAAGATGAACTTCATTTTATAGTTGAAGGGTTTAGTGATGAAGTTTATTCTAGCAGTAATTTAATTAATTACCAAAAAATTAAGGGAATCTTACTTAATGTAAATTTATTATTGATAAATTATGGGAATAGTGGATACCAAATAAAATTAATCGGTGAAAATAACAATTTAAAAACACAGCATCAATTTATACATTTAATAACTGAACAAATAATTGAAGTTGAAAAAAGGAAAATATATACTGAAGAAAAAATTCCTTTTTAATTTAAACATTATTAAAGTAAATTATCTTATTTTTTATTAGTTGACTTGTCAAATTCAATAATTACAATTTCAGGTCTTGAGAACCATCTAATATATGAACTTAATGGACCCCGCATAAAACTTCCACCAACGCCACTTGTAACATATAATTGCATTCCATTTACAAAGAATGATCCATATATATATTTACTAATTATTCTTGCTAAACCAAACTTAGGAAAAAAATTAACTTGGGCATTGTGATAATGGCCAGATAAGATTAAATCAATATTCTTTTGAGTAATATCATCTATAAAGTCTGGGTTATGAGATAAAAGAATATTTAATGTTTCTTTGTTTTGATCAAAGAGCTCTAAGTTAGGGTTTGCTCGCCATAAGTCTTCTACTCCAATAATTTGAATTTTATTGCCTTTGATAGTAACTGTTGCTGCTTTGTTTTCTAATGAATGTACACCAAGACTTTCAAAAGTATTAATAATATTTTCTTTCCATTTCTCATCATGATTACCCATGACAGCATAAGAATATTCATGGATTAATCTTTTGAAGTGTTTGATGAATTGATCATGATTTTTTTCGTAGTTATAATAATCACCACCAAATAATATCAGGTCATAATCTTGCTCTTCAATAATAGAAATTAAATTCTCAAACGCTTTTATATTGAAGTTATTATTTGCTTTATCATACTGAAAGTCAGCAATATATAGCATTCTTATTTTATTAGTCACTTTATTATTTTCAATCTTAATTTCTTTAATCTTAATGTCTAAATAGAACTTCTTACCTAAAACAATTATTATAATAATATATATTATTAAGACTAAAAGAAGATATTTGTGACTTGTAAATAAATTAAAGATTAACAGTAATATTTCTATCGGGATTAATAAGGCTATAACTCTAGCAACTTTTAAGTTTTTGCTTTTAAATAATTTTGTTACTATGTAAAATGTTATAACTATGAAAATTATGTCAATTATTAACATGAAGTGCTCCTGTTCTATATATAGTATACTACTTTTAAAGTGAATATAATTATATTATTACCAAAATAGAATAAAAACTCTTAAATATCAGCAAAATTTAATTTATTTAATAATTGAAAAAAAATATAAATAATTTAGTCAAGTTAAACTAATATAAAGTTGTATAGATGGAAAGTATAAAGCGAAGATATTGACAATGATTTTAAAATTGATAATAAAGTAATGAAAAAATAGACCTTATATTGGAATAGTATTAGTAGTTAATAGTAATAACTATTTTGCACCATTTACTTCTGCAAAAGAAAGTAAAAGTAAAATTAATAATTAAACATCAATCAAAATGTATGATGGTAAATATTTTTTAGGAGCAATTAGATTTAATAATATGATACCTTGTTCAGAAAATGATGTAGAAGAAATTAGAATTAAAGACATTAAAGATGAAAAATATAAAATTCTTTTAAATAAACAATATAAAATAATTAATTATATAGAAAAAGACAGAATTATAATAAAAGCAAATAAAATATATAATAAAAAAATAAATAAACCAGAGGATTACATATCTAAATTGTGTTGTGATTGCAGTTTTGTCAATAATCTGTACAACTTTTAATTACGAACATTTTAATTTTAAAAAATCAATTGGTGGAATATAACCAATTTTGGAATGTATACACTTATGTTGATAATAATAAAGGTAATTATTAATTTTTTTTAATA
>CALDDH010000011.1 GCA_937936465.1 uncultured Mycoplasmatales bacterium | reverse complement strand
AATAAAATTTCCAATACTTGAAGAACAACAAAAGATTGGTTTATTGTTTAAGTCACTTGATGAAGAGATTGAGCTACTTAATGAACAGTTAAGGCTTAAGCAGTTAAATAAGAAGTATTATATGCAAACTATGTTTTGTTAAAATTACTTTTATACATTAATTAAATATAAAAAAATATAATAAAATAAATGAAAAAAGGGGTCTTATTGAAAATAATTAAAAATAGGGAAGAAATAATTAGATATTTATATGAAAATAAAAAGTGTATAGTTAATGAATCTGAACAAAATATATTATTTTCAATTGGATATGTTAATTTAATAACACCATATAAACATTTTTTTCATAAAGGAACAGATTTTTTGGGAAAGCATATATATAATCATGAAAAAAATGTAATTGAGTATAAAAAGTTATATGATGAAGATATTGAACAAACTATAATCATAAGAGAAATAATTTATCAATTTGAAAAACTATTAAAAAGTTTAACGATAAACCTTTTATCAGATGAATTAAAGAATGAACAAATAGTAGCAATAGAGCAAGGTAACGAATATATAATAAATAAAATTTCTTATATAATTAAGCGTAATAAAGGAAATAAATATAGTGAATATTTAAAATCAATCTTAAAAGAATTTAGTATGAATGATAAATCTTTTTATTTAACAATAAATAAATTTTCAATTGTTCAATTGAAAAACTTTATAAATATTTTTAAATTTAAAGAAAAAGAAATTAATTTATTTTTTGAATATTATCATACAATTAGAACTTTAAGAAATTCTATATCACATGGTGATACAATACAAATGCACTTAAATAGATTAACAAATAAAGAGTATCATGAAACAACAAATGTTATAAAAAAAATAGATAAATTTAATTTGGAGAAAAAAGAAAATATAAATTATTTATTATATAAAAAATCATATGATTTATACAATAAACATACTCAGATTAATGATTAATGAACATACTTGACTTGTGCCACAAGTTATGTTATCATTTAAACATACTAAGAGAGATAAAAAGAAGTAAAGTCATAAGTGGCTTTACTTTTTCTCTGTTATAATAATAAAAAAAAATTAAAATTTTTAAAAACCAGAATTTTTTTTAAAAAATAGATAATAGAAGTAGGAAATGTAGCTATTGTTAGTTAAGATAAAATAAATAATTATTTATCATTAAAAGAAATTGGCTTATTATTTAAGTTGCTTGATCAATAGATTCAGTTACTTAATGAACAGTTAAGGCTTAAGAAGTTAAATAAGAAGTATTATACGCAAACTATGTTTTGTTAGCATGAGATTTGAAAGGTAATGAATAAAAATATCTTAATGATGCTAACACTATTGATAATCGTTATGCCATTAAGTTTGATTGCATGTGAAATTAATGTTAATAATATTATATTTAATCAAATGGCAAGTTGAATATAATTTTGATGATGAAAGATACTATTATCAAAATGTAACTATCAATTTGTAAGAATCTAGTATTTAGGCAATTTAAAATATATACATTATACAGACCTAGAGTTGGGTTACAGAGATGCAATCAGGAGTTCTTCTATGTTGAATAGTCCAGACCTATTAATTTAATAAGCTAAAATAGTAATGAATTTACTTTCTATGTTAATAAACCAAATGCATTGATCGGTTAATTGATAACAACATAGAGTTTCAACTGCGACTTATATTTTATACAAATATTTCAGTTGAGATATATAGTATATATATATATATATTTTTTTTTTTTTAGAGTGCATACTCCTAATGAATAACTTTTAAATGTGTATACCTATTAATCTAATTGTATTTGTGTTAAAATATATAATATTGTATAATTAATAGTTTATACACTTAAGGAGAATAGTGAATATATTTAATAATAAAAATGTTTTAATTACAGGTGCATCAAGTGGAATAGGAAAAAGTTTTGCTTACTTTTTAGCAAAGAAAAAAGCTAATCTTATATTAGTTGCTAGAAATAAAAAAGTATTAGAAGAGATTAAATCTGATTTATTAAAAACTACTGAAGTTACAATTACAGTTATTGAAAAAGATTTAAGTATAATTGGTTCTAGTCAAGAAATCTATAATCAATTAAGTGAGTCAAGTATAACTATAGATTATTTAATTAATAATGCAGGATTTGGTATTTGGGATGACTTTTTAGATGTTGATTATGCTAAGTATAAATCAATGAATGATTTAAATATTAATAGTTTAACAGAAATGACATATCAATTTTTACCTGATATTATTAAAAGTAAAAATGGTGGACTAATTAATTTAGGTTCAACAGGAGCTTTAGTTCCTGTTGGAGGATCAGCAGTTTATACAGCATCTAAAGCATATGTACTGCATTTTACAGATGCTATTCATTCAGAATATGCAAATGATACAACTAAGATTATGACGCTTTGTCCAGGAGCTACAGCAACTAATTTTTCTAATGTAGCCTCTGATAAGAAAATAGATAATTCTGATATTACAAACTTATCAGAGGGATATATGACACCAGACGAAGTTGTTCAAATTGCAATTGAATCATTTGTTAGTAATAAGATTTATGTTGTACCAGGTAGAAAGAATTATATAACATCAGTATTTATGCCAAGAATATTAACAAGACATAAGTTAGTTAGCCTAGTAAGATCATCTTGGGTTAAAAAAATAAATCAATATAGTAATAAAGGAAAAAAAAAATAAATTATCAATTTTAATTTCAAATAAATAAATTACTATATTATAAAGATGATTCTGACTATTAATCAGAATCATCTTTTTATTCTTTTAATATTAAGAATTTAAATTAATTAATATTTTTATTTTTTTCTAAGTATACTTTTGCTAAACCACCAAGTGAAGTTTCTCGGTAATTTTCTGACATATCTTTTCCTGTCTCATACATAACTTGGACAATTGTATCAAACCTGATTTTTTCTGTTTCAGCAATGTTATTAGCAAGTTTAAACGCAGTCCTTGCTTTAGTTGTTCCAACAGCATTTCTTTGAATACAAGGGACTTGTACGTAACCTAATACTGGGTCACAAGTTAATCCAAGTTGGTGTTCTAAACCAATTTCAGCTGCAACTTCAATTTCGTGTAAAGTTCCACCGTGTATAAAACTTCCAGCAGCAGCAGCCATCGATGTAGCTACTCCAACTTCTGCTTGACATCCAGCTTCAGCACCAGATACAGTTGCATTTTTCTTAACAACTGCTCCAAATAATCCGGCAATGGCTAAAGCATCAATTATTATCTTATCATCTAAATTCATTTTTTCTTGATAATACTTCAAGGTTGCAGGTAAAACACCACATGCACCACATGTTGGGGCTGTAACAATAATTCCACCAGCTGAATTTTCTTCATTAACTGCATATGCATAAGCAGATAATATTTCATCACCCTCACCTTGTTCATATAACTTTTTAGCTTTTCTTGGAATATTTAATTTCCCGGGTAAAGTACCCTTTGTTGATATACCATTTGCAATTGATTTTTTCATCTGTTTCCAAATATCTTTTAAGAAATCATCTAGATCAGGTTCATTTTGATAAATATAATCAATTAAAGTTAAATTATTTTTTTGACAAAAGTCAACAATTTCATTAAATGAATTTTCTTTATAAACATCACTATTATAATCATCAAGTGCAACACCTTCAATTTCAATATCTCCACCACCAATTGAATAAATAGTCCACTCTATTGTTGTTTGATCATTCATTGTTCCAATAAATTTTAAAGTATTAGGGTGCTTTATATCTTTTTTTGTTGCTTCAAATATAACTTCATTATCAATTCCTTTAAATTCTTGTTCGATAATCCAATCTGTTAAGTGTCCTTTTCCTGTAAAGGCTAAAGAACCATATAAAAAAACTTTTACAGATTTTAAATCTGGATATTTTTCTTTAAATAAAATAGCTGCTTTTTGTGGTCCCATTGTATGTGATGATGATGGACCTGATCCAATTTTATAAACATCTTTAATACTTTTCATATTATCTCCTTATCTTATATATAAATATATTATATCACAGCCAAATGAAAACATTATCAAAAAATTGAATTAATACATATACATATAAAGGTTAAATCCTTTAAAATTAACATATAATCTTTTTTTGACTAATAATTGCCCTAGTAAATTTAAGTAAAATTAAACTAATAAAATCATCTATTAATTAATATGTTATAATAATAATTGAAAATAAATTAAAAGGTGAGATATGAAAAAAATCAGAAATATAATAATAATAGTAATCATTGTATTGTTTATTAATAAAGATACAAGGTATAAAATAGATGATGAGTTAATTGAAAGTTATAAACCAACATCGGAATATCAGATTCAGTATCCAGTTGAGGATTATGTTGATGAGAAATTAAATTCAAATGTTAGTTTTAGAACATTTGTTATTAATTCCTTAATTAATAGTGAAGAAATTAACCAAGGAGATAATTTATTAAACAAAGGTTGGGATTTAATTACAATACAATTTAATAAAGATATGAAATATGGAAAGAAAGTTGATGATTTTCAATATGAAGAACAAAGTTTAGTAACTTTACAACCTGGTGATGTTGAAGGTGAATATATATATAGTGGTGTTATGCAACAAGGAATAGAAGTTAGTGGAGATGTAAGGATCTTTAAGCAGGATGACCAATATGCAATCAATGTTAGTTTCCTTGATTCAGATAGTCAAGTTGACATAGAAAAAGCAATCTTATTAGCTGATGATTCTAATGCAGAAATGTTAACATACTTAATCATTGAAGAAACACAAAAGCTTTATGGAACTAATTTAGATCCTGATGATGCTGCTAAAAAATATTATGGATCAAACATTGAAAAGTTAGCAGGATCAATTAGTTATCATGCAATGCTAACTATTTTAACTATTAAGGATGAGTCAAAAGAAACTGTTCTTTCACATTCTTCAGTTGTAAATATTTCAACTATTGATGAGGATTCACTATATATTAATCGAAAATATTAGGAGGGAACAATGAAAACAGCTATTTATTGTAAAGATAAATCAGAAAAAAAAACTTTTGAAAAACAACTTGGTAAATTAATTGAAATACAAATACATGAAATAGATCCTAATTATGTCTTTGTTTTTGGAGGAGATGGGACATTTTTAGATGCTTTTAATCATTATGGTTACAGGCCTGTTTATATTCCAATTAATACAGGTAACTTAGGTTTCTTTTCTTCTTGGAATATTAACGAAATAAATAAATTAAATTTTGATATTCCAAATAATCATATTGAAGAGTTTTCATTACTTGAAATTAGTTATCAGCTCAATAATCAAGAACATATAGTATACTCTGTAAATGAAATAACAATGATTGATCCCCTTTATACACAAAGTTTAAATATTTATTTAAATGGTCAATTATTAGAAGAGTATAAAGGTTCGGGTATATGTATTAGCTCTCCGGCTGGGTCAACAGGGTTTAATAAATCACTAGGTGGAGCATTGATTGATAAGAACTTAGCCGTTATGCAGTTAACAAAACTTGCACCACTGTCTAATATAAAATATCAATCATTTGATAATCCAATTGTTGTAGATAAAAATACAGTTATAACAATTGAGTCCAGAAAAAAATCAAGTTTAAATAGTGTTTTGACTTATGATCGATCAATCCTAGATGCACAATCGATTAGTAAATTTAATGTAAAAGTAAGCTTACATAAAGTTAAGATTTTAGTAGATCAAAAAGATGACTTTTGGAATCGCTTAAGAAAAGCATTTTTATAAGAAAGGAAATAGATGAAGAAAAAAGAAATTACACTGGGTGTTCTTAACATTACAGCAGCAACAGTTAGCGTTGCAGTTAGTAGTTTACTTATTATTAATTCAATTGAATATTTAAAAAAGAAAGACAATTCAAAAAAATAATTTGAATTGTTTTTTTTTTTTTTTTTTTTTTTCTTAAATAATTATATTTTAAAACCAATTTTTTTAACTAATAACTTGTGGTAAAGATATGTAGTATAAGTATATTTGGTAGTTAAATATAAAAAGTAGCTAATTTTATGTTTAATTCGAATGTTTTTAGTTGATATATATATTTTTACAATCGGCTCTTTAGTTAGTATTGAGAAGTTAATAATATCAATTTTTTTTTGATTTATTTTCCCATTGACAATTGGATTTGTATGTTCAAAAGGAATTAAATATTCTAATAATTTTTTTTCTAAATTTAAACGATCAATTAATTTTCCATTTTTAGTTAATGAGATATTAACAGACTGTCGATTGAGTAAATAATAATAATCAATTATTCCAGGTTGATTATTTAATAATTCATAATATTGAATAGAAAATAAAAAGTCTTCGCCAATTTGTAGGGTAGTATTAAACTTCATTTCCTTTAAAATTTTAGTTTGAAAAACATAAAGAAAAACATTTTCATAATCTTTAGCATACTTAACTTCAATATGATCATAATCCCACAGTTCTTTAAAACCTTTAAGATGATAAACTGATTTTTTTGTTTTTATCGATTCAAATATTTTTTCAACCAACTTATCACTTTGAACATCATCACCATCTATGAACATTGCATAATCACTATCACAATTTTCAATTAAGTTATTTCGATTGTTACCGACCATCAGCTTTTTAGTAGTTGATATTACTTTAATATTTGAATATTTATTTTGATAGTTTTCAACTAAGTAATTAAATGAATTATCAGTTGACATATCATCTGAAATTAATATTTGATAATCATTTCTTTGAGTTTGATTAATTAATGAATCAATTGTTTTGGAAATCATCTCTTGTTGGTTAAAGCATGTTACTAAAAATGTTAATTTCATAATAATCTCCTTGTTATTTCCCTCTTAAATAACGATTCATTTTAGTTCTTTTATACTGGTCGTTTGCATGTCTAACATTTTCTCTTTGCAGGTGTGAAACAAAACGTTTTTTATTTGCATATTTAATTTTCAAGATATTAATTTTATCTGCTTCTAACTTCATTTGTTCAAATTTTAAATCATTTTCTTTTTCAATTTGAATTAATATGTACGTTATTTTGATTCCAATCCAGAACACAGTAAATGCAAAAACAAATAAAATAATAAATTCTAATTGAACAATTAATGATAATAACATATAAATAATTGGTAAAACAAATATAATTATAAAGTATAATTTATTTATCTGTTTAAATGTATTGAAAAATAATGATGTATTTTTGTTCGACACTAAACTGTAAAAAATCATTATATATATACTTAAAATTAGTAAAGCAAATAAATACATAAGAATTTGTAATACAACAGGATGCATAAATGATAATAGAACTAAATTGAATTGGAGTAAAAACAAACAAAACTTCATAACAAATAAAGAAGATGTTAAAAGCCAAAAATTTTGATTTGTAAGTAAGTTTTTAAAATTTAATCTACTCTTTTTAAAAATAAATTTAAAAGCAAGACTTATAATTAAAATTATTATAATGTACTGTATTAATTGTGATGTGAATGCAATGCTGAAATATTGTAATTTATCAATAAAACTAGGTGCTAGTAGTAGCTTTAAAATATGTGATGGTAAATATATAGCTATAGGTATAGATAGTATAGTATTAACTATAAAATAAACTGTAGATAATATTAATGCTGTGATGCTTATTGTTGATTTTTTCATAATTCTCCTCTTATTGTAATGTTTGATTAAATAAATCACTTATGTAAGTTTGTGCATCTTGATCAATTAATGAATGTGAACCATATAAACTATTTTGAGTTTGTTCAATTACTGCAGTATCAATTACTTGAAGTTCAATAATAATTGGATCTTGGACTTCCATTTCTTTTGAATTTGAAGTAGGTGTTGAAGGAATATTTAAAATGTTTTTAGTTAAAAAATAACGATTAATAATATAATCTTCCTCAAACGGACTATATGTTTCATATAAATCATCTGCTGTATAAATACTTGAGTTAATTTGATAATCTGACACCGAATTTAAAACAGAAAAACCAGTTTGATTACTATAATCAGATGTTTTTATATCTAAGTAAACTGGGATGCCAGATGAAAGGTTTTGCATAATATCATTATATAATTGTGATGAATAATTAATTAATTGAGTAATTAAATTTAAATCAATATTGTTCAATGTACTATTATATAAAGTTAATCCAAAATTATCAGCATATTCTTCAGGATTTGACAAGACTTTCAAAATTGTTTGAATAACAATAACTTGCTGTCTTTGACCCCTTTCATAATCTGATGAATAATGTCTTTGACGTGCATAGGCTAATGCCTCAGATCCACCCATGTGTGTTTGACCTTCTTCAAAACAGTAAGCATCAGCATTTCCAAACTCATCTTGTTCACAAAATGAATACTGAACAAATACATCTATTCCATCAACTGAATCAATAATTGAAATTAAGGAATCAAAGTCAGCTAATAAATAGTAATCAATTGGAATGTCAAATAAATATTCAACTGTATCAACTAGGCTTTGCATTCCTTCTTCTGTTGAACCATTTTGATCATATCCATAATTAAAAGCTGAATTTATTTTAGCTTCTGCACCAATAACTGGAATATAAACAACCATATCACGTGGGATACTTGTAACATTCATCTCAATATTACCACGACTATTATTTGGACTAAATGTTGCTAGCATCAAGGCATCAGTACGCAGGCCATCACTTTCAATTGTTCGGCCTCCACCAGTGTCCCCACCAGCTAATAAAATTGAAAATGGTTCTATCTCTTCGATGTTATCTGTTTGTGTAACATAATTAAATCCAAATGACTTAGCAGCTGTTAATGTTATAATACTAATACAGTAAATAATTATTAAGATTAAAATTATTTTAATTATTTTTGTAAATTTCAATTGTAATTTTATTGATTTCATTAATTTCCTTAATTTCTTTTTAATATGTTTTCATTTATAACTAATATATATTATAATATATGTATAGTAAAAAGTGTCAGAAAGTGGGTAGAATGAAAAAAATATATATAGTAATTGGAATGAGTGGAAGTGGAAAGACAACAGTTATGAAGACGTTATCGGATGAAGGTTATGTAATCTTAGAGAATTTAAGTGAAAATTCTTTGGAAAATATTTTAAGTTTCTTAATTAAATCAGATGAAAATAAGAAAATAGCTGTAATTTTAAATGTCCGTGATAAAGATGATACATTGAAAACGCTAGATTTCATTAATGAATATGATCAAGCAGATATAGAAATTAAAAGAATATTACTTAATACATCTGATCAAGTATTAATTAATAGATATCAAGAATTCAGAAAGATTCATCCATTAATCAAAGAGAACCAAACTTTATCATTAGAGCAAGCCATTTCAATTGAAAGAAATATTGCTGAGCAAATTGAATTTTATGCTGACTTTATTGTTGATACAAGTGAATTATCAACTACAGATTTAAATAGTTGGTTAATTAATTTCTTAGAAAAAAATCAAACTAGATTAACAATTAATTTAAGTTCTTTTGGTTTTAAATACGGCATTCCAAGAGATAGTGATATGATTTTTGATGTGAGGTTTTTAGTTAATCCCTTTTATCAAGAAGAGTTAAGAATGAAAAGTGGACTTGATCAAATTGTTTATGATTATGTCTTTAGTTTTGATAAAGCAAATGAATTCTTTGATAAAATAAAACAATTAATTAAATCAAGCATTGAAGGTTATATTCAAGAAGGAAGAATGCTTGTTAATATTTCAATTGGGTGTACAGGTGGAAAACATCGTTCAGTTTCTTTTGTACAAAGATTAAAGAAGGAATTGCCATTTGATAACATTCAAGTAAAACACATTGAAAATAATCGAGGTACGTGGTAAAAAATGACCTTTTCTCAAGAATTAAAAGAAGAAGTAGTATCAATCAAAACTAATAATCAAAAATTAGGAAATGTTATTATTACAGCTATTTTAAAAGCACTTGGAGTTTTTATTTATGAAGGAAATAATATTAGTATTGAAGTTAAATCATCATCAGCAAAATTAGCTAAAAATTTCTTTAAAGTAATTAAAGAATTATATCCACAAATTAATTTACAGGTCAGAGTTCAAAGTCAACAAACATTTAAACGAAAAGCTAATGCATATATTGTCAAATTAGAAGGAGATGTCAAAAAATTACTATATGATTTAAAATTAATTGATAATATTAATACACAAATGATTTTCAATTTAAATCCAATTATATTTAAAGCTGACCAAGATCAAGAGGTAGCAACATATGTTAGGTATTTCTTTATTGCATCTGGTACGGTTAATGATCCTAGAAAAAAAAAACAATATCATTTAGAAATTATAAGTCAAAATGAAATTTATTTAAAAGAAATTCAATCATTACTAAATGATTATGAAATTAATATGAAAATGAGTAAAAGAAAAAATAATTTTCCATTATATTTAAATAAAAGCGAAGAAATAGCTGATTTCTTAAAATTAATTGGGGCAACAAATATGTTGTTTGAATTTGAAGACTTTCGAATTACACGTGATTTTCATAGTGCAAATAACAGAATTAATAATGCCGAAATAGCAAATGAAGTTAAAAGACAAAAAGCAACTGAAAAACAAATTCAAGCAATCCACTATTTATATGAAGTAGGCGAATTAAATAATTTTCAAATAAAAACTCAAGAAGTTGCAAAGATAAGATTAAAGTTTCCTGAAGATACATTAAATGAATTAAAAGATCGATTTGATCAAAACTTATCAAAATCAAACCTTTCTCATCATTTAAATTTAATTATTAAAAAAGCAGAACTTATTGGCAGTAAAAAAAAATAATGCCTTGAAATATTTATCAGAATCCTTTATGCTATGTTTAGTTCATAAATTTTATGAATATAAATTTTAAAAAAAGGAGAGCAATATGAAAATAATAATTAGTAAAATATTACTAGTACTAATCATCTTAACATCACTTTTTATTTTCCCATTAAGTTTAAGTGCTTCTGTATCAAGCACAGAGATATATACAGATAATGGTTATACAATTGAATATTATCCTCAATTAACGACATATGAGAAAGAAAATGATGTTTTACATGTTTCATACAGATTACAAAGTGAATTATTATCAGTTGAGCAGTTAGATGCAATTGGTGCAGGATCAGTTACCATTAAAAATGATGGTGGAACTCGCACCTCAATTTCTAACATAGGGAATGATATTAGTCAAGTAAAAGCTGGAGAAATTGTTGTAGCAGATATAAGCCTTTCTATAATTGATAATTATGATCAAGAATTCTCATTAAGTATCCATTTTAGACCAGAAGAAGAAACAATTGGTAATTCAATTGTTAATTTTAATCAAATAGATACTTTTGTAATTTCTGAATTGCCAATATCTTAAAAAATTAATTTATATTTAAAAATATAGCAATCTTCGGATTGCTATTTTAATAGTAATATTATTTTCTTGGGAAAGCTGAATTAAAGTTATATTTTCTGTTTTTAAATACTTTTGTTCTACTTCTATTTCAAAATAGACTTTAGTTTCAAAAAAGCAGAGTTGCTTGAAAATAATCAAAAACATTGCATTTTTAAAATAATAATATATACTTATTTCAGTTTGCATTGTGAATTTTGTGAGCTGTAAGTTTAATTAAAAAAGGAGGAATTATGAAAATAAAGAAAACAGTTATAAAACCAATAATAATAGCAACATTAATTATATTGAATAGTCAAGTGATAAATTTTGATGCTGAAGAAATATCAAATTATCAATTAGAAACAATAACTTTTGATAGTAATCCAAGTGTATTACACAAAGAGGTTTCTTCTAAAGAAAAAACTATGCACGAAGTATCAACTTGTAAAGATTTAGAAAGTATTGGAAAAGGAGAAAATTATTCAGGGGCAACACATGATGAAACTTGGTTATATACTGATAATTATAAATTAATTAATGATATTGATTGTTCTGCAAGTAATCCGGCAGATATAAATCATGACAGTAGTGATCAGACAACCTATGGTGTTGATGGATTTGATCCTATAGGTGTACAAATACATGGAAATAACCCAGAAACAATAGATGGATTTAGAGGTGATTTTTCAGGAGATGGATATAGTATTAATGAACTATATATTAATTCAAATATAATGCTTTCAGGATTATTTAGTATGACTGGTCTTTTTTATAATAATCAATTAAATCAAATTGAAGTATATGAAAATTCTATTCATGATTTACAATTAAATGAAATAGAGATAAAAAGTTCAAAATTTCTTTCTTACTTTGGGGGTTAGCAGGTTTTCTTTCGGCATCTAATGTATATAATGTTAGTGTTAATGGAATACTTAATTCTGAAAATTTAAATGGTCAAGGAGGAATAGCAGGTACAGTTAATGAAAACACTACAATTAATAATTGTTTTACAGATGTTCAACAAATTGGTATGGCACAGAACGCTTGAGGGATAGTAGGTGGACAACTTAATGTCGCAGGATTATTATCACAAGGTTATATAAATAAAAGCTATACTTTTGGGTCAATTGAATTAGATGCAAATGGTCAAGGAGTAGGTGGAATAGCCGGGTTTGCAACTTTAGGGATTTCAAATTGTATTAGTTTTGTTGATATCAATACACCTCTATTGGGTCAAGGGTCAATTGTATCAGGGATAATTGGATCAACAAATTCTTATACTAAGGGAGAGATGAGTTATGTTGAAAATTGTTTGTATGCAGGAGATTTAATTAAAGGAGATGAAGTTCATACAATAGCAAGTGTAATGACAGGTTCTGTTGAATACTTCAGAAATGTATATGGCAAGGATGATGCAAAATATTTATATACAAAATTCTCTGATGAAGGACAAAGTATTAGTGAAATAGAGATGCTAAATGAAGATTTTTTTACTCAAGTATTGAAATTGGATGGAAATTGGGATACATCTCAAGTTGAATCTGGATTATATCCAAAAATATATAAATTAGATCAAAATGGAGATACAACTTCTGAACTTTTAGAAAATCAACCAGACATAACAATAGTATAATTTATTGAAAGTTAATTTATATATTGAAAAAACCTAGCAATCTTCGGATTGCTTTTTTTAATATTAATCTTATTTTCTTGGCAAAACTTAATTAAAGTTATATCTGCTGTTTTTAATGAATTTGCTTCTACTTCTAATTCAAAGTCTACTTTATTTATAAAGAAAGTATGATCTAGGAAAACCAAACAATTATTGTAAGATGTTTTATACCTGATAGTTTTAATTTTAATAATTTTTAAATTAGTAATAGTATTAATCTTATTAATCTTATTATTAAAGTTAAAATTATAATCAACTAAATTAATTCTTTTATTTTTAATTATTTTATTGTAATCAACTTGACTTAACTTTCTATGGTATTCAACAGCACCATCATTAGTTTTTTGTTTCAATGTTAATCTATAATTTCTATTTGTTTTCCTAATTCTTAAAACAGATTTATTTTTCTTGAATATGTCCTCTTGGCTTTCTAAATAAAAATTAATTTGTTTAACTTTCTTTGATCTATATTTATTAATAACTGAATTAAATTCTACTTCATTTAATAAAGATTTAACTTCATATTCTTGCTCTTTCATAACATCTCCTTTGTTTTAATATAACATTTAAAAGACTTTTAAAGTATAAAAATTTGGTTAATTCCCTTGATGTTTTAAGTTCCGTTATTAAAAAGATAAATTGGATGGAACTAATCAAAAATCATTTACTATTAAAGCAATGATTTTATATAGTAAAAGTAGCCAAAGTATTAGATAGATATAATGTAAAGTGAGGTATTTATTTAGATTATTTAAGAGTTACCTCTTGTGGAAATGTAGTAAGTGATTTTATATTAAGTACCCCATTTCGATTAGGTGAGAATCGTTGCTGTAATCTTTTTCTATTTCCAGACCAGACAATATTTAAAAGGTTTAATAATAATATTTTATATTATAATATTTATCAAATTATTAATATTAATGTATTGCTATTAAAATAATCTTATAATATATTACAAAACATGGAATTTTAAAAAATTACCCTAATTTTAAATATAGAAAGATAAATATACTTATGGGTGCTAACTCATCGGGTAAAACTAAATTAGGTAATGTAATGATGTATATTAAAAATTATTTAAGTAATGAAAAATATAAATCTTTACTATTAGAGAAAGTAAATAATAAAAATAAAGATGCAGAACTAAAAGTACATTTTGTAGAGGGAAAAACATAAAAAAAGTTTATTCAAGTGATTAAGGAAAATAATATAGTGTCAGGTAAAATAATAAAAAATTCAAAAGTTACTTTTTCAAAAGAATTAATAAAAATAAAATAAAATAAAGTTTTAAAATAAATAATAACATTTAAAATGATATAACATTATTTTCAGGTCAAAAAGAGTAAAGTTTTATTTCCTTAAGCCATTTATTAAATATTAAGTTATTTATAAAAAAATATAAAAAAACTTGCACACGTATTATTTGTATGCTATAATTTCGGCATAAATGGGAGGAACAATGACAAAGCAAGAATTAATTGAAGTTGTAGCACAAGAAACAGGAATTAGTAAAAAAGAAACAGGTGAAACTTTAGAAGCAGTTGTTAACAACATTAAGTTAGCAGTTAAGAATGGTGAAAAAGTAACACTTGTTGGATTTGGAAGTTTTGAACAAAAATTAAACGCAGCAAGAACCGGAATCAATCCAGCTACTAAAGAAAAAATTCAAATTAAAGCAAGTACTAGTGCTAAGTTTAAAGTAGGAAAAGGATTTAAAGAATACTTAAACTAAGATTAATAACTATTTTTTAAAAAGTTAAGGGAAACCTTATCTTTTTTTTATGAATATTCTAAATTATGTTATAATAATACTATGAAAATAAGACAAAGAAGTTTGAAGATTATAAAAAAATCCAAGTGGATAATGCTAATGTTTATCACAATAGTAATTATTAGTATGAGTAATCATTTTTTTAACTATTCAAACAAAATTACTGATGAGGGACTTGAATTATTAAATGATTATGAGTTTCCTGTGTACTTAATTGAGACTAATGATGATAACCAGCAGTGCATGAATCCTTATAGTGTTGGTGATGGTAAAATTACATTTGGTCCAGGTATTGCATATCAAAATAAGCAAGAAGGTCTTGATGATATGAATCATTTATTAAATACTAATTATACAATTAATGATTCCTGTATTTTGGTTGATGACTTATATGAAGTACAAAAAGAAAAACTGACATATTATGAAGGTATTGTTAATGATTTTGCTTTTGATATTCGTTTGAAACTAACTCCTAATCAATTTGACGCATTAGTTTTAATGAGTTATAATTCACCAGCACTATTTTCAGATGAAGGGTTTATTCAAACAATGGAGAATAATCAAGTAACTAAGGAAGAATATATAATAAGTATGAATAGTTATTATCAAACACTTGATAATTATTATGATAATTTATCAACAGATGAGTCAGGTGATGGTTTTGGAGCGGGTTGGTATAACCGAATAGAAGATTCAGCTGATGTATATTTTGATTCACAATATGATTATCAAATTTAAGGAGAAATATGAAGCAAGATCTAATAGCATCATTTATATATGCATTAATTACAATTGCAATCGGATTTTTTATTTTAGTTGGAATATATGTATATCATTCACATAAAGTTGAGCAAGCAATGAGAGAGCAAGTAGCTGAGGTGTCAAATTCTGAAGGAGACTCAGAATGATCATTAAAAATATTACAGCAGAAAAATATGCAATTTTTATGATGGAGATTGATTATTTTAGTCAATATCAACACCCTAATTATGCACAAATAGAAATAGATTTTGATAATTATTATGGAATATTTAAGGACAATCAATTACATGGAGTTTTTCGAGGAAACAAGCGTGAGGTAAGTGTTTTGAAAAATATTCCTTTAGTTGGTAAATATGAACTTGTTATAAGGCGTTCTTTTTACTATCCACAAATTGAGTTTGAAACTATTAATTTTACAAGAGCTGTTAAAGGATTTATGAAAAAAGAAAAAATAAGTTTGTTTTCTTTATCACCAACAAATTTTGATGATAATTTTGATTTACAATTACCAGCAATTACAAAATTAAAATGTCAATTAATTCAGGCTGGATGGGAACACAATCGCCCAGATGATATGACTGGTCGTATTAGTTATTATGAGCAAGCTGTGATTGTAAACTATAAAACATTTAACGAAGTTCAGAAGACATTTAAAAAAGATACAATGAGAAAAGTTAGAAAAGCAAAAAAAGTTGGGGTTAGTATTAAGGAAATTTCAGCTGATGATTTAATTAGTTACTATTACTTATTTCAAGATACAGGTAAAAGAGATCAATTTAAAATTCAAGAGCCTGATTTTTATAAATCTTTAGTAAACACATTTGAAGGGGATGCTAAGATATATGTCTCATCTTTAAATTTAGAAGATTATTTACTTTATATTAAAAACAATCAACCTGATAGAACTGATATAATTAAAAACATTGAAAGTATAAATAAGAAAACAATTGATTTAGGCTTAGCGATCTGTTTAGATACAAACAGGCAATCATATTACCAATCAGGTGCAACAAGTAATTTATTTCGTGAAACTATGCATAATTACTTACTCCATCACCATGCAATTGAAAAAGCTTATGATAATAAAAGGCTTATATACAATTTTGGAGGAGTAAATGGGGGGATCGATAAAGAAAAAGATCCACTATATAAATTCAAATCAAGATTTGGGCCACATACATTGGCATTTAATGGTGAATTTATTATGTATAGTAATAAATTTGAAGCAATGGTTTTATCAAGTTTAAAAAAAATTAAGCGATAAGGTTAAATAAAATGATTATAAATGGATTAGAAATAAGAAATAATAAAGTAGAATTGTTAACTAGAAAAATTCAAAATATAAATAAAAAATTAAAACTTGTTATTATTTTAATTGGAAATAATTATGCCTCAGAAAAATATGTTAATAATAAACAAAAATTATCAAAACAAGTTGGAATTGATTGCGTTATTAAAAGGTTTGATGATATATCTGAAGTTGATCTTTTAAAAATCATTGAGCAATTAAACCAAGACAACTCTGTTAATGGTATTTTAGTGCAATTGCCATTACCAAAAACAATTAGCACTCAATCTGTTGTTAATCAAATTGATCCACTTAAAGATGTTGATGGCTTTTCTAATTATAATATTGGTAATTTAACAAATGGTTTTGATGGAATTAAACCGTGTACACCACTTGCCATTGTTGAAATGTTAGATTCTTTAAAAGTAAACTATCAAGGTTTAAATGTTTTGATTGCTGGCCGTAGTAATATTGTTGGAAAACCTCTCGCTGTCATGTTAATTAATCTAGGGGCAACAGTAACAGTAGTAAATAGTAAAACTAAAAATATTAAAGCGCATATTCAACTAGCAGATGTTTTCATTAGTGCAATAGGTAAGCCTAAATATTTTGATAGTAAATATTTTGTGAATAAACAAGATTTAATTGTAATTGATGTTGGGATTAACCAAGATCAAGGTGGTAAGTTATGTGGAGATGTTGACTTTGAAGAAGTCAAAGAAAAAGTGTACGCAATCTCACCAGTTCCTGGAGGAGTAGGGCCACTGACAGTTTTCAAAGTATTAGAAAATTTAGTTAAAACTAAAGAAATAAAAAAGGAGATTAGATGAATTTAACAGCAGGAATAGTAGGGTTACCAAATGTTGGGAAATCAACATTGTTTAATGCAATAACTAAAAGTGAAATTGAGGCAGCTAATTATCCCTTTGCGACAATTGAACCAAATGTTGGAATTGTAGAAGTACCTGATGAACGTTTAAATGTTTTAACTGATTTAGCTGAACCGAACAAAACAATCCCAACAACAATTGAATTTACAGATATTGCAGGATTAGTTAAAGGTGCGTCTAAAGGTGAAGGTTTAGGTAATCAGTTTTTATCTAATATTCGTGAAACTGATGCCATTTGCCATGTTGTTCGTTGTTTTGAAGATGATCAAATTATACATGTTGATGGTAATGTTGATCCAATTCGTGACGTTGAAACAATTAATTTAGAATTAATTTTTTCTGATTTAGAGCAAGCAACTAAAAGACTTGCTAGAATTGATAAAAAAGTTCGTACAGGTGATAAGGAATTTAAAATTGAACACACAATTTTAGTTAATATTATTGATGCTTTAGAAAATGAAAAGCCAGCTAGAGTTCTTGGATTAAATGAAGAAGAAATGTTAATTATTAAACATTTAAATTTATTGACGTTGAAACCAATTTTATATGTTGCCAATGTATCAGAAGAAGATTTGATTGCAATTGATGATAATAAATATTATCAAAAGTTAGAAAAATTTGCATTAGATGAAAAAAATAAAGTTACATATATATGTGCAAAGATTGAAGAGGATCTAGTTGAATTAGAAGAATCTGAAAAACATGAATTTTTAAAAGACTTAGGAATTAATGAACCAGGACTTAATAGATTGATTAAAATGACATACAAATTACTTAATTTATCAACTTATTTTACAGTTGGAAAACAAGAAGTTAGAGCCTGGGCATTTCCAGAAGGTTTTAATGCACCGCAATGCGCTGGAATTATTCACACTGATTTTAGTAAAGGATTTATTCGAGCAGAAGTAATTAAATACAAAGATTTTATTGAGTTGAAATCAGAAAAGATTGCACGTGATAAAGGTAAATTAAGTTCAGAAGGTAAGTGCTACTTGATGGAAGATGGAGATATAGTTCATTTCCTATTTAATGTTTAATTTTTTAATGTACAATACATTAAAAAACAAGAAAAATATCTTATTAGTTTATATTGTAGATTGTAACTAAAGTAGAAATATTAAATATGTAAGCATTAAGTAAATATATTATAAACAATTTTATGTGTTAATATTACTTTTAATTTTTTTTATATATATTAATTACTTTACTTTAGAAAATTAAAATGAATTTAAACCGTTAAATTTGACTCTAGGAATTTCATTAATCTTTTGTATATTGTTTGAAAAATCATTTTGATTAATGTATTTAAAGAGTGTTCCTTTCCTATAAAACATTCTAATATCAGGATTTAACCTTTCATTTTGACCCCTCTGTCCACAACAATAAGGATCTGCGTAATAACAAGTCAAATTAAATTATGATTCAATAACTTGATTTTATGAAAATTCTGATCCATTATCAGATGTAATTGAATTAATATTTTCAATTCCAATAGATTTAAGGATTTTATGTAAGTGTTAATTAATGGTTTTAGCTTTATTATCTTTTATAATAACAGTATGAAGTCTCATATCATAGCGATAATTAAAAGTTAAAACACCACCATTTTTATACCCACCATAAATTGTATCAATTTCATAGTGACCTTTATGGGATTAATCAAACATATTAAAAGGTATTTGGTGAATACTTTTTTAAATAAGCAAGAATTTTTAACAATTTTACGATGTTTTTTTAAACAAGGAAGATTATTTAAATTAAACTTTTTAATTATTATAAATCTTATTTGATTGAGTGATAAATGATTATCAGCAAGAGAATTAAAAAGCTTAATAATTTCAAGGTTAAAATGATTTATTTTTCTAAAAGATTGATTATGCTTTGTATTTTTGTGTGTATTATTGGCATTGTATTTATAAATAGGTGTTTTAACTCTTAAATTGTGGATAGAAGGTGGTTTAACTTAGAATGACGTTTAATTTCATAACAAATAGTGGATTTAAAGCGCTTAATTTTTAGTGCTATTTGAGAATAAGAATAATCTTTATAATAATAAGTTTGAATAATTTTACGTTCAGATAAAGTTAGATGCGAATACTTTTTGTAAGAAACATAATAATTTCTGTTATTATGTAATTGATTCATATTATATATCCACATCTTGTTGGTTACTTAAAGTATATAATATAAATCTTTTTTTGTTAATTTATTAACAAAATAGAAGGTTACAGTTGCTTGACTACAAATTACAATTTATATATTATGTATTATGGAGAAAAAAAATTATAAATGTGATATAATAAAAGTATTTTATAAAAGGAGCTGTAATGAAAAAAAAAACATTAATTAACCTAATAGTGTTTTCACTATTAATAACATCTGCAATCAGTGCAAAGTTTTATTATGTAAATAATTTCAATGCCTTGGCATATAAAGTAGATAATATCCAAGAGGCACGTGAAGGTGTTGACAACTTAGACAATAAAGAAAAACAAGCATTGGGGTCTGATTTTAATGCTAATTTTATTGAAGATACAAGTTATATCATTGAAATTGATGATCAAATTATGTATGGTCAAGGATACTATATGACATATAATGTTGATCAGAATCTAGTATACTGTGTTGATCCATTAACAACAGCAACTAGAGTAATTAATGTTGATGATTTAACTAATCCTGATAATACAAAATATAGTAAACTTTCATTAGATTCTCAAGAAAAAATAAAACAAATATTATTAGCAACAGAAACTATATATAGTAAGACTAATAATCCAGAAGACTTAGTAGCAGCTCAAATACTAGTGTGGGAAGCAAGTGGTGCTGAAGTTATTGAAACAAGTAGTAATATATCAGATAATATGGAAGTAATTAATCAAGAAGTAGATGAAACAGAAATAGAGGATGAAATTGAATTAAACTACTATGATACGAGTGGACAAGACTTAGTGGGTGATAGTAATACACAAATTCCATCTGTAACAATCCCAGGAGAGAGTAATGATGATAATAGTACAAGCTCAACAAATCAAGGCATAGAATTTAATGCAACAAATGGTTATGGAAGGGTTAATGATGAAGATATTAATTTTGAAACATTCCAAGCAACTGTAATAGATGATGGTAAAGATGTATCTGACCAAATAATAGTTAATTCAGATGATGTAAATTATAGTGAACAAGGAAGATACGATGTTACATTAACTTATGAACGTCAAGAATTATATTTATACTACTATGTACTAGACACTGATGCAGAAGAACCTGAAAAAAATCAAGTTAATTTATATGGTGAACAAGCTTATATAAATGAAAATGACCAATTAAATGAAAATGATTTTAATGAATTTGGTTTTTATATTGATGGGAATGGTTTGGTTATTGATTTGCAAACAGAAATAGAAATAAGTTCAGTTCAAGCTTTAGAGTTGAAAAGATCAGAAGATAATGACTTAAATGTTGGAGAATATAGTGTGACATTATCTGCAACTTATAATCAAATTATTGGAGAAGATACTCAGACCCTTATAGTAGTAGATGAAGAAGCAATATTACCAATAGAAGATGATGCCCCATATATATATGGAGAAGATTTAATTATAAAAGAAGGAAATGAAGATAGCATTGATTTTACAAATAAAGCAAATTATAATTTATTTGGATATGATGTTTCAGATAAAGACATAAGCGATAGCATTAAATTATACAATATAGATGGAAGTCAAGAATTACAGCAATCAGATATAGATGTTTATAATCCAGGTATATATCCAATTACTTTAATCGGTGAAGATGCAGATTCTAATCAAACAAGCTACATAGTTAACATAGTTGTTGTAGCAGAAGAAGATTATCCATTAGATCAAAATGGAAATCCATATATGTATGCCAAAGATTTTATTTTATATGAAGATGAAACAGGAGTTGATTTTACTGATCCAAGTAATTATCAAGCATTTGGATATGACATGGAAGACCGTGATATAACAACAAGTATAGAGTTTGATATACAATCTTCAGATATAGATGTATCTACACCTGTTATTCAACCAGTTACATTGACTCTAAGTGATAGTGAAGGAAATCAAATAGAGCAAGTTGTAAATATTGTTATACTGAAAGAAGATACAAGGGTAATAGAAAGTTGTCGTGATTTAGAAAGTATAGGTAAAGGAGAAAACTATCAGGGGGCGACTCATGTAAACGCTTGGGATTATACTGATGAGTATTACGTTGCAGATGATATAGACTGTGCAGAAAATTCTGATACATCCATATATGGATCAGATGGATTTGACCCAATTGGTCTAGGGGAAAGTGGTCCTGTTTTTAGTGGGTATTTTAATGGCGGTGGTCATTCAATTAATAATCTCTATATAAATAATTCTTCTTTGAATAGTATAGGTTTATTTACAAAAATTGAGAGTGATGCAACAGTTGAAAATATTAACATAAATAATGCTGATGTAGTTGGAAAAAATTCTGTAGGACTTCTAGCTGGTCACAATGAGGGGACTATAAACAGTAGTAGTTCCGGGGGAAAAGTAAATGGATCAGGTTCTGTAGGAGGATTAGTAGGTTATAATAACGGGCCAATTAATCAAAGTTATAGTCAAGCTCTTGTAACATCCACTGGAAGTGATACAGGAGGCTTGGTTGGTGGAGGTTCATATGGAGTTATTAATAATAGTTATGCAACTGGAGGTGTAACTGGATCTGATAATACAGGAGGGTTAGTAGGTAGAGGTAATGATGTTAGTAATAGTTATGCAACAGGTAATGTAATAGGAAAAAACCAAGTTGGAGGGTTAGTTGGTAATAGTGAAGATATTAATAATAGTTATGCAATAGGTAATGTATTTGGAAAAAAATATGTAGGAGGATTAGCGGGTCTTCTTGTCAATCAACATCAAGTAGAGTATACTTATGCAACAGGTAATGTTACAGGAACAGAGAGTGTGGGAGGTTTAGTAGGTGGAGCAAATTCAAGAACATTTGTTGGTTCATCATATTCAACAAGTAATGTATCTGCTGATGATTTATTGGGAGGATTAATAGGTAAAACTCTTGATGTGACCATTGAGTATTCTTATGCAGCAGGTGATGTAATTGGAACAGGTTTGGTAGGTCCTAATGATATTCATATTGGTCCTGTGGTCTCAAGTAGTTCAATACCTCAAAAATGTTATGGATATGAAAATCAATTAATTAGTAATAATGGATATGATAATGCTCAAAATCCTGATGCTGCCACTAATATAGCTACATATGATAATTTAACAGATGTAGATAATTGGTATAATGATTACTTAAAATGGGATGAGACAAATGCATGGATATTTGGTCAAACTAATGATAATGGTAATTTTGTATACCCTAGTCTTTTAAATGATGAAACTGGATTATTAATTACAGGACAAGAGGAAGAAGTAATAACACAAATAGGTACCTGATAGGAAAAAATAAATATAATAAAGATAAATAATTATTAAATATGAATTTACCAATTGGTAAATTCATTTTTTGTTTATAATAAATATTAATGAGTAATAATAATCAATAAGTAAAATATGTTAATGTTAAATGAAATTTCAACAAAAATAAATAAAAATAAATAATTAAATTTTAAATACATATTATATAAATCTTAAATATCCTGTTTATTCGTTGGTCTAATATTATTTACGTCTACCCCAATTAAATTATATCTAGAATTATAGTAGTTTTAATTATAGTAATTTATACATTTAATTAATGTTAAATAATATTTTAAATTAAGTCATTCCTGATTTCTACTATTAAATAAATTTACTAGTTGTAACTTAATTTTAACATTATGATTTATTTTTTTTGTATATTAACTACAATGCTTATAATTAGTGAAAATATAAATTTTATTATACTATACAAATTGAAAAATTAATTCAATGATGTTACATTTAACTTTAGGCTAAAAAGTTAAATTACAATATTGATAAGTAAAAGAATTGACAAATTGCAATTTTTTTATTATAATAATAATTGTAGAAATTTACTGCACTTAACTGTGTGTGTGGATTTTTTTGCCCAGAAGGGAAGAGTATGGATATTAATTACTATGAATTATTAATTACTCAAGGCACTGTATTTCGAACTAAAGAATTAAATGATCAAGGTATCAGTGGATACAAGATTATTAAACTAGTTCAAGAAGGTGTAATTGTTAAAGTTTACCAAGGTGTATATTCAATTGGAGACATTAATAAATTAGAAATTAGAGATATCAATGTAATAGTGGAAAATGGAATTGTCTCTTTAAAATCAGCTGCTTATTATTATAAGTTAATTGATGGAGAAGAACTTAAAATTGAAATCACGTTAGACCGTGATCATAAACCACCAAAATTACCATACGATATTTTTTGTTATTACTACACAAGTTCAAAGTTTTACGACATTGGATTAAATGTCATTGATCAAAATGGTCGAAAAATTCAAATTTATGATAAAGAACGAACCGTTTGTGATATAATTCGACATCGTTCTAAATATGATTCAAATGAAGTTCGTGAAATAGTAAATAATTACTTAATTGGCAAAGATAAAGATATAGACAAACTATTAACTTATGCAACTGAGCTTAGAATTAGAAGTGCAGTTGAAAGGTATATAGAAGTCTTAGGAGGTTACTGATGAAAAAAAAAGCAAATGATGATTCAACGCAAGATGAAATCTTACAAGAAGATCAGCAAGAAATAAATGATGCAGAGTTTTTGGAGGAAGATGAAAAAATTCAAGCAGAAGATCCAGAAGTTGAAATTGAACCTGAAGAAGGTGAGAATAAAAAAGACTTTGAAGACAAATATTTAAGATTATTAGCAGATTATGATAATTTAAAAAGAAGAAGTGCAATTGAACAATTAAGTTCAAAAAATAATGGAAAAATAATTGTCTTTAAAGAACTATTAGATATCTTAGATAATTTTCAAAGAGCATTATCATATGATATAGCAAGTGAAGAATTTAAAAAAGGAATTGATATTGTTTATAAACAATTCAATGAAAAATTAGCAAGTTTAGGATTAGAAAAAGTAGCATCTAGTGGATTGATGGACCATAACATTCATCAAGCTGTCATGACTGAAAGTAATCAAGATTTTAAAGATGATGAGATTATTGAAGTAATGCAAGATGGATACATACTTGAAGAAAAATTAATTAGACCAGCAATGGTGAAAGTCAATAAAATAGAAACCAATAAGGAGAATAATGAGTAAAATAATCGGAATAGATTTAGGTACAACAAATAGTTGTGTAAGTGTAATTGAAGCTGGAGAAGCAAAAGTAATTTCAAATAAAGAAGGTGTAAGAACTACGCCAAGTATTGTAGCATTTAAAGGTGAGGAAAGAATAGTTGGAGATGCAGCAAAAAGACAAGCTCTTACAAATCCAAATACAATTATTTCAATTAAAAGACATATGGGTGAAGATTTCCAAGTAGACGTTGAAGGTAAAAAATTCACACCACAAGAAATAAGTGCAATTGTATTACAAAACTTAAAGTCATCAGCAGAAGAGTATTTAGGAGAAACTGTTACTAAAGCTGTTATAACTGTTCCTGCATACTTCAATGATGCACAAAGACAAGCAACTAAAGATGCAGGTAAAATTGCTGGGTTAGATGTTGAAAGAATAATTAATGAACCAACAGCAGCAGCACTTGCATATGGTTTAGATAAAGCAGAAGTTGATAAAACTATCATGGTTTTTGATTTAGGTGGAGGAACATTTGATGTTTCTGTATTAGAACTTGGATCAGGGGTATTTGAAGTTGTATCAACTTCAGGAGATAATAAATTAGGTGGAGATGATTTTGACCAAAGAATAATGGATCACATTGTTGCAGAAGTAAAAAAAGATCATGGTGTTAATTTAACAAGTGATAAAATGGCAATGCAAAGAATTAAACAAGATGCTGAAAAAGCTAAAAAAGATTTATCATCTGTATCAACAACACATATTTCTATGCCATTCTTAACAGCAGTTGAAGGTAACCCAATTCACGTTGAAATGGACTTAAGTCGTGCAAAGTTTGATCAGTTAACAAGTGACTTAGTAGAGAGAACATTAAGTCCTGTAAAAACAGCATTGAAAGATGCAGATTTAACAGCAAGTGAAATTGATGAAATCATCTTAGTGGGTGGATCTACTCGTATTCCAGCTGTAGTTGAAGCAGTTAAAAAAGAAATTGGTAAAGAACCATCTAAAGGAGTTAATCCAGATGAGGTAGTTGCAATGGGTGCAGCAATTCAAGGTGGAGTATTAACTGGTGATGTTAATGATGTTGTATTACTTGATGTAACACCTTTATCACTTGGGATTGAAACATTAGGTGGAGTAACAACAGTATTAATTGAAAGAAATACAACAATTCCAACATCTAAATCACAAGTTTTCTCAACAGCTCAAGATAACCAACCGGCAGTAGATATTCATGTTCTTCAAGGTGAAAGAGAAATGGCTACAGATAATAAAACATTAGGTAATTTTCAATTAGGTGATTTACCACAAGCGCCACGTGGTGTTCCACAAATTGAAGTAACATTTGATATTGATAGTAATGGGATTGTAAATGTAAAAGCAAAAGATTTAGGAACAAACAAGGAAGCATCAGTGACAATTCAATCATCAACTAATTTATCAGAAGATGAAGTTGATAAAATGGTTAAAGAAGCAGAAGCAAATGCAGAAGCAGATAAAGAAAAAAGAAAAAACATTGAATTAGTTAATAATGCTGAGCAAACAGTTTATAGTATTGATAAAACAATTGAAGATACAAAAGATTCAATTACTGAAGAAGAAAAAGAACAATTATTAAACTTAAAAACTGAGATGGAAAAATTATTAGAAGCAGAAGAAAAAGATTTAGAAGCAATTGAAACTAAATTAGAAGAAGTTAATAATACAATTCAACCAATAGTTTCTAAAATGTATGAACAAGCTGCGCAAGCTGCACAAGCTGAACAACCAGCAGGTGAAGAAAAAACTGAAACTAATGAAGAAGAAGTTATTGATGCTGAGTTTGAAGAAAAAGAATAAGGTAAATAATGCAATCATATTATGAAATATTAGGTGTCAGCCATGATGCTGACGCCTTAAGTATTAAAAAGGCTCACAGATCACTTGTAAAAAAGTATCACCCTGATATTTATAAAGGTGAAGACCGTGAAGAAAAATTTAAAGAAATTCAAAAAGCATATGAAGTAATTGGTGATGAAAAAGAACGAATTAAGTATGATCGGTCATCTCATGAAAGATATGCACAAGAAGAAGCATATCAATCAGGATATCGAGGTACGGGCTCTTTTAGTAATAAAATTAGAACGTTTAAATTTAATGATATGGCATGGTATAAAAAAATATTATTTATTATTGGAATTATTTTCCTATTTATATTTATTTTAATTGGAATAATAATTTGGTTAATTTTCAAAATAATTAGTTTTTTTATAAACTTAATTTTTAGGAGTAAATAAAATGGATAAAAGAGATTATTATGATGTACTAGGAGTAAGTCGTAGTGCTGATGAAAAAGAAATAAAAAAAGCTTTTAAAGGCTTAGCTAAAAAATATCACCCTGATGTTTCTAAAGAGCAAAATGCTGATCAAAAGTTTAAAGAAGCACAAGAAGCATATGGAGTATTGTCTGATGTACAGAAACGTCAACAATATGATCAATTTGGTCATAGTGCATTCAATCAACAACAAGGTCCATCAGGTGGTGGTGGTGGTTTTGGTGACTTTGATTTCTCAGATATCTTTGGAGATATTTTTGGTGGTGGTTCTCAATCAAGACAAAATGATCCCAATCGACCAAGGCAAGGAAGAGATATTGAACAATCAATTTTATTAACTTTTAAAGAAGCTGCATTTGGAGTTAAGAAAGATATTAAGACAAAAGTTGAAAAAGATTGCAAAGTTTGTCATGGTTCTGGTGCAAAAAATAAAAGTGATATAAAAACATGTTCAACATGTCGTGGACAAGGTAAAGTTCAAAAGAAACAAAGAACAGTTTTAGGAATGATGATGACGGAAGCTGTTTGTCCATCTTGTCATGGACAAGGTAAAACAATTAAAAATCCATGTTCAAATTGTCATGGTCAAGGCCGCGATAAATATGAAGAAACAATTAGTATTAATTTTCCAGCAGGTGTTGAAAACGATGCATATATGCGCGTCACTGGTAAAGGTGAAGATGGATATAATGGAGCAAGAGCAGGAGATTTATTTATTAATGTCCGTGTTCAAAACGATGACTTTTTTAAACAAGAAGGATTAAACATTAAAGTTAATATTCCTGTTAGTTTTACTCAAGCAGCACTTGGTGGAGTAATTGAAATTCCAACAATTCATGGTGGAGTAGATTTAAAAATACCAGCAGGAACTCAATCTGAATCAGTTCTTCGAATTAAGCATAAAGGAATTCATGCAAGTAGTGGTAAAAAGGGTGATCAATATGCAAAAGTGAAAATTCAAGTACCAACTAAAGTATCTGCAAAAGAAAAGAAAATTTTAAAAGAATTATCAGAAAATGAAACAACACATGCTGAACAAACAGGATTTTTTGATAATATAAAAAATATATTTCATAAGTAAAAGAATTTATTAAGTTAAATTCTTTTTTATATTCAAGTAATTGAGATTATATTATTTAAGTATTATAGTATAATTATATTTAGACTATTAAAAACAAGAACAATCGTCTTTTAAGTAATTAAAAGGGAGCAATACATGAAAACATTATTATTGGTTAATGCATCACAAAGATACAAAGGTGTTTCTGAAGGTGAATTGACTAAGTATTATTTAAAATTAGTTGAGAATATTTTTCTAGAATCTGGCTGGAAGGTAATTAAATCAGAAATAGAAAATTATGATATACAATCGGAGGTTGATAAACATCAGCAAGCAGATTTTATTTTTACTCAAATGCCAGTTTATTGGTTTGGAGCACCATGGCTTTATAAAAAATATTTAGACGAGGTTTTCAATCAAGGATTATCAACAAAAAAATTATTAATAAATGATGGAAGGTCAAGGCATGATAAAAGCATGCAGTATGGTACCGGTGGTTTAATGCAAGGGACTGACTTTATGATGTCGATGAGTTTTAATGCACCACAAAACGCTTTTAATGATCTTAATCAATACCAGTTTAAAGGTAAGTCAATTAACTCTATTTCATTTCCAATTGAATCTATTTATAAATTTTCTGGATTTAATATTAAAGAACCATTTGCATCATATGATGTTGTTAAGAACTTAGATTTAAAGAAAGACAGTCAAAGACTAGAAAAAATAATTAAGGAATATATCAAATCAATTAATATTTAAATTAATACTATAAATAACACAGGGGATAGTTATGAAGAAAAAAAGAGATAAGTCTTTTTTAATATTATGGATTGGAAATATAGTTAGTTTTATTTTGCCAATGACAACAGTTATATCAAGTAGATTTTACAAAAATACTATTTTAGTAGTTGATAGTGGAGCAAGTGTTTACCAGTGGCAACTACGAGAAACAAATTACTTAATAATCTTTATTGTTTGGACTTTAATGTTCATGCAAATTATTTAAATTTAACTAATAATCAAAATTGGTATGTAAATATATTAGGATGGGACACTTCAAGTATTTGGTATGTTGGAGTAATTGATAGTCAAGGTAATGTCATTTATCCACATTTAAAGAATATTCCAAATTAAAGTCAATTTGAAATCCAAGCATTAGTTTAAAATACAATTTGCATTAGATTATTTAACTTAAATAGATATCAATAAAAAAAAATCAACCATCATAGTTGATTTTTTTAAGTTTTTAAATTAATTTGAATTATTCTACTTGATTGCTTAAACTTAAATAATTCTCAGTAGTTATGTTAACTAAATTATTTTCAGTTATTTGTTGATCATTATATGTTGCTTCACCAAAGATTGGATCAACATTCATCTCCTGTTCACTTGAGTAGACTTTTACATTAATTTCTTGGTTAATATCTTGTTCATTCAAACTATCAACAATCACAGTTTCGATTTGTTTAAATTCTTCGTCATTAGGTATTCCATAAACTATAAAAGATGCAGTACTTTCTTTTAGATCTAATTCATCAAATGTAACAGAAAAAGTAACTTCATTTGCTAATTGCTCAGCACTTGGTTGTATGCCTGAGCAAGCTGTTAGCAAAAAAATGATACTTACTAAAGATAAAATTATTTTTGTATTCATATTCCCTCCAGTGTATAGCTTTAATTAAATTATATTATACCATATTTATTTTAATTATATGGATCAAAAAAAAGCAGATGAAATTTATTTGATAATATTATAAAGAAAGGAGTGACATTTAATTTTATTTATTAAAATTATATTTATAGATTATTCAAGTATTTAATTTGCTTAATTGCCTCGGTAATAGTTTTATTAATAGTTGTATAAAAAAAGATAACTTGACCATTTTGAAAATTAATATTACGATTAACACGTCCTGCAATTTGCACAAGAGATGCTATGTTGTAGAGGCTTGATGAACTGTCCAAAATCCAAACATCAATGTTTTTAAAAGTCACTCCTCGCTCTAAAATGGTTGTAGATATTAAAATATTAATTTTCTGATCTTTAAAGGCATTAATATACTTTCTTTTATGCTTAGCTTTTGAATGAACAAATGTATTTTTAAAGTTATAAAAATTAAGAACTTTAGAAATTTGATAACCTAAAGATATATTAGAAATAAAAATAATTAATTGTTTATCAAGTTTTAAAAGTAAATATAAAATATATGGACTCAAAATATAATTTTTAAGTAGTTTATAATTTAGAAATTCTAATTTTGGAACAGGTAATAAATAATTGTGCCACCTCTTAGATATCACAAAAGTAGGTAATTGTTTTTCAAGCATAACTTTTGAAGGTGTTGATGTTAGATAAACAATAGATCCATTTTTTCTAGTTGAAGTCTTTGTAGCATATTCAAACTTTTGATTATATTCATATGGAAAGGCATCTACTTCATCTATGATAAGAAGATCAAATGCATCCTTGAAATTTAATAATTGATTTGTTGTAAGTACATAAATTTGTGCGTTTTTATTAATCTTTTTTTGTCCGTGCAGTAAGCTAATTTCTACAAGTTTAAAATATTGTTTTAATCGATCATATACATCATATAAAACATCAATTCGTGGAATAGCAAAACCAATGAATAATTTTTTTTGTAAAATACATTCAATTGCTTGAAAAGTGATTTCAGTTTTACCAGCTCCGCATACAGCCCAAATCAAACAATTCTTATTTGTTTTTAATTGATTAACAATAAACGATGAAGCCTTTATTTGCATTTTTGTTAGTAATAGATTATTATCACTTTTTTGATAATCTTTTGGATAATTTTGAAAAGGTAATGTATAAAAGTATGTAAATTGATCAATCAAACCTAATTCTTGGCAGTTTAAGCAAGACTTTACACCATTATTTATAGTTAAATCACGATTACCACATCTTAAGCATTTGCCAAAGTTTATCATTTTTATAGGGGTGAATTTTGCTTCAATATAATTATGTTTTCTTAAAGTTAATTGGTTATATATATTCTCCATACTTATATTATTTGTAAATTAAAGTTCTTTCACTTAAAGATATGTTATAATTAAGTAAGATATGTTAGGAGTGTAACTTATGGGTGAACAAGAAAGAATTGTGGCAATTAAAGAAGGATTAAAAAAAAACATATATAAAGAAATTGAAAATTTAGAAATTGAGCGTACAACTCAAATTGAATCTACAGCTCATTTAGCAAATATTTTAGATGGTTATATTGAAAAAATTGATACAATGGATGTTAGAAATGTATCAGAGCTTGAACAAGGGTTAAAAAAGTTAAAAGAAACTGAAGTTGAAGTTAAAGTTGAGCATGAGACAGAAATTTTACAACAATATAATGATTATATTCATAAAGCAGTAGAAGTTGAGATTAGTAAAACTTTATCTGATCAAAATTTAGACTTTGATGTAGAAGGATTAGCTGGTGAAATTAAAATTGAAGTAGAATCAAAGGATAATATTGCAAGTGAAGACGTTCAAAATGAACCAGAAGTTATTAATCAAGAAGAATTAAAAGATGATCAAATAATAGGTGAACAAATTAAAATTAAAAAATCAGAACCTAAAGTAAGTAATGAGCAATTAGATGAGATTTTAGAAATTAAAGATGTTGACCCACAATTTTCTACGCAAAATTTAGAAAATTTAATTGAGGAAGAAGAAAAAAAATCTAGAAAATATTCAGCAATGGATTATTTCTTAATGATTTTCTTGCTTGTTAATACAATTATCATAATAGTATTATTTACAAGAATTTTCTTGTAGGAGGAAGATGGTAATTACAATAGATGGCCCATCAGGCAGTGGAAAAAGTACAGTAGCTAAAATAATTGCTAAAGATTTAAATATAAGTTATCTTGATACAGGTGCGATGTATCGAGTTGTTACTTATTATTTATTAGAAAATAAAATTGAAATTAATGACCAAGAATCAGTTTCTAAAGCACTTAGTAACATTAAAATTAATTTTGTTAATCAAGATGTTTATTTAAATGATATAAATGTTTCCAAAGAAATTAGAGCCGAAGAAATTAATCTTAATATTTCACAAGTAGCAAGTTATTTTCAAGTCAGAAATTTTCTTGTTAAAATGCAAAGGGAAATAGGTCAGGTGCAATCTATAATTTTAGATGGACGTGATACGGGAAGTGTTGTTTTTCCAAGTGCAGATTATAAATTTTATTTTGATGCAAGTGTTGAAATCAGAGCACAGAGGCGTTTTGAACAAAATCAAGAATATGGTATTTTAGACAGTAAGGAAGAAATTAAGAAAAGCATTCAAAGAAGAGATTATTTAGATTGTAATCGTGAGCATTCTCCACTAGTTATTCCAGAAGGTGCAATTGTAATTGATAATGGTTTAATGACTGTCCAAGACTTAGTCCAAACAGTTTTAAGAAAGGTAAAGAAAATATGAGTTTTATTGTTTCTATTATAGGAAAACCAAATGTTGGAAAATCAACAATATTTAATCGTTTAATTAAAAGTGACAAGGCAATTGTCCAAGATACACCAGGAGTAACTCGTGATCGTTTATATGATAAAGTAGAATACCAAAATAAATTTTTCAATATTGTTGATACGGGAGGTATCACATTAAATGAAGATGATTTCAGTCATGATATCAAAATGCAAGCAGAAATTGCGATGGAAGAAAGTGATTTAATCTTATTTGTTGTTGATGCACGTCATGAAATAACACCAGAGGATGAGTTAGTATCAGAAATCTTAAGACAATCAAATCAACAAGTTATTATTGTGGCAAATAAAGTTGATAATCCTCAAATTAGAGATAATTTATATAATTTTTATTCATTAGGATATGAGACGATAATTGGAGTTTCATCACTCCATGGTAACGGGATGTATGACATTTTAGATGAAGTATACCCATTGATTACAGATGAAGAAGAAATAGAAGAAGATGCAATTAAGTTTAGTTTAATTGGAATGCCAAATGTTGGTAAATCATCATTATTTAATTTAATGTTAAATGCAGATCGAAGTATTGTATCAACAATTGAAGGGACAACAAGAGATGCGATTGATGTTGATTTCATTGAGAATGGTCAAAAATATAAAATTATTGATACAGCAGGAATTCGTCGTCGTGGAAAAGTGTATGAAAAAGTTGAAAAATATTCAGTACTAAGAGCAATTAGGTCAATTGAAAATAGTGATGTTATTTTATGGTTAATTGATGCAGATCGTGGAATAGTTGAGCAAGATAAAAAAGTATTAGGGTATGCACTTGATCAAAGAAAGCCAGTTATTATAGTTGTTAATAAATGGGACTTAGTAACAAAAGAAACAAATACTCAAAAATTATATGAAAAACATTTAAAGGAAAGAATGCCTTTTGTTGCTGACAGCAAGATGTTATTTGTCTCAGTTAAAAATAAAAAAGGTTTAAAAAATATTATGCCATCGATTGATGACTTATATGCTAAATATACAAAAGAATTTACAACTTCTCAAGTTAATAATGTCCTAGCAGATGCTATTACAAGTAAAGTTCCACCATCATATAAAGGAAAAGTTATTAAAATATATTATGCAACACAAATTGGAACTAAACCACCAAGATTTTTATTTTTTGTTAATAATAAAGAAATTATTCATTTTTCATACAAAAGATATTTGGAAAATCAATTTAAAAAGGCATTTGGTTTAGAAGGCATTAAATTGAAATTTCAATTTCAAAACAAAAATGAAAAGAAAGATCAATAAAAAATAAAATAATTATTAGAAGAGGAAGAAATGAAAGAAAATGAGCAGATAAATAGTCAACTTGTAGTTGATTATACGCACGAGGGGTTGGGAGTTATCAAATATGGAAATTTTCCAATCTTTGTTAAATATGCAACAAAAGATCAAGTTATTGATTTAAAGATAACTAACTTAAAGAAAAACTATGGTTTTGGTGAAATAGTTAATGTACATACAGAAAGTCCAAGTAGTGTTAAAGCTGAATGTCAGTTTTACGAGCGATGTGGTGGGTGTGATATTATGCATATCAATTATGATAGTCAACTTGACTTAAAGCAATCAATTTTGAAAAATACATTAAACAAACAAGGGATAGAATTTTCTCATATTGAAATTGAGAAAAGTGATAATCCATTTAAATATCGTAATAATGTAATTTATAGTTTCTTATTTGATGATAAGTTAAAGCAAGTGCAAAAAGGTTATTATAAGAAAAGCACACATCAAGTTCAAGAGATAGAAACTTGTATGTTACAATCAGATGTTGCTAATAATGTTGCTAATAAAGTAGTTGAATTACTTAACATGATGGAATCATATGAAGCTTATAGAAAGAATTTAAAAAGATTACAAATTAAATATAGTTTTAAAAGAAATGAAATTATGATTGTTTTCATAACTAAAAACACTAAGATTATGTCTTCACCTTATCTTGTTGAAAAATTAGTTGAAGCATTCCCAGAAATTAAATCAATTAATACAGTATCTGACACTGCTCAAAAAAATATTTATAAACAAGATTTTATTATTGAAGAAATTTTAGATATTGAATATCAAATTCCAGTTCAATCATTTTTCCAAGTAAATACTTTAGAAGTTGAGAAACAATTTAGTTATGTACTTGAAAATCTAAATATAAACAATAAGAAAATATTGGACCTATACTGTGGATCAGCAATGATCAGTTTACTTGTTGCTAAAAAAGCTAAACATGTTGTTGGAGTTGAAAAAGATATTCGTGCAATTAAATTAGCTAAAAAAAACTTAGTTGCAAATAAAATTGAAAATATTGAATTAATTAATAGTGACGTTAAAGATTATTACTTTAAAAAATCTGATTTTGATTTAATGATTGTAGATCCACCAAGAAAAGGATTATCAGCAAATATAATTGAACAAATATCAGCGTATAAAATTCCGGAAATTATTTATATTTCTTGTAATCCAGCATCACTTGCTAGAGATTTAAAAGCAATTGAGGGTCAATATAAAATTGAGCAGATGAAGATCTTTGATTTGTTTTCTCAAACCCATCATATGGAAGTTGTTTGTAAATTAAAGTTGAGGTAATATGAAAAAAATTAAAATTTTAGCAATTGAAACTAGTTGTGATGAAACATCGATTGCAATAGTTGAAAATGGTAATAATGTAATTGAGATGGTTACTAATTCACAGATAGAGTATTTTGAAAAAGTTGGTGGAGTTATTCCTGAACTTTCATCAAGAATGCATATTGATAATATTTATTATGTTTATAACCAAGTTTTTAAAAATTCTAATTTACAAATATCTGATATTGATGCAATCGCAATTACAAAAGGACCAGGTTTAATTGGTTCTTTATTAGTAGGTGTTAATTTCGCTAAGTCTTTATCATTATTAACTAATATTCCATTAATAGCTGTTAATCATTTACATGGACACATTCATGCAATTAATCTTGATAATCAAATTAAATACCCACATTTATCACTTATAGTATCAGGTGGACATAGTGAGATTATATATATGCCAAAAAAAAATGATTATCAAAAGATTGGTCAAACAATTGATGATGCAGCAGGTGAGAGTTTTGATAAGGTTGCTAGAATTTTAGGGATTGGATACCCTGGTGGACCTGTGATTGATAAATTAGCTGAGTCTGGTCAAGATACATATACTCTACCTGTTCCAAAAGATGACAAGAGTTTAGATTTTAGTTTTTCTGGTTTGAAAAGTGCAACATATAATTTAAATAATAGTTTAAAAATGAAGTCACAAATAATCAATCCTGAGAATTTTGCTTGCTCATTTCAAAATAGAGTAAATTATATTTTAATTAAGAAATTACAAATGGCACAAAAACAGTATCAAGTTGAACATTTATCAATTGTTGGTGGAGTTAGTAATAATACTGATTTAAGAAAAAGAGCTAATAAGCAATTTACTAATCTAATGCTTCCTCAAAGTATTTATACATCAGACAACGGGGCAATGATTGGAGCAGCAGCATATGAGCAGTTCTTGGAAGGTGATTTTACAGATCCTTTAACATTAAATGCAAATAGTAATTTAGAAATTGAGAGGAAAATATGAATAATTTAAATGATATGCAGCAAATTGCAGTTTCAACAAAATCCGAAGTAGTAATTTGTATTGCTGGTGCTGGAAGTGGAAAGACTACTGTTTTAACAAAAAAAATAGCTCATTATTATGATCAGGGACATGAAGCTGAAAGTATCTTAGCTATTACCTTTACAAATAAAGCTGCCGCTGAGATGAGAGAAAGACTACTTTTAGATGTTGGACCATATGCAAGTTTAAGTTGGGTGATGACTTTTCATGCATTTGCTGTTAGGATAATTCGTGACAACGTGCAAATGCTTAAGAACTATCAAAATAATTTTTTAATTGTTGATGAAGAAGATAAAAAAGCAATGATTAAAAGATTTATTAAAGCCGAAGGGTGGGAAGAGAAATATAAAGCAATTGATTGTATATATGCAATTTCCAAAGCTAAATCTTTTGCTGTATCAACTGAAGAAGTTGAATATAAATTAGATTTTGAATATATTGATATTTTTAAAAAGTACTCAAGTTATTTAATTGAAAACAATGCCATGGACTTTGATGACTTACTACTTTATGCGCATAAATTATTGAAAAATAAAAGTATTCAAGCTAAATACCATCAAAAATTTAAAGCAATACTTGTAGATGAGTTCCAAGATACATCTGCAATCCAATTTGAAATTTTAAATTTATTGAAAAGTACTACTAATAATTTATTTGTTGTTGGTGATGCAGACCAATCAATTTATGGTTGGCGAGGTGCACAGTATGGTAACTTGCTTAACTTAATTAACAAATATAAAGATGTTGAAGTAATTAAATTAGAACAAAATTATCGTTCAACAAAAAACATTTTAGATGTTGCCAATAAACTAATTAATTTTAATGATAACCATTTTGATAAAGCACTTTGGACGGATAATGAAAAAGGAGCTGAAATTTCATTTACTCAATTTGAATCAATGTCTTTAGAGTCACATTTTGTTGCTAGTGAAATTAATAATCAATTAAACTTTGGGATTGAACCAAGTGAAGTTGCTGTGCTATATAGGTCAAACTATCAAAGTAGAAAAATTGAAGAAGCACTAATTAGAAAAAATATTCCATATCAAATATATGGGGGAATTAGATTTTACGAAAGAATGGAAATTAAAGATATTCTAGCATATATTCGCCTAATTATTAATAAACATGATGAGGTTTCACTTAACAGAGTAATTAATGTTCCTAAACGTAAAATTGGTTTGAAAACAATTGAAAAATATTATCACTATAAAGCTGATAACCAAGTCTCTTTATTTAAAGCAATAGCTGATATTGGAACGAGTAAAGCTCAAGAGTTTATTCAGATTATTAATAAATATCAATCAATTATCTTTGATGACTTTAAAAATAACTTTGATCAATTATTAATTGACATTGGATATCAAGAATACTTATTAAATATTGAAGATGAGCAAAAAGTTCAGGACCGTATGGATAATATTAATGAATTAAAAGAAAGTATAATTAAAGCATTAGCTGAAGGAAGAGAACTTCAAGAATATTTAAATGAATTAACACTTTTCAATATTGATAATAGTAATAATCAAGATATGGTTATTTTATCAACTATCCATGGAGTAAAAGGACTGGAATTTGATTCTGTGTATATGATTGGAATGGTTGAAGGGCGCTTTCCAAGTAACCGTGCACTTGAAGAGTCAAGTGAAGTTGAAGAAGAAAGAAGACTTGCATACGTTGGGATAACACGTGCAAGAAAAAATTTAAAATTAACCGCTTTCTTATTTGATTTCAATGGAGTAATGTTATCCTATTCACAATTCATCGAACAAATGGGATTGGAAAACAAACGAGATGATTGGCAAGATTTCATTATATAAAAAAGCAGTTAACATTAAAGTGTGGTAAAATAATTTTAAGGAGAGAAATATGCAAAAACTTATATTTGGACACAAGAACCCTGATACTGATACTGTAATGAGTAGTTTAATTTTAACTGATATACTTAAACAAGAAGGTGATGATGTTAAATCTTGTACGTTAGGACAGCTTAATGCAGAGACCAAATATATAATTAATTTTTTAAAAGTTAATCAACCAGAAATAATAAACAAGGTAGAAAATAACCAAGAAGTTATTTTAGTTGATCATAACGAACTTGCTCAATCTGTACAAAATATTGAATCAGCAAATATTCAAATGATTATTGATCATCATCGGATAGGTGGCTTTAAAACAAAATTACCAATTTATATGAGGTGTGAGCCAGTTGGGTGCACAGCCACTATTTTATACAAAATGTATCAAGAAAAAAACTTAGTTATTTCTAAAAATATTGCATATATGATTATTAGTGCAATAATTAGTGATACTCTGCTTCTTAAATCACCAACGACTACAGATGAAGATATTTTAGTTATTAAACAATTAAGTCAACAGTTTGCAATTGATTATAAGGAGTATGGTTTGAAGATGCTTAAAGCAGGCACAAACTTAGATCATGTGTCTGAACTTGAATTATTAACATTAGACACAAAAGAATTTATGGTAGGTGAGTATAAATATGAAATTGCTCAAATAAATACAGTTGATATTGATGAAATATTAGAAAAGAGATCAGAAAATTTACAAGCTGAAATCCAAAATAGAATTAAGGGGCAACAATTATACTTATTTATCTTTTTAATTACTGATATAATTAATAGTAATTCTAAAGCAATCGTCTTAGGATCAGGGACAAATTTTTTTGAAAAACAATTAAATTGTCAAGTTAAAGATAACTTAGTCTTTTTGCCTGGAGTTTTATCAAGAAAAAAACAAATAGTTCCATTTTTATAAAAGGAGAAAATATGAAAACAGCATTAGTTATTGATTCATCATTTTATATGCCAGAAAAAATAATAAAAGATAATAACTTTAAAGTTATTCCATTGACAGTTAATTTCCCTCAAATAAGTTATCAGGAATTAAATTATGGTGGGCAAAATAAAGAATTATTTGAAAGAATTAAAAAAAATAAAACTTTACCAAAAACATCACAACCAACACCACAATCTGTTCTTGATACATATCAAGAACTATTAGATCAAGGTTACCAAAGAATAATTTCACTACATATTAGTAGTAAATTATCAGGAACATATCAAGGAATTAAAATAGTTGCTGATCAATTTATGGAAGATAATGATGCAATGAAAATAGAAGTATATAATACTAACACTGTGGCTCAAGTTGCATCTATTATAACTCTGGAAATAAAACAAGCAATAGAACAAGATGTTGCAACACCTGATGAAATAAATAATATTATTAAGCATTATTCGGAAAATACAGAAATTTATATTTTAGTTGATAATTTAGATTATCTTCTGTATGGTGGTAGAATACCAGCAGCCCTTGCATCAGTTGGCAATTTATTTGGAATTGTTCCATTATTAACTTTGAAAAATGGTGAAATTGATAAAGTGAAAAATAATCGTAGTAAGAAAAAAGCAATTGAGTATATATTTGAACAGTTTGATAATGTCAATCAAGATCGTTATCAAGATTTGATTTTCTTAGGTGCTTGTACAGATGAAGATAAAATTATTAAGAAATTGTATAAAAATATTATAAATCAAAGTAATAAACAAGTAAAAGAGCATCCGGTAACTGAATTTGGAATTGTTCTATCAACACACCTTGGACCAAAAACTATCGCTTTAGGGTGGGTAGATAAGTATAAAAGTCATAAGATCATATAAAAAACTATGTCAAAGTTAATTGGCATAGTTTTTTAATCTTTTAAATTAAATTTTAAGAATTATTTTATCTTTTGATATATTTAAATTAGTTTATTTCCACTTGAATCAAATAATTCTGAATCTAATAAAACATCATATTGATCAACATAATATGTATCTGATGCTATATCAGTTAAAATAGATACATTATAAACACGAGAACCTAAAGAACTATCAAGTGGAAATGTTACATTATAACTTGTTGTTTTAATACCATCTTCCATTGATGAATCTATTATAGTTGGTATTCGATCATCAACAACATTTCCTTGGCTAGCGCTTAAAGTTACATGAATATTTCTTGAATAGGGGCCTGGATCTATGATTGTAAAATCTACTGAAATTTTACTTGGTGACCCATAACTTGTCTCCATATTAATTTCAGCCGTTGGCATTACAATTGATGTAGAACAAATCAGACTTGAAAGTTCTAAGTTATCAGAATTATCAGCAATCCCATTACCATCTAGATCATATGGTATATTAAGTCCTATTTTATAAGTTGTATATGCATCTAAATATGAAAAAGTTTTTTGGTGGAATTCATTAGATATATCATCAATTAAAAGTTCTTGTTCAATTGTATCGTATGAATTGCTTCCATCTGATTTACTATACAATGTAATTGTTGAACCATCCATAATAATTGAAGGTGATGTTGCCTTGTATTTTACTGTAATTGATGTACTTGTTGAATTAACTAATTCAATTGTTCCAATTGGTTTTGACTCCTTAGAAAATGCACTCAATTCCAATTGGAACGAATTTATGTTTAATGTTATTATTACTAATACTACTATAAAAATTATAATTTTTTGAATATTATTCATTATTCCTCCTTTAATATTAAATCTTTATCTTGACATAAATATCTTCAAGATATATAAAAAATAAAGTAGGTTTAGATGATGATAATATAAAATCTTTTTTAATAGTTTTCAATTTTATACAGCTGTAGTAAATGTAACTGTATTTGAAACGATGAATGGATCATCATTATCAACAGAACCATCTTTATTTTCATCATATTGTGCAGTCAGGTTAACTTGATAGTTTGTAGCAGGGTTTAAACCATTAAATATAACTGTATGTGGTGTTCCACTGTCTAAGACAACTTCAGCTCGTTCTACATTTATTAATTGACCAGTTTCATCACTTATTACAACGCGAGGGTAAAGTGTTCCTTGATCAATTATAGTTTGATAAGCATCAATTAATTCATATGCTACAGTAATTGAATCTGCTGTAACTGATGAACCATTATCTACATCAAAAACTTGACCAACTGGTCCAGTGTTCATGTAGTCGGTTTCAAATAATTCACTATCTAATTTAACACCATCTATATCACTAATGTTATCTGCATTTGTATCAATATCAGATGTTATATCAGCTTTATAAATTTGATGTTCATTCAAACCAGTATTGAAAACAACATCATAATTAGTTTGTCCTTCGACAATTGTTACAGTTTGAGTTTCAACTAAAGTATTTGATTGATCAAATAATGAAATATATAAAGCAGTTGTTACATCATTTACATTATCAAAATCAAAATTAATGTTAATTTGACCTAAAGAACTTGAACTCAATTCTTTATTAATGTTAGCTATCGGTAGTGCAGTAGCAGTTAATGCATTAGAAATTTCAGTTATAATATAAGGTGCTTCATTATCTGCTATACCATTACCATCAATGTCATAAGGTACTGATAGTCCGATAGTATATGAATTACTAGGATTTAGTCCAAGAATTTCTCTTGAATTAATTGTTATATCTAAATCATCTAGTAGCATTGTTTGAATTGGAGTTGTATTACCACTTTCATAGATTATTAGTGCTGGATTATATTCAATCTCACCATATGTCCCATCCATCACATTAACCATGTTATCTATCTTGTAATCTACACTCAATGAAGTAGTAGTAGTTGCTGATGTATCTAACTCTAAAAATCCCACTGGTGCTCCTGACCTTGTTTGTGCATCAAAGTCAATAGTGTTTGCAGTTATTGAAATTGATAATAATGAAATTAAAACAATTACAATTGTATTTTTTAAATTTATCTTCATACATTCCCCTTTTATAATTTATTATATATGATTATTTTTAAAATATAAATTAATTCTCTTTATGTAATTATAACTCTCAAAAAATAACATATATATTTATATCATATATCTAAATATCAATCGTGTCAATATAAATAATAATAATATTTATTTTATTTAGTTGTAAAATTTAGTCTACTTGTATTGGTTAATAATAAATAAATATTAACACTTTCTTGTTTTGATTTAAATCATAAGCAATAGATAAAAAAACTTATAAATTATATAAGTCTTTAAACTAACTATTATTATAAAGCATTATTGATTCTTAGATAATCATTGAGTAGTTTTATTTACATAATAAATAATATAATAAAATCAGAATTAAAAAAAATTACAAGTAGTATTGTACTTGTAATCTCATTGTTAGATTGTTATATTAATTAAATAATTGTATTATACAGTAAGAGTTGTAAAACTTACTGTATTTGAAATTTTAAAAGAAGGATCAATATTATCATTTATTCCATCTTGATTTATATCATATTGGGCAGATAAATAAACATTATATTGTGTATCAAGAGTTAAATTATCAAAAACAACTGTACTTACTAATCCTTGTTCGTTGTGTACTTCAGCTCCATTCACAGACATTATATTTTGATCTTCATCAGTTAAGACAATACGAGGATAAACAGTATTCCCATCAGCCATGATAACATTATAATAATCTATTATTTCATATCCTACTGTAATTGATGTATCAGTAACAGTTGAACCATTTGTTATATCAAAAACCTCTCCTATAGGTGCTGTATTATTGTAATTAGTTTCAAATAATTCACTAGCAAGGACAATTCCAAGTTCATCTGGCATAGAATCAGCATTATTATCAATATCAGCTACTATATTTACTTGATAAACTTGGTAAGGATTTAAATTTGTATCAAAAGTTACTTGGTAATTAGTTTGATCATCAACTATGTCAATATTTATAGTTTGAACTTGTTCACCACGATAGTTATATAATTCTGCATATAAATTAGTTGTTAAGTTGTTTGTGTCAAAAAAATCAAAGTTAACAGTTATTGAGTCTGTTGTACTTGAACTTTGATCTTGATTAAATTGTACAGTTGGTAAAGGAAATTTAGTCGATGCATTGATTTGACTTATTATATAAGGTACTTGATTATCGGGAATACCATCACCATTAATATCATAAGGAACAGATAAAGCAATTGTATAATTAGTTCCAGGTGTTAGGTTATATATTATCATTGAATTTTTTTCTGTACTTAAATCACCAATAAGGTGTGATTGGATTAGATTAGTGTTGCCTTCTTCATACACTAAAATCATTGGGCTATATGCTACACCAAAAGAGGTTTGATTCATTACATTATTCATATCATCTACAGAATAATTTACTGTTAGTGAAGTTGAAGTTGTTTGGCTTTCAACTAGTTCTAGTGAGCCAACTGGAGGATTAGTCCTGTCTTGTGCATCAAATTGTGTTTGTGAATTAATTGAACCTAAAGTTAAGATTGAAATTACAGATATTATAATACTTATTTTTATATTTGATTTCATTATTTCCCCTTTTATGTTTTTATGTATATGATTATTTTAAAGCTTATAGTAATTAAATACTCTTTATTTATATACTTGCTTAAAAAATAAAATATATACTTATAGCATACAACTAGTAAATGAGCGTGTCAACAAAGAAAACAAATAAAACATAAAAAATTAAATAAAATTGACAAACCATCTATGTTAGTATACACTTATCATAAAAGGTAAATTTATTTAAGTGTGAGAGGGGTAGAGTGAACAAAAAGAAAATTTCATTTTTTCAAGCACTACTAATTGCAATTGGATTTATGATTGGTTCAGGAATATTTTTTAAAGCTGATGATATGCTTATGGCTACGGGTGGTAATGCTTTATTAGTTATTATTGGTTGGATTACACTTGGAACAACATTGGTATTTGCAGGTATTGCTATATCTTATTTAGCCGCTCAAACAGATACACCAGGTGGTATTTCTGCTTATACATCACAAGTTTGGGGTAAAAAAATTGGATACTTTGCAGGAGTATTTATGTCAACAATTTATGCACCGATAATGATTTGTGTTATTGCAAGTGTTTTAGTTACTTATCTTATATCATTACTTGGCTTATCTGAGCAAATAACAAGTCAGGAATTAAGTTATTGGTTAATTACAGCATTTATTATCTTAATAATTTTTTTCTATAATATATTATCAACAACAATTGCAGCTCGAGTATCTTCGGTCTCAACAATGATTAAAGTTATACCATTAATAGTTATTGCATTCGTTGGTCTTTTAACAGGTCAAAGTAATAATATTACAATGTTTGGAATGAGTGGAGCAGATTCGTTGAGTAGTGGTAATGTGCAAGTTGCAACTGGTCCAACTTGGGCATTGTTTGCAGGTGGGATGATATCGATGGCTTTTGCATTTGATGGTTGGATTTCAGTTGGGGTACTTTCGATTGAAATGAAAAATCCAAAAAAGGATTTATCGCGTGTTTTCAGTATTGCAACATTAATAACAACTATTATTTACATTGCATATTTTACAGGGGTAGCAATGCTAGAAGACCCAATGATAATTATTGCTAGTGGTGATGAGCATGTGATTAATATTGCAAATGGTATATTTGGAACATTGGGGGGAACGTTAATGATAATTGGTGTTGTAATATCTGTATTAGGAACACTAAATGCAAATGTTATGGCAGGTATAAGGTACCCTTATGCTGTAGCAACTACAGAAAAATTTCCATTTGGAAAATTTGTTAGTCAAATTAATCAAAAAACAAATACACCAATTTATGGATCTGCATACCTTTTTTTCATGACAACAATAATATTCATTATCTTAGCAGTTCAAAAAATGACTGTTGAAACTAGTCAGTTTTTAAGTGGGGTAAATTTAGAGGATTTGGCAGTGTTCTTCACTTCTATTTTTTATGTGATAATTTTTATTGGTGTTATTAAATTAGGAAGAAAACAAAATGGTTCATACTTTAAAACAATAATTTCACCAATAATTGCTCTAATTGGTCAAACTTTTGTTGTTATATCATTCTTTTTAGTAAATGATTCGGCTATGTTATATATTATAATTACAGTTTCTATAATTAGTTTTGTATATATATTTAAAGGAATTGGAGAACAATCTTACAAATAAAATATACATAAAAAAGACAAATCATTTATGAGTAGGTCCAGAAAAATGAAGAAAATAAAAAAGATACGGAATATATAATTATATTCTGTATTTCTTTGTTATTATTTAATTATTAGGAGGAAGTATGTCTAGAAAAAATAAAAAATATTCTAAAGAACTAAAAATAGAA
>CALDDH010000010.1 GCA_937936465.1 uncultured Mycoplasmatales bacterium | reverse complement strand
ATTTGGTACAGTTCGTTCGACTTGCATGTATTAGGCATGCCGCCAGCGTTTATCCTGAGCCAGGATCAAACTCTCAGTTTCGTCTATTGACGAGTTTCTATCTATTTAGTTTTCAAAGCTTTTTCTCACTCCCTAAGTATACCATTTATTGCTTATTGTGTCAACTCATTTTATTTTTTTATTTTTTTTAATAACAATAAAAATAAATTTAAAAATATAAAAAGTTTTAATTCTAGCCTTTTATTTATATAATTATATTTTAAGTCTAAATTTAGTTATAACAAGACTTATTAACATAAAAGTTGAGAAAAAAAATAAATGCCATTTCCTTACCTTTATTAATAATTGATGCATGTTATAAAGACAAATTTTCTAATACAGTTGTTTCACCATCTTGAATTGTTTTATTACAATCACTATCCTCTACACTATAAACAACTTTATACATCTTTTCTTTTGTTGGATCTACATTATTAAATTCTACTTTTATATCACTTGTTAAATCACCATCTTCTTTATCCGTTGCACTTAATCCATTATTTGTATTTAGTGGATCAAAGTCTGATCCTACTTCAACCTCAGATGGATTAACTGATATTCTTGGTGCTTTATTACTGTCTACTCTAACTGATACTACCTTATAACTAGTATTCCCATCACTATCAACAACTTGATAAACAACAGTGTAATTTCTTTCTTTATTTTGATTTACATTATTACTTGATACTGTTATGTCTTCAGTTATATCTCCATCCTCAACATCCAATGGAATAAGACCATTATTTGCTAATAGTGGATTAAATAGATTTCCCACTTGTAAAGCAATATTGTTGGCATTTATAACAGGACTATTATCAAATGTTTCTAATTGAATAACATTTGAAGAAAAACTTTTTTCACTTATACAAACTGTTGAACTGTTTTTAATTTGTAAATTTGATACAGTTTGAACCTCTGCTTCATAAACAACGCTGTATGTTTCACCAGGTCCCATGCTATAAAATGTTATATTTTTCCCAGCAGGAGATATTGTATAAGCATTTTGATCTATTGGATTACCTAAATCATTTACAACACTTACTATAGTTGGATTTATACCTCCAAAATCAGAATCATTATTAACTTGTGGATTTTGAATTGTATAAGCACTTTCATTTTTTATGTTTTTTTGGTATTGTAACACTTCAGTTTTGCTTGCCAAACCATCTGAATTATTAATATTTATTTCTTCAATTTTTATTGGTGATGTTGGACATTGGAATTCAACAAGTTCAGTTGGTATTGATATGTATAACGCTGTACTTCTACGTGCATTTACAACCTCTGATGTAAATGGATATCTTGAAGATGGTTCATATATAACTTGCACATCAGAACTTGAACCAACATTTTGATTACCCATTGTATTAGTTGGTTTTTGGCCAGCAAATGTTCCAGTACCACTATCATAAGTCACTATTGAATCATTCTGAACAATCCAATCATTTATGTTTGTTGTTTGAATCATTTCTTTTTGATCATCTAAATCACCATATATAAAAGATAAGGAAACTTCTAATGGTATTTTTGTTCCTGAATAGAAAAATGAAATATCAATATCATATGCATTCCTATTAAAAATAAATCTATGGACTTAAAATAGGATGATTTGCATAAGTATAATTATTACAAACATTTGAACCTGTTGACTCTTCTATGAATTGTAATTGATAATCTTCTACTTCACCATATCCATTTATACCCTTATTATTCCCATCAGTTAAACTAACACTTTGATCAGATGTTATAATCATTCTCATATATGTTCCTGAATCTAAAACAGATTGAGGAATTGTATAATTTTGTGTGGGTATTTCAATTTTATCATTACTATATCCATTCGGATATCCAACATTATATGTTGTATCTTAAATACTACTTGCATTTATTTCTTGTAAGACTCCTTCACTTGCATCAAAACTACCATCACCATTAAAATCTATCCACACTAAAATATTTCCAATTCCATCTTCACCAGCTGGAAGACTGTCAATGTCAAAAATATATGGAATATTTAATGGAATTTCATTTACTAAAGAAAATGTCATTACTCCATTATCATCTTGTCTAAAATATTTTCTTCATTCATCATCAGAAAATTGATTAGTTGAATTATCATAAGTTGTATTTCTAGAAGTTTCAGTATCAGGTACATCTGCACCTAAATATATACCCTGACCAAAATGTTATTGCTCTTCTATATAATTTATTTCAAAACCTATATCTATACTTGTTTGTGAATATGGACTAGGAGCATCCCCCACGTCCTTACCGTTCGAAACACAATCTATTGTTTCAGGTTCTTGTGCATATACCGTGTAAATTATTCCTCTTGATGTGTTTAGGATAATGATAATAATCATTATTATACTAAATGGTTTTTTAAAAAACATATATTCCCTTTTTAATATGTTCTTATGTAAGTTACTCTAAATGTATATATTTGTATTTATTATAAAATAATTTTATTTGATTGTCTATTTATTTAACATCTATTTGAGTCAGTGATTTAAATATTTGATAATTTTGTTCAGCAGTTAACTTAATTTTCAATCCTTTTAATGCATTCCTATAACGAGTGATATTATGAGAACCTAAAATGATTATAGGATTTAGTCCTTGTGAATTTAAAAAACTTATCATGATAGTATCAATATCTAAATTCATTTTTTTAGCAACTTCTTTAATTACTTTGTTTGTTTCATTATCTTCAAATAATTTTCCACCAGCCATTGGTGACCAAATCATCGGTTGTATTGATCTACTCTTTAAATAAAATACATTATCATTCATATAGTGCTCTGATGTATAAGCATTTATTTCTATTTGATTTGTCACAAGATCAATTCTTCTTTGATCTAAATAATATCTCAATGATTCAAACTGTATTGAATTATAATTTGAAACACCAAATTGCTTGACAATATTATTGTCTTTTAAATATTTAAAAGCTTGATATATTTCTTCAAAATCCATAAAATAATCTGGTCTATGAAGTAAAAACAATTCAATTGTATCAATTCTTAAATTTTCTCTTGATATATTTGCACTATTTATAATATATTCTTGACTATTATTATAATGCTTAACTTTTGTATCTCTAGCAACAATACCACATTTAGTAACTACTTTAAAATATTTCTTTAATCCATTATCTTTTTCTAAGGCTTGTCCAATTAACTTTTCTGAATCACCATAATTATTAATATGATATATATCTGCAGTATCAATTACATTAATTCCAATTTTTTTAAGTTCAATCAAATTTTCATAAACTTTATCAACAGTAAGTTCATGAATTCTCCATATTCCATATGCAATTTTCGAAAAATTTTCCATTATATTTCTCCTAGTTAATATTTTTTAAATACTTACCCGCTTCATAATCGATAAACACTGTAACATTTTTATGATTTTTCAATATGGTAGCAGGTATATCTTCTGTAGGCTCTTCAATTTCAATTATTTCTTTAAGTATTTTGGCTTTATTATCACCAATTATAATTAATATAATTTCTTTGGAATCCATAATGTTGCTAAGACCCATTGTAATTGCCTCTTGAGGAACATCTTTTATATTAGTAAAAAATCTACTGTTATCTTCAATTGTTTTGTCAGCCAATTTAATTTTGTGGGTTTTTTGACTGAAGTCAGTACCTGGTTCATTAAATGCAATATGACCATTTGAACCAATTCCCAATAATTGAAGATCAATTCTATTTTCTTCTAATAATTGATTGTAATAATCAACATTACTTTCACAACCACTTGGTATATGTGTGTTTTTTAAATCAATATCAACTCTTGAGAATAAATGTTTATTCATAAAATGAAAATAACTATGAGTTGAATCTTTTTCCAATCCACAATATTCATCCAAATTAAAAGTCCTTACATCTTTAAAAGAAACATTACCCAATTCATATTCATTAACTAAATTATCATATAATGGAAGTGGTGATGATCCTGTAGCTAAACCTAAATTAATATTAGGGTTATTATTTATTTTATTGACATAAATCTCAGTAACCTGCTTATAAATATTTTCTTTTGAATCAACAACTATTTTCATTGTATACTTCCTTTCCTTTTTTAAATACTTGTATTACATTAAAATGACTATCTAAACATGTAATATCAAAATCAAAACTCTCTTTAATCAAACCTTTATTTTCTATTTTCAATAATTTAGTTTGGTTGTAACTAGCCATTTGAAATGCCTCTTCTACACTGCAACCACTTAATTCAATCATATTTTTAATTGCATCATTCATTTTTAGAACACTACCAGCTAACGTTCCATTTTTCAGCCTTGCTGTATCACCCTTTTTAACAACAACTTGACCACCCAAATCATATTCACCATCTATCATTGACTTTGCACGCATCGCATCTGTTATTAAATTAATTCTTTGATAACCAATGTTTTTATAAACAGACATGATAGCCTCTTTACAAACATGCTCACCGTCAACAATTAATTCAACGTGTGCATTATCAATTAAATATGCTGCTAAAACAACTCCTGGATTTCGATGATCATAACCACTTGAAGCATTATGTAAATGAGTAAAAGATTTAAGTCCATTATTTGATGCATTAATTACTTGATCAGTATTTGCATTTGAATGTCCTATTGAAGGAATAATATTTTTTTCTTCTAAATATTTGGTGAATTTATATTCAATATCTAATTCAGGTGCATAAGTCAATAATTTAATTATATCAATATCAATTATTTTCTTTATATTATCTATACTTAGTGTTTCTAATCCACTTGGATTTTGTGCACCAATTTTATCTTTAGATATAAATGGTCCTTCCAAATGAACACCAAGTATTTCAGCTCCTTCAGTTTTGGACATAGTTTTTCTAATTGTTTTTAAAATAGGATTTATATCATCAATCTTTGCAGTCATAGTTGTAGGGAAGAAACTTGTAGTCCCTTCCCTTAATAAACCTAAACTTTGTGTTTGTAAACTTAATTCAGTCCCATCCATTGTATCAAAATTTAAAAGACCATGGATATGCTGATCAATAAAACCAGGAACAATATATTCAATATTATTATTGAATATTATGTTTTCTCCTGTTTCAAAACTAATCCTACCATTATTATTTTTTAAATTATAATCATAAGGTATTAATACATTGTTTTTTAAAATTTGCATTCTTAATTATCTCCTTAATTATCTCAATCCTTTCATCTCTTCTGCTACAAATTCAACTGCAGGACCCACTATAATTTGAATAGTATCTTTTGTTGGTTTAATAACTCCAGATGCTCCAGATTTTTTTAATTTACTATCATCAATTATTTTTGAGTCTTTTACTTCTAATCTTAATCTAGTTGCACAATTATCAATTGATACAATGTTATCATTACCAATTATTTTAAGCATTTTAATTGCCATTTCTTTATGTTTACTTTCTTTTGATGAGTCAATATTATCAAACTGATCTTCATCATCAAACTCACCTTTTGTTCTACCTGGAGTTAAGAAATTAAATTTCAAAATTGCAAATTTAAATGTAAAGTAATAAATGAATCCAAATCCAACACCTTGAACAAGTAGCATAAGTGGCTTTGTTGCCAATGGATTTGCAAAGTTTAATACATAATCGACAAACCCAGCACTAAATCCAAATCCATTTACAAAACCAAAATATGATGCTATAAACATTGATAACCCAGTTAAAAAGGCATGAAGTACATATAAAGGCCAAGCAACAAACATAAATGAAAACTCTAATGGTTCAGTTACTCCTGTAAAAAATGATGCTACTGCTCCTGCTAACATAATTGATCCAACTTTTTTCTTATTCTCAGGTAAGGCAGTATGATAAATTGCAAGAGCTGCCCCAGGAAGACCAAACATCATGATTGGGAAGAATCCAGCTTGATACATCCCCGTTTGACCTTTGATAGCTACATCTCCATTAGATAATGCACAAACACCTGTTTCTACATCAAAATTAGCTGCTGTACAACTTAAATAATTTCCAATATCATTTATACCTGCCACATCAAACCAAAACACTGAATTTAATGCATGGTGAAGTCCTGTTGGAATTAAAAGACGGTTAAAGAAACCATATAACCCAGCTCCAAAAGCACCCATATCAACTAATGTTTCTCCAAATACTACTAACCCATTATAAACAAATGGCCATACAAAGAATAAAAGAACAGCAATTATGATTGCAACAAATGCAGCAATTATTGGTACAAGTCTTCTACCACTAAAAAAGGTTAATGCCGTCGGTAGTTCAACTTTACTAAATTTGTTATATAATTCAGCCGAAACAATACCAATCATAATACCAATAAATGCATTATTTAATTGCGTAAACGATAAAGCTTGAACAGAACCAATTGAATCAGCTAACACTTCTAAACTTGTTTGTGAATCAGATACATTTAAACTTAAAATAGCAACTAATGAATCTGGGTTTAAAAGTCTGAATATAACAAACCACATAACGATTGCTGGTAAAGTTGCAGCCCCATTTTTATCTCTTGATAATCCATATGCTAATCCTATTGCAAATAAGATTGCCAAGTTATCTAAGATTGATACACCTGCTAAAAATAAAATATTTGAAACTACTGGTAAAATTCCTAATGCAATCATCCAGTTACCTAATCCCGCTAAAATAGCAGCTGCAGGTAAGACTGCAATTGGCATCATCAGGGACTTACCTATATTTTGTAAATATTTAAACATATTGTTCTCCTCAGTTATTTTTTATAATATTATTTTTAATATTATTAATTTTTTTTATATCTATTTCTTTATCATAAGAACTAGATTCCCTAGCATAAGATCCTAAATGAATTGATGTATTTAATTTAATTAATTGTTTGATGTTTGTTTGATCAATTCCTCCACCTAATAAAATTTCTACTTGTGAATTATTTTTAATTAAATTTTTCAATACAACTATATTATCTGTAATCTTATTTTTCCCACCTTGTGTTAATACTGTATTAATCTTATAATCAAATAATTTATCAACTTCATTTTGATCATTTATTATTAAATCAAATGCTTTATGAAAACAAACTTCTAAATGTCCTTTATGCTCTATTATTTGTTGTGTAAACTCTTGATCAATTTTATTATTAGAGTTTAGATAACCAATAACTATTCCATTTAAATATTTATTATTTATTTTCTTTAAACTTTGAATATATTGCAATATTAATTTTTTTTCACTTTCATTAATAACAAATGAATCTTTAATTCTCACCATGATCCTAATTGGTTTATTTGTAACTTTTAAACATTGATTAACTAAATCTAACGATGGACTTAATCCACCTTTTTGAATATCAATACACAATTCAATCCGATCAGCCTCTGACTGACTAATAGAAACCACATCTTTATAACTTAAAGCTATAATTTCTAAAAACTTCATTTTTCTCCTTTATAATTCCTTTCTACAACAAGTATATAGTAACATAAAAAGAAATCGCTTTCAATGTTTTTACCAATATGATACTATTTGTGTAAAGTCTTGATTGATATGATATGAATGAGTATACTCAAAACATTTTCCATTTTTAAAGTAACCTTGATTCTCTACAAAGAGCACAGGTTCATTTTCAAGCTCTGGCATGTATATCAATATATCTTCAGGTATTAGAGAAGCTCCTACCCTTTTAATATTTTTATCTAAAATATAATCTTTACTTTCAATATATTTATAAACACTCACTTCAAATGTTTCCTTAGTAATATCAGGAAATAATTCATATGGCATATATGTATTTTCAACAATATAAACTTTTTTGTTTAAATACCTAATTCTACTAGCAAAAATAATTAAACTTTGATCATTAAGTTCAAATTTATTTTGTAAAAATAATGATGCTTTTTTTATTTCAAAATTTATTACTTTGTTTATAACTTGATCATTGGGAAAAAGTTTATTTAAAGAGTGAGCATTTATCCTATTATAAGAATCAATTATTTCTTTTTTATTAACATAATATCCTGATTTAAGTTTTGAATATAAATAACCTTGAGCAATTAATGTCTTTAAACTTTTTCTAATTGTAATTCGTGTTGTTTCATATTTGATTGCAAGTTCATGCTCTGAAGGTAATTTCTTCTCATACTCATATTTACCTGATAATATTTCATTCTTTAAATTTATAGTTATCTTTTGATGTTTCATTTTTACCATCCTTTATTGTTTACTATATTATACAATAAAAAGATAAATATTATTGCATTTAAATTAAATTTAGTATATACTAATAACTAGGAGGAGGAAGGAATGGAAAAGTTTATTAGTAAATTAGAAAAATATTTATTGCCTGTGGCAGAAAAATTAAATGGTCAAAGGCACTTAGCATCACTAAGAGATGGGTTTATTGCAACAATGCCTTTATTAATAATAGGTGCATTTGCAATTATGTTTAAAAATGTTGTATTTAATATTAGTGAAGGTTCATTACTTGTATCACTTGGAATAGTTAATGCTGTTGATCCAGCAAATTATCCTATCTGGATGACTAACATTAATTTAGTTCTAGATAATATTTATAATGGTTCACTTGCAATTACAGCACTATTAGTCGTTTATACTATTGCATTTAATTTAACAGAAATAAAAGGTTATAAAGGTGTTGAAGCTGGGGTGCTTTCACTTGCTGCATTTTTCATTGCAGTTCCCTTTATGATGGAAGTGCCAATTAGTGAAGGTGGTGAATTAATTTCAGTAATGGCTATCAATCCAAGTTTCTTTGGACCAGCAAATATTATTACAGCAATATTAATTGCTTTCTTTGTTTCTGAAGTTTATACATACTTCTTAAAAAGAGAAATTACAATTAAGATGCCTTCAGAAGTTCCACCTGCTGTTGGTAGATCTTTTGCAGCATTACTACCTGGTGCATTTATCTTAGTTGTAATTGCAATTTTACAAATGTTATTTACAACAGAGATAATTTCATTTGGAACTTATACATTTGATAGTATCTCAAGTTTTATACAATTAATAATCGGTGCACCATTAAGAATAGTTGGTGGAGGATATTTCGGATTAATGGTTTATGCTACTATGGTTAATGTTTTTTGGTTTTTTGGAATACATGGACCAAATACATTAGCATTTATGGACCAAAGTATTTTTTCACCAGCAGCAGTTCAAAATGCTGTACTTATTCAACAAGGAATCGTTGATTTTTCTGGTAACATTTTAAACCAAGCTGCATATGACAATTTATCAACAGTTGAATTGCCAAGTATATACACAAAGACATTAGTTGATTCATATGTATTTTTAGGTGGTTCAGGTGCTACTTTAGGTTTAATAATTGCACTTCTTTTAGCCTCTAAAAACGAAGCAAATAAGAAAATTGCTAAGTATTCATTTACACCAGCATTATTTAATATAAATGAACCATTATTATTTGGACTACCTATTGTTTTTAATCCAATTTTATTTATACCATTTATATTAATTCAACCAATTTTAGTTACAACAGCAACTTTAGCTATTAATTTTGGTTTAATACCAATGTATGGAATTACCATCCCATGGACATCGCCAGTTGGATTAGGGGCTTTCTTAGGTTATGGAGGAAGTTTTACAGCAATGGCTTTTGCATTTTTCCAACTTGCATTATCTACATTACTATATTATCCATTTGTAGTAGCAATGAATAGAATTCACTTAAATAAAAATGAAAAAGAAGGAGAATAATGCAAAGAATATTACTAGTTTGTTCACAAGGAATGAGCACTTCAATCTTAGTTCAAAAGATGCAAAACGAAGCTAAAGAACAAGGAATAGAAGTTTTAATCGAGGCACACGCTAATGCCTCTTTAGAAAATCAAAAAGGAAACTGGGATGTATGTCTTTTAGGGCCACAAATTAGATATGCCAAAAAACAAGTTCAAGCTGCTCTTGATGATATCCCAACTGATATTATTAATATGCAAGCATATGGTATGGGTGATGGAAAAGCAGTTTTAAAACAAGCATTTGAATTAATGCAATAAAAAGGAGAAATTATGAAAGAAGAAATGCAAGCTATTGCTTTTCAAATTATTGCTCAAGCAGGTAGTGCTAAATCATCATTTATTGAGGCTATTTCATATGCAAAAGAAGGAAATTTTGATCAAGCAAAAGATAAAATAAAAGAAGGCGAAGAAATTTTCTCTGGTGCACACAAACTTCATTTTGATATAGTTTCAAAAGAAGCCCAAGGAATGGATGTACCATTTAGTATATTATTTATGCATTCTGAAGACCAACTATTAAATACTGAAACAATAAAAATTATGGCTGATGAATTTATATATTTATATCAAAATAGATTAGGAGAATAATGGGAAATTTTCAAAAAGATTTTTTATGGGGTAGTGCATCAGCATCATATCAAATTGAAGGAGCTGCATTAATTGATGGAAAAGAACCTTCTATTTGGGATCACTATTCACATATACTAGGAAATACATTTAAAGATAGTAATGGAGATGTTGCAATAGATTTTTATAATAAATTTGAAGAAGATATTAAATTAATGAAAGAAATGAATTTAAAGGCATATCGCTTTTCTATCTCATGGCCAAGAGTTATCCATAAAAATAAACAAGTAAACCCCAAAGGAATTAAATTTTACCACCAAGTAATTGATCAATTAATTAAAAATGGTATTGAGCCAATTATAACAATTTACCATTGGGATTTACCACAAAGTCTACAAGATGAATATGAAGGTTGGGAATCAAGAAAAGTAATAGATGATTTCTTAGATTATTCAGAAGTGTTATTTAAAGAATATGGAAATAAAGTCAAGTATTGGGTTTCTTTAAATGAACAAAATATCTTTACTTATTTTGGGTATGTTGAAAAATTACATCCCCCTAAAGTTGCAGATTATCAAAGATTTTTAAATGTTAATCATAATGCTTCGCTGGCAAACGCTAAATGCATTTCACTTTTCCATACTTTAGTTCCAAAAGGTTTAATTGGTCCATCATTTGCTTATAGACCAACATACCCAGTCTCAAACAAACCACAGGATGTAATCGCAATGGAAAATGCTCAAGAAATAGAAAATTTTTTATGGCTTGATGTATATGCCAAAGGTTACTATCCAAAAATAGGCTTGAAACTGCTTGAAAATCTAGGTTATCACATCCCATTTGAACCAGGTGATAAAGATATTCTTTTAAACGGAAAGCCAGATTTCATGGGGTTAAATTACTATCAAAGTCTATCATATCAAGATACTAATTCAAAAACAAAAGATAATCAAAAAGATTTATCAAACATGTCAGTCCAAACAAATAATACAGATTTTGTTACTGATAGTCTTTATAAAAATACAAAAAATACTAATTTAAATTTCACCGATTGGGATTGGGAGATTGATCCAATTGGATTAAGAATTGCTTTAAGACGAATAACATCAAGATACAACTTACCTATTCTAATCAGTGAAAATGGTTTAGGCGCAATTGACAAACTAAATGATGATGGTACAATAAATGATAATTATCGAATTCATTTTTTAAAAGAACATATCAAAGAAATAGATAAAGCAATTTCTGAAGGTTGTGAAGTAATTGGATATTGTACATGGTCATTCCAAGACTTATTTAGTTGGTTAAATGGATATAAAAAACGTTATGGCTTTATATATATTGACCGAGATGAAGAAAATGAAAAAGAGTTAAAACGTTATAAAAAAGATAGTTTTTACTGGTACAAAGATGTAATAGATTCTAATGCAAAGAATATTTGAAATATATTAAAATATATTAAAAACCTAATTAATTATTAGGTTTTTATTTTACTTTCATTAATTCATTAATAAGGATTTTTTCAAAACTTATAATCTCTAAGTTATATTCTCTTTCAACATCTAAGACCTTTCGATATAATTGTTCTCTAAATTCACGATTTAACATTGCTGTAGTTGGTCTAAAACATTTATCTTTTTCACCTTTTTTTTAGAACTCTTAAATAATAATACAATATCTTTTTCAAATAACTTCTCATACTTTCAAATAATTGATTCAATTTTTTTTATTTTTTTAAATTACCAAATTTATCAACTTTTATTTCTTTTAACTTTATTTCATTTAACTTTATTTTATTTGTTCTTGAAAATTTAGACCTATAAATAGGATTATAAGAACATTCAAAATAATAATTTCTTAAGTATAAATAACCTTTTTACTTCTCATAGCCATGATTAATATTAGCAGCAAAAGATTTAACCTTTTTAACCCTTTCACAAATATAACAATCATATCTACTCTTACCCTGATTTTGTTGTATGAGAATTAATTTTCATATCAACAGCATAAGGAGATAAATCTTGACTTAATCAATCACGATATAACTTCCACAATGCATCATTATTTATATAATAATCTTCATCTCTACATATTTCTACAATATAATTCCAGAGATCATTAACACTAATTTTTTTTATTGGTGCAAACTTTTAAATGTAGTCACTATCTTTAAAATATGTATTCTTTTAATTACAAAATAAATTAATAATTGTAATATAGCAGAACAATCTTTACCACAACTAAATCAGACAATTATTTACTTAAAGTCATTATCAATGATTATTTTTGATAATTGATTTTTTTCTATTTTAAATTGAGTAAATATTTTTTATTCTTTTTTAATTAATTGGTAAGTTTTTTCCCTTTTACTGACGATATTTTACATTACATATTTTATAAAAAACTATAACTAAATTTAAATTATAATATTTTTTGTTATTTTATTAACTTTTTCTTGATATTTATCAATATCAAAAGAAATATTTTTTTCTTTATTCTTAAAACCATAACTCATTGCACCTATTGCATAAACATCTACATTTTTAATACCTAAAATTTTAACAATTTTCTTCATATATATATTTCCATTTAAGTTATTTGTTAAACCACCAATTTTAGCGCCTAAAATCGGCCCTCCAGTTGTATTAATTAAGATTACAGACTTGTTTTCCAATAACCCAACAATCTTAAGCCCTTTATATGTAAAGTTATGCCCACTAACCATTATTAAATCAACATATGCTTTCATATTTGCAGGTACAGACCAATTCCAAGTTTGATAAATAAATATGTATTTATCAGCTGCTTCAAATTGATTTAAATATTTCAATGCTTCTTTTTGTTTATTTGATGTGTATTCTTGACTTTTCCTTGCTTCAACAACTTCCCTATCTATAAATGGAATATTTTCTTTTGTTAAATCCAAATATTCAATTTCATATTGTGTTTCATCTATCTTACTTATAACAGCTTCAGCTAGTATTTTTGTTCTTGAACTTTTATCATCTTTACCAATTGCATCAATTATTAATATTTTTTTCAATTTTCTCCTTTTTTACAAAATCATTTATTGATTTTTTTATTAATAAATAATTATTATTAATTTCATTTGAATTAGCTTTTTGTAAAAATTTGATGCCTACTTGCTCACTATATACTGGCATTATATGTTGATGGTAATGTTTTATTTGCTGGTGAAAACCATAATTGTTATATATTGTTATACCATCAACATTTATATTTTCACTTATACTTAATGATATTTTTTTTGTTAAAACTGAAATGTGTTTTAAAACATCATCATCTATATCTAATATATCATTATAATGTTTCTTTGTAATGATTAAACAATGACCATCTGTATTTGGATAAGCATCCATAATAATCTCTACATAATCATCTGAATATAAAAGTTTTTTTTCAATTTTATTATTTATAATATTACAAAATAAACAATCCATTATTTACTCCTCACTTATGTTCTAGAACTCCAACTAGTTCCATGTCCACCACAACCAGACGGTCCAGCAGGGAAATTAATATATCCACGTGGATTGACTGCTTCTGAATAAGAACCATACCCATCACCATTACTATCAGGTCTTATTTCTAAATCTAAATGTGTACCAGTTACATTTCCTGTAGCTCCCATATTTCCAATTTGAGTATTATAATCAATACTTTGTCCAGGTGAAACACTTATACTTGACATGTGAGCATAATGACTAAAAACAGCTCCTGATGATGTATCATGTCTTACTAAAACATTATTACCATATGGTCCTCCATTATCATATTCAACATCAACTACAACTCCTGGTGCTACAGCATATATTGGCTCAGTTTTATTTGTTGATCCAACATCAATACCAGCATGTCCACTATATCCACCATATTCACAAGTAACATAACCATTATTTGTTGGTCTTATAAAACCACTAGCATCAATAACTTCTGAGCCCCCATTTGTCGGACCACAGTCTTGACCATAAACATCATTACCTGAACATCCTTGAGATGTATAAAAATCTAAAACTCTTTGTTGTGATTCAATATCTTGTTTTAATATTGCTTGTTGATCCGACGCACTAGCAATTATATTTGTTTGCTCAGAAATATAAACTTCTAACAACTCTTGATTTTGTTCTAGTTCAATTTCATGTGCCTTTAATTGTTCAGCAGCTATATCTAATTCAATTTGATCTTTTTCTAATTCTTGCTCTAAAATAATTAAATCATTAATTGTATTTACAGCAATATCAACCAAAATATTCATTGAATGTATTTGTCTCAATGTATTTTGAATTGAATTAGAAAAGACAAACTCAACTGCAACATTCTTATTATCTAATACTTCTAAAAATTGTAACATTTGATTTGCATCATCTTTTTTTTCAGGAATCTCTGCTTCTATTTCATCAATTTCTTGATTCTTAATATTAATTTCAGATTTTATTTGATTATTTTGATCATCCAATGTATCAATTTCAGCTTCTATCTCATCTATTTTATCATTATAATTAGTTAAATCTTGTTCTGCTTGAATTTCCTGATTTTCTAAATTTTTATTTTCATTTTGCATTGCATCAAGTTCAGCTTGTAATTCATCAACAGTTTTTTCATCTGCTTGAACATTGACCATGCTCGTTGGTATTAAACAAATTAACATACTTAACATAACGATTAATAATATTTTTTCTTTTAACATTTTTTCTCCTTGAATATACATTTAATAAATTATAACATATTATAAATATAAAAATATTATTATCATTTAAGTTCTTGAAATCCATGACACACCATTTGATAACCCAGATTCTGATGGACCTGCTGGAAAGCTAATATAATTCCTAGGATTAACACCTTATGAATATGTTGATATTCCATTTCAATCAATATCTGGTCTTATTTCTAAATCTAAATGTGGACCAGTCACGTTACCTGTTTTATCGATGCTTCCAATTTGGTCATTATAATCTACAGTTTGACCAAATTAAACATTAATGGACGACATATGAGAATAATGACTAAAACCTACACCACTTGCTGTATCATTTCTAACTAAAATATTATTACCATAAGGCATTGTATATTTATCCCCATTATAATATTGGACATCTACTACAACACCTGAAGCTACGGCATATATTGGTTCTGTTTTATTGTATTATCCAACATCAATTGATGCGTGACCCTCATAACCACCATATTCACAAGTAACATATCCCTTATTGGTTGGCCTTATAAACACTTCAACTCCAACAAAACCTGACCCACCTGAGGTCGCTCCACAATCCTTTCCACATACATCATCTCTCACACATCCCTGTGATGAATAAAAATCTAATGTTCTTTGTTGAGGATCAATATCTGATTGAATAATAGCTTGTTGATCTAATGAATTTACAATGATATTCATTTTCTCTTGTGCATATATTTCTAATAACTCTTGATTTTGTTCAAGTTGGATTTCTTGAGACTTTAATTCTTCTTCTTTTATATTTAATTCAATTTTATCTATTTCTAATTTTTGCTCTAAAGTAACTAAATCATTAATTGTGTTTACTGCAAGATCAACTCATATATTGATTGAATGAATTTGTCTCAATGTATTTTGAAGAGTATAAAAAAAAAAATTCAATTGCAATATTTTTATTATCTAAAACTTCTAAAAATTGTAATATTTGATCTTCTTCTAACTTCTTGTCAGGAATTTCATCTTCAAGTTCTTCTATTTCTTCACTTTTAGAAAACATATCACCTTTTATTTAATCATTCTTCTCATCCATTTGATCTATTTCAAGTTCAATTTCTTCTATTTTTTCACTATAACTATCAATGTTGTCTTCTGTTGTAATTACTGAACTGTTTTTTCATCTGCTTTAATATCCACTGAACTTATTTGTATTAAACAAAAAAGAATTGAAAGAATAATTATTAATAATAGTTTTTCTCCAATCATTATTTTTTCCTGTAATATTTTTTCTTAAATTATAGTATATTATCAATCCTTTTTCAGTCATACGAATAGATTACTTGATTAATATTATTATCTAATTCAAATATTAATATATTAAGCATGCTAGTATTTGTATTAAGGTTTATTTCATAAACAACCCACTGCTCATATGTATACTCTTGTAATTGATTTATACCAATATCAATTACAAGTGATTCCCCTCCAGTTATAATAACCCTTTTTATCTCATTTATAGTATCAATAGTTCCACCAATTAACTCAATACTATCAATAACATCAAGCTTCTTCTTAATGTCATTTAACTGATCACTTGTTACATTTGCATCAAGTTCATTTATTTCACCCTCTAGATTTTCATAATAATTAGTCAATTTCAAATCATCTAATGCATATGGAATAACATGACACTGTTTATACATTTGAATTTGATAAGTTTGATAAGTTTGATCATAAAACTTCTCTCTTTCAATTCTCTTACAATTATTCTCTTCTCTTTGAATGGACAATTGATACTTTGCTTCATTTAGTCCAGCTTCCAAATAAATACTCTGTTTTGTTGCATCATTTAAAATCATCAATGATAGTACGTTATTAACTTGCAATAAGATAAACATTAACATTATTATCAAATAAGCCATGACTGTTGGCATAAAAAAACCTTTATTATTAAAAGAAAATTGTCCCCATAATCTTTTCATATTCCTCCTGATCATTATTAAATTTCACATTAACTTTAATTATATTATTTTGATCAATAAAACTTAAACTTTCAATATTAATTAAAATAACTTCATGCCCTTGATTATCTATCTTTCTAATTAACTGATCATCTTCCACTTGATATATAATATCTTGATTTTTATATGTCTCTAATACAAGTTTATTTTCATCAATTTGATAATCTGATGTATGAATAAAATCTTCATGAATCATCAGTGTTAAATTAGCCATTTGCTTTTGATTATAAAAATTATTCATGTTCATCTCAACTACAGTTACAAATTGCATAATATTAATTAATAGAATTGACATTACAAACATCGCCATCAAGCTTTCTAGTAGTGTAACCCCTTGATTAGAGACATTGTTTTTGTTTGTTTTGTTGATCTTTAACCTCATAACATAATGCTCCTTCTTTAGTTGTTATTTTGACGACTTGATTATCAATTAATTGGTATGATCCAGTCCCCCCATAGTAGTAAAGTGATTTCCTAACTTCTTCCAAAGCATCTTGCTCGATATATAACTCAGTTGTCATTTGATTGGATATAACAATTATTTGATCAAAGAAAATTGTCATACTTGATAAAATCATTAGACTAATTAAACTATCATACAATAAAAAACCACGATTATTCTTTAACATAATATGTTGACCTCCCTAGCGTCATCACTAATTCTTTAGTTATATCACTTCGCCTAAAAACAACAGTGCCAGCTCGATTGATTGTTCCCTTCTTTGTAAAGCTAATTGTATCGCTTGGAAAATTACTGCTGATTGTTGTTTCATCTTCTAAATAATAAACTTTTCGATAATCTTGACAATTAAAAGTGTAACTGTTTGATTTCATTACAATTGAACTTTTCTCACCACTACTAATTGCACAGTATTTGGACTGATCTACAACATTTGTAAATGTTTGAATGTCGGAACTTAATTTACTTGAATTAATCATCACAGATAAATTAACCATAAATACATAACAAATCATCGATACGATTGATAGAACTAATAACATTTCAAGTAATGTAAAGCCTGAGTTATCCCGTAACAACAACTTCCCCTTTACCAGTCAAACTTAATGAACTACCATCTTCACATGTTGTAGATGGAATATACCCACTGCTCTCTAATTGACTTAAAGTTGGCACATCACCTTCGGCCAATTCATAAGCTGTCGCTTGTGTTTGAACCATATCAGCATATGCCTCACATCCAGTTTCTTCTATGCTATCTTTATGCTTTGTAATATTTGGAATTGTCAATAGTAATAATATTGAGATAACAAACATTACCATTAACATTTCAAGTAATGTAAAACCTTGATTATTTAATTTCATATTCCTCCTTTTTTTTTAAATTGCATCCATCATTTCAAACATTGGAATAAAAATAGAACTATATAATATGATGATCAGTAAGCTTAAAAAACCATAAAAAATTGGCTGAATTAAATATAGTAATTTTTCATTTTTATTTTTCTGAATATTTTGTAAAAAAATATTATAACTTTCCAAATTATGTCTTAAAAGTGAGTTTTCCTCACCATCTTTAATTAATTGAATTAATTGACCTTCATAATAATCTGGATTTAATGTTTCATAAAATGAATATCCTTGATTTAATAATTGATTTATTTTCTTAATTTCTGCTTGTAAAAACAAATTATACTCTTGGCTTTCTAAAATATTTAAAACTTCATCCATCTTTAAATCCATCTTCAATAAATTAGTAATATTAATTACAAAAATTTGATTATAAATCATGAAATAATACTTTTTTAAATATTTATTTTTCAAAATAATCTTCAATTTTTGCTCGCTGTCCTTACTTAAGTACCACATAAAAAATGATAAGCCAATAATGAAAAAAAATAAAATAATATATGGTAATGTCCTCATCGTTAAGTACAGAAATTTCAATAATAAATCACCTTCAATTCCAAAAGATTGATATATATTTTCAAATTGAGGTAACAAGAATGTTGAAATGAATAAAAGCGAAAAGAAACTAATAGCTGAAAGTAATAAAGGATATTTGATTAATTCTAAAAATTCATTTTTTCTTTTGATCTTTTCAGAAAGCAATTCATTTGCTTTAATAATTCCAGTTTTTAAATTTCCACTATTTTCTGAAACTTCAATTATTAATAAAACATCTTTATCAAATTTCTTAGCCGCTAAAACTTCACTAAGACGCATTCCTTCTTCTAACATTACTATCCATGATGACAAATCATATCTAAATTTCAAAACAATAATCGTATCATTAATTGAATAACCTTGCTTTAAAAATACTGTAATCATTTCAAGTAACTCCTGTTGATCTTTATGTTTGTTTTTTTTCTCCTTATTCTTGATCAAGTAATTTAATTTCTTTTGCAATATCATTAGTTTCTCCTTTTGTAAATAATTCTTCAACTTGATCACCAATTACATAATCATAAAATGATTTAATTTGATCATTTTTATTTAAAACTAGCCTTTGATTAGAAATACCAATCAAAACAGATTGAATTTCACTTTTCAAAAACCCAAAATCTAAAAATCTTTCAATCACACCTATTTTATTTTTTGTATGCATTGTTGAAATAACAGTATGACCTGTAAGAGCTGCTCTAAAAACACTTCTCGCTGTATTTTCATCTCTAATTTCACCAATCATTATAATATCAGGGTCTTGGCGAAGGCAAGCTCTAAGAACACTTGCATAATTAATATCTAATCCTTCATTAATTTGCACTTGAATAAAATTGTTATTAATTACTTCAACTGGGTTTTCAATCGTAATAACTTTTTTTTGCTCTTCAATTACTAATTTATTCAAAATACTATACATTGATGTTGATTTTCCACTTCCAGTTGGACCAGTAAAAATAAATAATCCATTTTGACTTTTAATTGTCTGATACATCTTTATTAAATCATTTGGATAATAACTGAGTGATTGAATATCTGCTTTGTTTTCATCACTCATTATTCTAATTACAAGACTTTCACCGTAGACTAATGGAACAGTTGAAATCCGCATATAAATAGTTTTATTTTTATACTCTAACGTATAAGATCCATCTTGTGGTAATTTACTAAGCGATATATCTAATTTTGTTTTAAACTTAATATACCTAATGATTTTTATGTATAATTCATTTTCAATTTTTTTTTGCAACTTTAATTTTGTTTTAATTCGAAAGAATATGTTAGCATGATCATTTACCGGTTGAAAATGAATATCACTGACCGATAAATTATAGGCTTCAATTATTAATTGATTAATCCACTCTGATATTTTCACTTTACCTCCTATCTTTATTATTTGCATTTTAATTATTAATAACTCATTTAAAACATTAAAAAAACAATCTTAATTAATTGTTTTTTTATACTTATATTTATAAAAAGCTTATTTACTGATCTTTATTTAAACTAACTGATAATTTTATTTTATTAATTTTTCTAAGAGAAATCAAATATGTTATATAATATATCGACATAATAAACATTAATCCAATAATGAAATGCCAAAGTTTTGCATCTATTACTAATGGATAATTTAAGTCTGGAATTAAATTTAAAATAAAATTAAAATATAAATTAATCCCAACTACAGATAATGGAAACATAATTAAATATGTCCCAAGTACAATCCATTTATAACCAGATAATATTAAATTATTAATTTCTTTTGAACTGTATCCAAGAACTTTCATAATTGAAATAGTTTTAATATTAGATTTAATAATAATTGATGTGATTGATGCAATCGAGATAAATGCTAATATTCCAGCTAATATTGACATATAAATTATTACATAATTAAACATTTGTGAATAACTATTTAAACTCTCTAATAAATCTTCGGTCGAATAATAAGTAGCCCCAGCATCATCTTTTACTAGATCCTCTTTTGTTTGACCACACCCCACCAAACCATTGTAATAGTCAGTAGGTAAATTAAGCATATCTTGGATTAAATTAATATCTCCATAGACCATTTCATCATATTTAACATCGACTATTTGCACAACTTCAAATTGATATGTTTCATCCATATTGATTGGGTTGGCAACAGTTATTTGGTCATCAACTTTTAAATCATATGTTTTAGATAGCGACTGAGATATTACTACTTGATTACCGTTTAATTGTTGCTCTATTTGTAAATCAATATAATCATTATTTTCAATATCATATCCGATTAAACTTATATCTCCATAAATTTTCTGATCATCATTAATACTTATTAAGTCTCCATTAAAACTAATTATATTATTTTGATCGATTTCTTCTAATTGTGATTGATATGTAGGAGAATAATTAACAATATAATCATATGTAAAATTATCGCCATAAATATTATCCTCTATATTAAGAACAGCTGAAATCATAATTATACCAAATAAGAATAAGAATGTTGAAAATGCTACACCATAAAATAATAATAATGTCTTTGAAACATTTCTTGTTAAAGTATTCACTTTTAATTTAATTTTAAATGATAACTTATTAAATATTTGTCTTTCTTTTTTTCGTTTATACTTATCTTTCTCAATGTTTTGAACAAGCATTAATATATCACGATTAATATTTTTTCTAATTGCCAGAAATTGAACGGCAATTAAAATAAAGACCATGATCAAGATACATATTATTATTGTAAGAAATATTAAAAACAATTCAACTGGATACGAAGGTATATTAAAAAATAAGCCTAAGAGTATTTCCATTGCTATTGAAGTTATTGCACCAAGAATCAAGCCAATTACCATTGAAATACTTAAGGAAATTAGAAAATACTTTTGATAACCTTTAATTAATTCATTAATAAAAATACCTTCTGATCTTAATATTCCTATTTCACGCCTTTGATTTTGAATAATACTTTTAAATAATATAATTGCCAGAAAAACAGTGATAATACCAATCAAAATAGACAATCCAGCTATAATAATTCCTAAATATTTATATTCTAATTGCATTGCACTTATTTCCAGATTATCTTCACGATCAATAATTTTTAAAAAGATTGGAGTTGCTTGCTCATTATTTGTTGAGGTTGGAATACCTACTATATTTAATTCAGGCGTTTGCACTGTATACTCTTCTTGTATTTGATAATAAATATCTAATCGCTGACCTTTAGATAATTCTTGTTTGAATTTCCCATGATATGTAACATTAGTTTTTTTTCCTGAAGTTAACTGATCAAAAGAGTTTTGCGTAACATATGCTCCACCAGTATATTTATTATTAGGAATTAATTCACCATCTAAGACTGGATAACTATATTCAGGGAAACTTCCAAGCCCTACTATTTGATAGTCATTATTATCAATTTTAATCCGATCACCGATATATAATTGATTACTTTCTGCAAATTCTTGACTCAATAAAATTTGATTATTTTCTGTTGGCATTTGACCGGATGTTACTTGGATATTTGTAATATTATTATTTGGATTATTAGCTTCTATTGATAATTGAGCAGATTTATCTTGCCTGATGTTTTGATTATAAATATATTGTTCATGTTCTTCTAATTCAAGGTTATACAACTCTTCAATTTCTTGAACTTCCTCAGCTATATTAACTCCATCAATTGGAATTGCTAAAAAATCTTCTGTATTAGTTTCTTGCATATATCGATTGTAATTATTCAAACCATAACCAAAAGAATACAAAGAAATAACTGCACAAATAATTGTAATAATGAAAATGAAATTAATTGCAAAGAAAATCTTTTTATCTTTTAATAAACTTTTTCTTATTGCTTTTTTGACCATATTTCTCCCCATGAAAAATAGTTGTTAATTTATAAATAATTATTGAAATCTTTTTGATCTTTTATTGTTTGACAATCATACTGATCTCTTTCAATTTGTTCAATCATTGTCATATAATCAATTTTAGATTCTTCAATTAATATCTTATCTAATTTTGGTTTTGTTGTTGGTGATTTAGGCATGAATAATACACAACAATCATCAAATGGCTTGATAGATATTAAATAAGTTCCAAACCTTTGAGCTAAAGTTATAATTTCTTCTTTATCATATGTTAGTAGTGGTCTTAATATTAGTGATTCAATCGCTTGGTTTGTGACTTCCATCGCTTCTAATGTTTGAGAAGCTACTTGTCCAATGTTTTCACCTGTAATAATAACTTTATGTTTAGCCATTACATTCTCAACTACTCTTAGCATCATTCTTCTTAGAAGGACAACTTGCATACGTTCATTACAATTTTTATTAATCGCCACTTGTAAATCGGTAATTTGAAAATCATTTAATTTAATATCTTGATCATACTCTTGTAATACAGATGTCAAATTAATTACTTTTTCTAATGATTGAGCATTTGTATATGGTGGTGATGAAAAATGTGCTAACTGAATCTTAATTCCTCTTTTCATCGCTAAAATCGCAGCAACTGGTGAATCAATCCCCCCCGATAGCATTACAACACCTTTTCCAACACTACCAATTGGTAAACCACCCATTGCTTTAATTTTATCGGTAAAGACATAACATTTCTCTTGGTGTATTTCTAACATTATTTCCTGCTGAACATCTTTCATTTGGACTTTAAGACCTTCAAGACCATTTTTATTGATCAAAACATGTCCACCAACAGCTTTATTAATTTCTTCAGATATTAACGGATATTTTTTATTCAATCTTTTAGAATTAATTCGAAAAAGTGGTTTACTATCATCAAATGTTTGTAGCACAAAATCTTTAATTGTCTCAATGTCATTATTAATAATTTCAGCTAATGAAAAGCTATAAATACCAGGAATTTTTTTTAACTTCTCAATAATTTTATCTTTATTATTATCAGTTACTTGTTCAACATAAACACGACTACGATCTCTTTTTATAACTATATCAAAATCTGCTAGTTGTTTATTAATATTTTCTAATAATTTACGTTCAAAATCTTTTCTATTTTTACCCTTTAATGTTAATTCTCCATATCTTAATAAAATACAATACATTTTTTTACCTTAATCTTCCTTTAATTTTTTTTAATAATTTCTTTAATTTGATCACTAAATATTTTAAGTTCATCGGTTGTCGAGTGCCTTGATAGGCTAACCCTTAATACATGATCAATCTCATTTTCATCAATACCAATATTTAATAATATACGAGATTTTTTATTTTGTCTAGTGCTACAAGCAGCCTTTGTTGATACATATATTTCTTGTTTAATTAATAAATTCATTATTATCTCACTATTAATGTTGACTGGAATAACCATTGAAATAATACTACTTTTATTAATGCTATTATATTTAATATTTGTATTTTCTAGTTGTGAAAATAAATAACTTTTCAAGAACTCAATTTTACTAATTGTACTACTGATTTCTTTCATTTCAGTTTTAATTGAATTAGCTAGGACCATTTTCAAAGCTAATGACATTGTTCCACTTTGAACTCCACTTTGATCATATCCACCATATAAAAGCGGTTTTATAATTATATTATCTTTTAAAACAATACAACCAGATGACTTAGAGCCATAAAGTTTATGACTAGAAATTGTAATTATATCTAATTTTTGATAATCAATTGGTACTTTACCAACTGCTTGAACACAATCAGACATAAAAATTGTTTTCTTATTTTTTCTTGTTATTATTTCTTTAATTTTATCCACGTCTTGAATTGATCCAATTTCATTATTAACAGCCATAATTGACACTAATACCGTATTATTATTTATTGCTTGTTCTAAATCATCTAAATTAATATTACCATTTTCATTAACATCAAGAAAAGTTACTTTGTGCCCAATTTCCTCTAAGTGTGTAAAGCAATTATAAACTGATTGATGTTCAATTTTAGTTGTTATAAAATGTTTTTTATTACTAAAATTTTTAGCCATCCCAATGATTGAAAGATTATTTGCTTCTGTACCTGAATTAGTAAATATTACTTTATAATTCGACCTTAAATTTAGTGCTTTAAGAATTTCACCTTTTGCATAATCTTCAATTTTTTGGCAATTTAAATCGACACTTTCAATTCGAAAAAGATCTTCATTAACTCGATTATATAATTTTTTATTTTCACTACTAATTTTTGTTGTTGATGCATAATCTAAATAAATCATATTTTTTCAGAAAAACTTTTATAACTTTCAATTTGAACTTTTGAAACTATATTTTTATATACTTCTTCACCGTTTGATAATTCACTATTTAAAAATGATTTTATTTCTTGAATAACACGTGTATACTCAGAATTTAGAAATAAAGAATTAATATGTGAGATCAAAGAATATGTATCATGCTCATCAATAAACTGATTACAATATGTAATTAATTTTTCTCCACCAATGCGGTATTTAATTTCTTTTTCACTATCTTTAATTATACTTTGAATTAAATTGTTTATTGCATTATTAATATTTCTTACTTCTGAAATATTAAGTGGGCTGTTATTTAATTCTAAATCTAATTGATCTAGTTTTTCAAGCATTTCTTTCATTTCTGATACTAGATTATCACTTCTGCGATAATAGTGGTCATAATGCCTTAAATATAGTTCTAAAGTCATAATTTTTTCTTTGTGAACTTTAATCTCTAACCTTGCATTTAATTCATCCTCACGGATTAATTTTAAATCAATTATTGCTTTTTCAATTTTATCAATAAATATTTTTAAATATGAATTACTTTGATCAATCCGATTATGTAATGTTAGATAGTCTTCTTTGAGTTCATATATAACACTTAATAATAACTTATAATCATCTTGGAATTTTTTAAAACGACTTACTTCTTCATCAAATTTTTTAATTGCTTTTAATTCAGGAATTTGATATAAATCTTCAATTTCTGACTTCTCCTCTGTTGCACCAAAAATTAAAGTATCACATAAATCTAATAATTGTTTATTTTCATCAATCTTCAAAGCTATTTCTTTAATTACTTTATATTGCTCTTCGATTTTATTTTTAATTGTAAAAATTTTATTTTCAATTTCTAATAATTCTTTTTCATTACTATCAATTTGTTCTTTAGATATTTCTTCATTGAAAGTATATATTTTTATTTTTTCAGAAAAAATTTGTTTTTCATTGATAATCTGGTCAATATCATTTTGTAAATTATCAATATCTAATTGAAAGTTTAAATCTTTAATCCCATTTCTTACTTGTTGGATAATTTCTAAGTTAACATTCATCTCTTTTAAATATACATATGAATTGTTTAAAACATCATAATTTAAGTGAATAAAATTAATGCTTGCTGTACCACTCTTTAAATGTTCTCTTGCATCTGTATATTCTCCATTTTTTTGTAAATATTCAAATTTATTTAATTCATATGTTATTTCTTCAATTTGCTTGGCAAAAGACATGTCATATATTTCATAACTTTGTAAGTTATTAGCAAAATTCTTTTGCAGTTCTTTTAATTGTTCTTTTAATTCAATCGCAATTTGCGTATTTTCCATTTCATAGTTTGTAAAGTTATATAATTTTTCATGTAATCCTTCAAGCTTTTCTGATGAATGAGCAACTTTGCTGGAAAATTGAATTTCAAGTTTCATGAAATCTTTATGCTTATTTTTATTCATAAGTTCTTGAAGTTCTAAATCAATTATATTTAATTCTTCAATTGAAACTTGTACTTCTTGGAATTCACTAAGCCATAAATTATATAACTTAATTGATTCATCATTTTTACTTATTTTTTTAGCTCTTTGTAAAGAGTCTAAAACATTAAGCTCAAGCTTCTGTGTTTTTTGATAACTTTCAATTGTTTCAGTATAAACCTTTGACCTTTCTTTTTTCTTATTATTTTTAATTATAAAATAAGAAATTAATATTATGATAATTACGATTATTGCAATAAATAAATAGTACATGATGCCTCCTATATATATTTTAACATGATGTTTATAAAATATCTTTTAAAAATAAAAATAAGGTAATAATTACCTTACTTTTTTTGTTTATCAATTTTTAAACTATTACTAATTAGATTAATTATACTTCTAATATTCCATATTCTTTATCTGTTCTTTTATAGATAACTTTATATGTTTCCAGGTCTGCATCAAAGTATAAATAAAAATCATGGCCAACTAATTCAAACTGTAAAATTGCTTCTTCTTCACTCATTGGTTTTAATTCTAATTTCTTTCTACGAACAATTCTTTTTTCTTTTTCTTTTTGATCTTCTAAATCACTGAAGAAATCTAATAGCTCTTGCTTATCATTATGGTGTTTATTTGCTCTATCTTTTACTTTTTTAATTTGAACTTCTAACTTATCAACTGCTTCATCCAAAGCTAAATAAAGATCTCTTTCAACAACTTCCTGTCTTAAGACATGAGCCTCATCAATTCTCAATGTTATTTCAATTTTTTGCTCGTGTGCATATGTTTTCACATTTACATTGGCAGTTATTTCTTTTGCTTTAAAAAACTTATCTAATTTCCCTAAACTACGATGCACTGCTTCATTTATACCTTCTGTTATTTCTAGGTTTTTCCCTGTAATTAATACTCTCATTTATTCTCCTCCTCTTACTATTACTAATTATATTATAGCAAGTTGAAATAAAAATTGTATTTTCTTATCTAAAAAATAAAAATTTATATGTTATAATTAAGATAACTGAAGGAGAAATTATGCAAGTTATTAAGATCACACCAAGAGGTTATTGTCATGGAGTTGTTACAGCTTTACAAATAGTTGCTCAATCAATTGAGAATAATGAACTTAAAAAACCCTTGTTTTTATTAGGAGAAATTGTTCACAATCAAAATGTCACAAAAGCATTCAAACAAGCAGGTGTTGTTACTTTAACGGGAGAAAATAGAAGAGCAATATTAGATACAGTCACAAGAGGAACTATAATTGTCTCAGCTCATGGTATTGCACCTGATTTAATAATTGAAGCAAAAAATAAAGGTTTAGATATTGTTGATGCTACATGTAGTGATGTTTATAAAACACATGATATAATTAAAGAAAAAATAACAAAGGGATACGATGTATTATATATTGGTAAAAAGAACCACCCTGAACCTGAAGGGGCAATCGGTATCAATTCACAAAGAATTCATTTAATTACAAATGAAGAAGATATTAATACATTAACATTAACGAATCAAAAACTATGTATTACAAATCAAACTACGATGAGCATGATTGATACAAAAGATTTAATGAATCATGCAATTGCAGTTTTTCCACAAATTGAAATAATTAATGAAATATGCCCAGCTACTCAGCAAAGACAAGAAGCAATTATTAACTTAACACAAAAAGCTGATTTAGTAATTGTTGTTGGTGATGTGAAAAGTAACAATACAAAAAGACTTGTCCAATTGTCAAATTCATATATTAAAACAAAAACAGTTAGAATAAATTCATTATCTGATTTAAACATTGAAGATTTATTAGATCAAAAAGTTGAAACAGTTGCTATTACATCAGGTGCATCAACACCAACAATTATGACAACAGAAATAATTAAATTCATTGAACAGTTTGATAAAGAAGATCAATCAACATGGGATAATAATTCAACAGTTGATATCCAAAGAATAATACCACGTGTAAAAAGAAAAACAAATTAAAACTAAATAATTTAAAAAGTATAATCAAAACTATAATTGAATATAAGTAAATATAATAATCTTATTAATTATTATATTTACTTTTTTTTATTTAAACTAAAGCCAATAAAACCAAATAATTATAAAGAATAAAAGTGAAGATGAGACTGATAGTCGATTACTAAATGTATTGATTGATTGACTATTTCTCATATATAATTTTTTTTCCTGAATAGTGAAATTGTATTTATTAATTATTTTAATTTTCTTTTCCTTACCTTTTTTATATATTTTAATTCTTAAAAACAACATAATATAAAATAAGATAATTGCTAATCCTAAAACATCATTTGCTTCACCATCTGTCCCTATACAGTAGTATATAAATAGTCCTGCAACAATATATTCAATTATTTTAATTACTTTTTCGATTTTTACTATTTTTAAATTATCATATGTTGACAAATTATCAATTGCATCTGCAATTTCTAAATTTTTCAAATGCTTTAAACCATTAATATAAATAATTTTAAGTTTATTATCTACTTTAAAACTTAAGTCACTTTTAATTGTCCATATATTATTATCAATGTTCTCTTCAATAAATTGCTCTTTTGTTTTACCAATTGAATTGTTTTTCAAAGCAATGTCCTTGCTATTATTCATATTCATTTTCAATACTATATTTAATAATATATTAATAACTATTAATATAATTATAAAAGCTAACATTATACTCCTAAAGTTTCTTTAATTTGATTTATTTGTTCTATTTCTTGATCATCAACATAACCTAGTTCAACTATTTTTTTAATTTCTTGTTCTGAAAAATAGACTAGTTCTTGTTCAGATTGAAACCCTGATGGACAAGCTACCCCAACATAGTCATGAAATGAATCATCATCAATTTTTTGAATGCGACCAATAATCAAAATTACTTTTTCACCCACTAATGCTTTTGTTCCAATTGCATATATTTCTTTAATCATTTTTCTCCTTTAATTGATCAATTTTATCTTCTATTTTAATTAATATTTGCTCAGCTATATCTTGCTTTGCATTATGATGAATAATTTCAACTTGATTTTGATTGAAAATAATTGGAGGTGTATCTTTTATATATCCATATGGATATATAACTCCTGCATAGTCAATTATCCCATCCACTCCATCAACCATAATACTTCTACTTATTACCATTACCTTATATATCTCTTGATCAGTACCTAATACGCCAACAACTGATCCGATTCCTAATTTATTCATATTTTCTCACTTCCTATTATTTTTTTTTCTTTCTCATTAATCTTATCTTCAATTAATTTCATCTTTTTATTGACTTTCCTTTTTGTTCCTCCTGCTATTACTAAATACTGCTCATCTTTAAACTCTATCATCCCAACCCATGTTGTTGCTGCATTTTTAGACCCATACACTATATCATTAGTTGGATCTTGCTTAAGTATAGCTCCTACTTCAGATGCTCGACCCATCTTATAGCCGATAATATCATTAACATTAAAGATCTTTTCTGACCTTGTAACTTTCATTCTTTTCTTAAGACTTGTCTTAAGTACTATCTCTTCACCCCTTAAATAGATATCTCGAGTCTTATTAAGTGCTGGTACATATATTTTCCAAATGACATAACTTAAAGGAATTCCTAATAAAAAGAATATTGGTTCTGCATCATTTTCTACCCCTAAATCTAAATTGATATATTCATTATATGAATACATCAGCCACCTCAGTTCTGTATCCGAATGATAATAGGCATTCATAAATTGGTATAAATCAATTACAGAAAATATAATTACTAGAATGATTCCATACTTTACAAATAATGCTGCGATTCTTGCTTCCTTATTTCCTTTGTATATTAACTTTTCTTCCATTTTAATCTCTCCTCTGTTTTACTTAAATATCTATTAACTTGACTGATAAGTCTTCTAACATCTTCATCATTCCACCTTCAAATAAATCACTTTCATCGATTGTATTTAATCCAAGATTACTAACAAGATTAATTATTTCTTCTGTTAAATCAAAAGTTGTTAACCACTCCAACAAATCACCTTTCATCACTTTCCAAATATCTGAGATATCACTTATTTCAAAGATACCTTCTAAATCTTTAATTACAGACTGCATTGCTGCTCCTGATCCTTTGGTAAATAATTTTCCAAAGGGAATTATTCCCATCCAAGCTATTATTCC
>CALDDH010000009.1 GCA_937936465.1 uncultured Mycoplasmatales bacterium | reverse complement strand
TTTAACTAATCCTGATAATACAAAATATAGCAAGTTATCGGTAGATGCACAAACAGAGATTAAACAAATAGTTAAAGCAACAGAGGATACTTACAATGCAAGTAATGATCCCATTGACTTAGTAGCAGGACAAATGCTAGTATGGGAAGCAAGTGGAGCAGACGTTATTGAAACAAGTAGTAATGTTACAAATAGTATGGAAGTAATAGAACAAGAAGTTACTGAATCAACAACAGAAGAAGAAATAGAATTAAACTACTATGATACAAGTGGACAAGACTTAGTAGGAAATAGCAATACAGAAAGTCCAGATGTAGATGTAACAATTCCAGGTGGAAACAATGGTGGAGTAGAACCGACTGACCCAACTGAACCAGAAGGTGATGTACAATTAACAGCAACAAATGGTTATGGACAAGTGGGAGATAATAATATTAATTATGATACTTTCCAAGCTTTAGCAACAAAAGGTTCAGAAGATATAACAGACCAATTATTAATTGATGATAGTCTTGTTGATTATGATAAGCAAGGAAGATATACTGTTACATTAACAATAGAAGATCAAGAAAAAGAATTATATTACTATGTTCTTGATGATATTAACACAGTAACTAATCAAGAAATTAATTTATATGGTCATGATGCAGCTATTCATCAAAATGATGAATTAAGCGTAGATTCATTTGGAGAGTTTGGTTTTTATATTGATGAAAATGGTCAAGTAATTGATGAACAAGAAAACATTGAATTATCAAAAAAATATCCTAAAGATAGTGCCCCAAACGAAGTGGGAGAATATAATATTAAGTTGGAAGCATCAGACTATGGTACTGAATTTTCTGATACGAAAAGATTAATTGTTTTAGAAGAAGGTGAAACAATACCTGAAGATGGCAGTCCATACATATATGCTACTGATGCTGTTATAGAAAAAGGTAATCCAGATAAAATTAAATTAGATGATTATCAAACTTATAGTGCAAAAGCATATGATTCTGATTATAATGATATATCAAATCAAATTCAAGTAAGTAATACAGATAATATAGATCCTAATAAAGTAGGAGCATACCCTGTAGTTTTAGATGTTACAGATAGTGATGGACAAACATCAGAAACAAAAACAGTGAATGCAGTAATAGTAGAAGTAGGTACACCAGACCCAGATGATGGAGATATATACATATATGGAGAAGATGCAATAAGAGAACAAGGAGATAATGATACAAACTTTAACGATCCAGCAATATATAATGGATTTGCATATGAATTTGGAGTAGGGGAAGTAACAGATCAAATCAATATAAATGTGAATGTAGATACAAGTGAAGTAGGAGCAATGCCAGTTGATATGAAATATGGTAATCAAACAAAAACAGTTAATGCAGTAATAGTAGAAGTAGGAACACCAGACCCAGTCGATGGAGATATATACATATATGGAGAAGATGTAGTTGTAGAACAAAGCGATGATCAAATAAACCTTAATGACCCAGCAACATATAATGCGTTTGCATATGAATTTGGAGTAGGTGAAGTAACAAGTAAAATCGAAGTAGTCGGAGATATAAGTTTAGTTAATGCAGGTGTTCATGATATGTCCTTAAATATAGATGATGCTTCAAGGGTAGTAAAAATATTTATTGTAGAAGAGGGTGCGACAAATCCAACGCCTGGTAATCCATATATATACGGAGAAGATGTAATTGTGGAACAATATGATGATAATAAAAATTGGAATCAGTTATCTACATATAATGCTTTTGCAATAGATGAAAAAGGTCAAGATGTTAGTGAAGATATAGATATTGTTCAAGATATTAATACATCAACACTTGGAATACAAAAGGTAACATTAAGTTCAGGAGATACATTAAGAGAACTAAATGTTGTAGTGCTGAAAAAAGGAGAATCTATTCCTGCTCAAGAACCATATTTATATGGAGAATCAGTTGATTTAAATCTTGGTGATGAGGATAGTTATCCATCATTTGATCAAAATCAAACATACAATGCCTTTGCATATGATCGTCAAGATGGTGATTTAAGTTCAGGAATTAGTATAACAGAAGATATTAAAGAAGGGACAGCCGGTACACAATATGTTTCTTTAACAGTAACAGATTTAGATCAAAATAAAACAGATATCACATTAGATGTTAATATTTATGATAAAATAGTTGAAACCATTAGTATTGTAGATGAGAATAAAGATGGATATGCCAGCGAAAGTGAAACATTAAATTATACAATTAAACTAGAAAATAATTTAGAAAATTCTCGTGATCAAGATAATGTAATAATTACAGATTTATCAGATCAAAATATAGAATCAAGTTCAATTTCAGACATTACAGTTAATAGTGAATTAAATGGTGATGTTACAGCTGATGCTAATGTCAAAGATGGTGGATTAAATGTTGGTACAATAACAAAAGGTGATACATATATAATTACTTATAAAGTCAAAGTTGTAGACGATTATAACTTCTCAACAATGACAGATTCAATTAATAACATTATATCAGTCGAGTCAGATTATATGTATACTGAAAGTAATGGAATTATTGAATTAAATGGTATTGTAAAAACTTGTAAAGATTTAGAATCAATTGGAACAGAAGAAACTAGTATTGATCAACCAGGTGATATCACTCATACAAACCCTTGGAATTTAAATGATAACTACTACTTAATTGATGATGTAGAATGTGGTGAAACAAGTAATTCAAAAAAATATGATGAAGATGGTTTTGATCCTATTGGTGAAGTAATAAAAATTAATGAAATCGATGTAGGTGATGAAAGTTTAGATGTAGAGATAGAGCCATTTAATGGTTCTATAGATGGTAATTATCATACAATTAATGATATTTATATAAATATGCCAGAAGTAGATGGTGTTGGGCTTTTTGCAAGTACATCAAGTTCAGCAAGTTTACAAAATTTAGGATTAAATAATGCAGAAATAATAGGAAATGATCTTACAGCTGGTTTAGTTGGTTATAATAGTGCTTACATATCAGATTGTTTTGTTAATGGAATAATTCAATCTGGAGGTATTTCTGGAGGAATGGTTGGTCTGTTAGACGGTGGAACAATTAATAATTCATATACAAATGTAGAACTTACCTCTACTGAACCAATTGTAGGAGGTCTAGTGGGTTTCTTAGATACTGGATTTATAAATAATACATATGTTAAAGGAACAGTTTCAACATCAGAGCTTCATGCGGCAGGTTTAGTTGGTGATATAAATTCCAACGATCCAGATCTTTTAATTAGTAATAGTTATTTTGTTGGAGATGTAATTGCTGAAAAAGGATTTGCAGGAGGGATATCTGGATATAATTACCAGAGTACAGAATCAGATACAACAGAGATTAAAAATAGTTTTACAGCTGGTTCAGTTACAGGTAAATCAAGTACTAATACAGGTGCACTTTTTGGTGTGGTTTGGGATGCTGATGGTGTTGCAATGGAAAATATATATTCATATAATACAATGGTGAATATAACTTCAGAAGGATCATCAACTATAGTAAATCCAAATAATCTTGCAGGAAAAATTTCAAATAATACAGGTTCAAATCCAAATCAAAATCTGGATCAATTAAAAATAGCAACAAGGAATGAGATGACATATCCATCTTTTTATTCAGATACACTTACCTGGAGTGAAGAAGATTGGTTATATGCTCAACAAAATAGTAATAACGAATATTTATACCCAACACTTTTGAGAAGTGATGGTAGTGGTAAAGAACTTACTGATCAAACAGATGTTGTAATTGAATAAAGTAACTAATAAAAAAAAATAGCTCAAATTTAACTTGAGCTATTTTTATTTTATATTTAATAATTATCTATTAATTATTTTGTTGTGGCAAGAAAGGAAGAATCATTTCAGCAATTTGTTTTGCTTGTCTTGTTTGGATATAAATTTTACCAGAACCTGTAAATGTTGTTGTTAAATATTCCCCAGTTTTTACACCTGAATAGTTTATTGTATATTTTAAGTTTGAATCCCAAGCTAAGGCATGTCCATTATCAATGATTAAAGTTTCATTATTTAATTCAATTTCTTTAATGTCACCAATTGCATTGATGGCAATTATCCCGGTTCCAGATGTTTTAAGTAAAAACAAACCACTATTACCACCAAATAAGATATTTTTTAAACCTTTTTGTCTGGAGATATTATAATCCACTGATGTATCGCTTGCTAAAAAAGAACCATCAACTAAATAATATTGTTTATCTCCTACATCTAATATTTTGATATTTCCAATTCCTTTTGGCGCTAAGGCAATTTCTTGATATAAATCATCTGATGTAGCAAATGAGGTAAAGAAGTTTTCATTACCAATCATCTTCTTAGTTAACCCTTTAAATATCCCTCCATTTGAACGCCCTTTTAAATTTATATGCTCTGTATGGTAAACCATTGCACCAGTTTCATATTTAATACTTTCTTCAAAATCTAGTTTAATTTTTAAAAGTGGAAAAGCAGTTGATCCAGTTATTTCATATTTCATATATATCACCTCTTAGTTTTAACTATATTTTAACATGATTAAAAAGAGAAGGCTACAATTGTATGTTATAATATGACTAATTAGGAAGGTGATTTTAGATTATGAAAGAAATAGAGAATAGAATTAAAGATAAGTTTATTAGAATTGAGCCGGATTTAAAATTGGCTAAAAAAAGAACAAGTGATAACCCTGAAATTTTAAGAGAGAGTATTGAAATCCCCATGCAAATAAATGGGATTGGTAAAAATAAAACATATTGTATTCAAACATTTGGTTGTCAAATGAATGCACATGACACAGAAGTTATGGCGGGTATTTTAGAAATACTTGAATTTACTTCAACTGACAACATGCAAGAAGCTGATATAGTAATTTTAAATACATGTGCTATTCGTGAAAATGCTGAAAGCAAAGTCTTTGGTAAGATTGGTAGTTTAAAACATTTAAAAACAACAAATCCTGATAAGATATTTGCAGTTTGTGGTTGCATGGCACAAGAGGAATCTGTTGTTAATCGTATCTTAGAAAAGTATCAACACATTGACCTTATTTTTGGTACACATAATATTCATAGGTTACCATTTTTAATTGATGAAGCTTATAAATCAAAAGAAATGGTTGTTGAGGTATGGTCTCAAGAGGGTGATATAGTAGAAGACTTACCAAAAGTTCGAGATAATAATACTAAAGCATGGGTTAATATTATTTATGGATGTGATAAATTTTGTACATATTGTATTGTTCCATTTACAAGAGGTAAAGAGAGAAGTCGATTACCACAAGATATTATTGATGAAGTTAAGAAGCTAAAAATAGATGGTTATAAAGAGCTTACTTTACTTGGTCAAAACGTAAATGCCTATGGAAAAGATTTAAACATTAATTATAGGATGGCTGATTTATTAGAAGATATAGCTCAAATTGGGATTGAGCGTATTCGGTTTACGACATCTCACCCTTGGGATTTTGAAGAAGAATTAATCGATGTAATAGCTAAATATGATAATATCATGTCTCATGTTCATTTGCCGGTTCAATCAGGTAATGATCAAATTCTGAAAATAATGGGTCGAAGTTATACAAGAGAAAAATATTTAAAGCTATTTGATCAAATAAAGAAAAAGATCCCAGGTGTTGTGTTTACAACAGATATTATTGTTGGATACCCTAATGAAACAGAAGAGCAATTTGAAGACACATTAAGTTTGTATGAGTACTGCAAGTATGATACTGCATATACATTTGTTTATTCACCAAGAGAAGGAACACCTGCAGCTGTGATGGAAGATAATATTTCTTTAGAAATAAAAAAAGCTAGGTTACAAAAATTAAATAAATTAGTTAATCACTATGCTCAAGTAAACAATGATCATATTATCGGTCAAGTAGTTAATGTTTTAGTTGATGGACCTAGTAAAAAAAATCAATTAGTTTATGCCGGATATTCAGAAGGACTTAAGTTAGTTCATTTTGAATCTACAAAAGAATTAACAGGTCAAATTGTACAAGTTAAAATAAATGATGCTAAATCATTTAGTTTATATGGTGATTTAATCAATTAATAACTAAACTAAGTAATAAAGGGGTAAAATGAAAGAATTTATTGAAAGATATATTAAAGGATATTCAGCAATGCGTCATGAACAAAAAGCTAAATCTCTAGCATTTTCATTAGTGTTCATTACCTTTCCAGCAATAATATTCATTAATATCTTATTTAGTTTTATTCCAAATCAATTTTTAATTGAACAAAGCAGTAATTTTACATATGCACCAGAGCAATTACAAGAATTTTATAGTAAATTAACAATTGATATTTTAAACAACAATTTAATACTAAATATTTTCATTATTCTGATTATCTTTTTAACTATATCCACTAATATTAGAAACTTAATGGAAATTACAGATGATTTATATTTAGTAACTGTAGCAAGAAAATTATGGAAGAAAGTATTGATCTCAATTCTTTTGTTTATATCGATTATTTTCCTTGCTATTTTTATTGGTTTAATTTTATATTTAGGTCAATTATTACGTATAATCATTGAAGATAATCTAATGAATAATTTATTTATTGTTGATATTATAGATCAAATTTTACGAATTAAATATTTATTAACAATCTTAGTTCTATTCGCTATGTTTTCAATTACTTATAAAATATTACCACATGTAAAAGTTTCATATATTTCTATTTTACCTGGTGTAATTTTGTCAACAGTAGGATTCATGATTGCCTCATATTACTATGAAGTTTATTTATCAAATTTAAATACATATGATATTATTTATGGATCATCAGCAAAGTATTTATTATTCTTATTATGGTTTTATATTTTAAGTCAAATAATTGTTTCATCAATTCGCTTAAATGCACAAATTTATAATTTTCAAAAAGATCAATGATCGGAGTTAATAATTATGAAAAAAATATTTTTAATAATCACATTTTTAATAATCTTTTTATCTGGTTGCCAAAAAGAAGATAATTTATCTTTTGTTTACCCTTCTAAAGAAATTGAAGGATTGGATATTTCTCATGCATACTATAGTTACAGTATGCAGTTTTTTACAGATATTTATCAAGGTTTAACAGAGGTTAACTCAGAAGGTAATGTTGTATATGGTTTAGCAACAGATATAAGTGTTAGTTCTGATGGATTAACATATACAATTAAATTAAGGGAAGATGCATATTGGTATGACTACCAAGGTAATACAAAAGGACATGTAACTGCAAGTGATTTTGTTTTTTCATGGCGAAGAACTTTGGAAGTTAATAGTGAATATAGTTATATCTTTTCTATTATCGAAAATGGATCAGAAATCATTGCTAAAGAAAAAGAAGTCGACCAATTGGGGATTGAAGCAATTGATGATTATACTTTAGAAATAAGACTTGATCACCCTGCTCAATATTTTGAATCACTATTAGCCTTTCCTTTATTTTATCCACAACCAGAATCAGCATATTTAAAATATCAATATGATTATGCAACTAGTAATCAATATATGTATTATAATGGACCTTTCTATCCAAGTTCATATGATAAAAGTTATGAAATAGTTCTTGATAAAGCGCCTTTATATTATGATCAAGAACATGTAGACTTAAACCAAATAATTTATAAAGTTAGTAATGACTTGGAGATGAATTACCAAGGTTATCAAGCTGGTGAATATGATTATACAACTATCCAAAATCCCAATTATTATGAGGCAAATAAAGATAATTCAGAGCTTCATGATCATTTGACTGGTTATATATATAGCCTATATTTAAATACATCTGAAGATAGTATTTTCAATAATAAAGATTTAAGACTAGCCATGGCTTATGGATTAAATCGAACAATTATTAATGACAGCGTTTATGCAGGGATGAATTTAGAAGTTAATTATTTAGTTCCAGATGACTTTGTAGGTGATTTTTATGGGGTTGAATACCGTGATTATGCTGATGATGATTATATTCTTTATGACAAAAAAAAAGCTGATTATCATTTTGATAAATATATGGATCAAATGGGATATGAAAGTCGAAATCAAATTGAAATTAGCTTTTTAATATCTGATAATGAATTATCAATCAATGTAGCTCAAGTGATTGAAGCTTTTTATAAACAGGAATATGGTATTAACATTGATATAGTAATTAAACCTCATAATATATTCGTTGAAGATAAAAGAATTGGTAATTTTGATATGGTACTATCAAGTTGGGGAGCTGATTACCTTGATCCAGAAACATATCTTAGTCAATGGGAATCAGAAGCAATAGATTATATAAATATTTCTAGGTATATTAATCCTGAATTTGATGAAATATATAAACAAGCATCTCAAGAACAAGATATTGAAAAAAGATTTGAAATGTTTGCTCAGCTTGAAAAAATAGTTTTAGAAGATGCAGTAGTCATTCCGATATACCAGGAGAATATTCCATATTTAGTTAATTATAAATATGTGATGCCTGAAGATTTGGTGATGATCATTTCACACAAATATATTCATTTAAAATAAAACATATAGTTGGGGGATTAAATGTTTAAATATATAATTAAAAGATTTTTAAGTATGATGATTATACTGTGGTTTATAATTACAATATCATTTTTTTCTTTACATTGGATAGATCAAAAAACATATAGTGAATTTGATAAGTTATTGCCAGCGCAAAAAGAACAAATAGATCATCAATATGGTTTTGATCGGCCAATTAGTGTTCAATATTTTGATTATATCTTTAATATTATTGGCTTAGAAGGTCTAATAACAATAGATCAAGAAAGTAAAGATGATAATCTTTTTGGATTTGATTTTGGATATTCATTTGTTTTTGATCAAGAAGTAAGTGGCGTTATGAAATCAAGGTATCCAGTCACGCTAATATTAGGTTATATTTCACTTCTTATTGGAACAATTTTAGGAATTATTTTAGGTTTTATTTTTGCACTTAATAAATCTAAAGTAGTTAAAATAATTATCTCAATATTTATTTTATTAGGAATAAGCATTCCAATGTTTATTGTTGCAATCTTTTTACAAACAACATTTGCTATTAATCATAATATATTTCCAGCAATGTATAATAATCAGCAAGTATCTAGTTTGATATTACCAATTATATCTTTAGTCATTTTAATATCAGCACAAATAACTAAAATAGTCAGCAGTAAAATGAATGATATAATTGATCAAGAATATATTGTATTTGTTAAATCAATTAATATAAGTAAGCTACAATTAATCTGTAAATATTATTTGAAAAATATTGTACTTGATTTATTAACAATCCTAGGTCCTTTATTTATTATGGTAACAGCTGGGTCACTTGGTGTTGAATTAATTTTCAATATTCCAGGCATGAGTAAAGTATTATCAGCTTCACTTTTAGGCCAAGATACATATATGACATTAGCGATTATCATTTTTATGTCCTTGCAAATTTTGATCATTTATTTCTTTATTGATATATTGTATGCTAAATTAGATCCAAGAATTAGTTTGATAGGGAGCAAAGATGCTTAAAAATAAATTTTTAATGAGTGGTCTGATTATCTTTTTAAGTATTTTAATTATTGCAATTGCAGCACCATTTATTTCTACATACCACAATGCTTACACTGAAGCTGATGGAACTACTGGGAAAAATCTAATTGGAGATTACCAACAACCACAATATACCTATCTTCCTCCAAAAATTCCAGTACTTGAGTATTTTCATATTGCTGATGGAGTTGTTGAAGGAGAAGATTTATATGCAAGTGCTCAAGTTCCTGATGGTAAATATTTTTACTTTGGAACAGATCAATTTGGTCGAGATCAATTTGTCAGAATAATGGTTGGAACACTAGTTTCATTATTATTTGCACTGATTGTTGTATTAACTCAAGTTTTAATTGGCTTAATTTTAGGAATTATTTCAGGTTACTATCAAGGTTATATCGGAATAGTTTTACAAAAAGTTGCACTTGTGTTAAATGGTGTACCAACTATTATTTGGATAATCCTGATGATTGGGATGTTTGGACCAGGAGTTAAAAGTTTAATGTTTGGTTTAATTATTTCAAGTTGGACATTTATTTATCGTTTAATCAGAGTTCAAGTTTTACAAATTAAATCAAAAGGATATATTATGAATAGTAAATTACTTGGGATGAGTAATTTATATATTATTAGGAGGCATATTATTCCAAGCTTACTTCCATATGTGTTTATGTCAATTATCTTTTTTATTCCTTACATAATTTTATATGAAGCATCAATTTCATTTCTAGGACTAGGAATCCAACTTCCTATCCCTTCTTTAGGAACACTGTTAAATCAAGCTATTTTTGATTATCAATATCACTTTTATATGATGATTATTCCAGTTTTAATGCTCTGTTTAATTACCCTAAGTTTACATTTAATATCTGAAGGATTAAAACGTTCAGTTTCTATTGATTTAATAAGGAGTAAAGATGAATAAATTAATGAATATTAACTGTTTAAAAATAACTATTGAAAAAAAAATTTTATTAGATAATATTAATATTGATATATATGAAAGTGAAATACTTTGTCTTGTCGCAGATAGTGGGCAAGGTAAAACACTTATTGCAAAAGCAATAAGTAATACTTTACACAAAAGCTACATTATATCATCAAAGTCAGATGCTTATAATGGTCATTCTTTCTTGGGGAAGCCAAATCCTAATATATTAATCTTATTACAAAATCCTCGTATAATGCTTAATCCAGTTGTCAATATTGAAACACAAATTAAAGTTGTTTTAAAGGCGAATAAATATCCGAAAAATGAATATGAACAAATAATAACCAATTGTTTAAAAGAAGTTGATTTAAATATTCAAAAAGTTGGTAAATTATATATGCATCAACTTTCTGAAGGGATGGCTCAAAGGATTATGTTAGCTATAATTTTACTTTGTAAACCAAAGTTATTAATAGCAGATGAGCCAACAACTGGTTTAGATAATATTGTTCAAAAGCAAATATTAGATTTATTAAAAAGATTACAAAAAAAATATCAATTTACATTGTTACTTATAACACATGACTTATTTGTTGCAAAAAATCTTGGTGATCGTTTTATTCATTTGAAAAACAGTGAGATTATTAATATAAATTTTAAAGATTTAAATTCTATTTACCCAATAAATTATATAAAAAAAGTAAAAAACTTAACAGAGCCAGTAACTATTTTAGAGTTTAAAGATTTCGGTAGTTTTGTTTATCAAAATAAAAAAAGATTAAATAATTTAGAAAATATTAATTTAAAAATTTTTGATAATGAAATCTTATCTATTATTGGAGAAAGTGGTGGTGGGAAAACTTCGCTTGTTAAAAATATTTTTGGCATGCAAACTTCAACCGGTCAAATAATATATCGAAATAAAATAATTAATCAAAAGATGACTAAGCAAGCAAGACAAATAATCTTTTCAGACATTCAATTGATTTTTCAAAATCCTTATGATGCGGTTAATCCAAAGATGAAAATAAAACAAATAATTGAAGAAAGCTATTTAAAAAAAGATAATCAGAACGATTATAAGTCAGAGGTTAAATCAATGCTATTGAAGTTTGGCTTAAATAAAGATCATTTAAATAAGTTTCCAAATCAATTGTCAGGTGGAGAGCTTCAAAGGGTTGTAATAATTAGAGCACTTATTTTAAAACCAAAAATATTAATAGCAGATGAAATATTTAGTTCCTTGGATCAAAAAATTCAAAATATCATAATTGAGTATTTATTAATTATTAAAGAAAAAACAAATTTAACAATTATATTTATTGAGCATGATTTAAAATTAGTTGAAAATATATCAGATCGTGTTGCAGTTATTAAATCTGGTAATTTGATTGAAGTAGGATTAACAAATGATATATTTAATAAACCAAAAAGTAAATATACAAAAGAACTAATTGCTGAACTAATTTAAATGTAATATATAATAATAGGTTATTCATTTTATTTATTAAATAAAATTGAATCATTTTTATATAAAAATACTTGAAATATAATAATAATTATGATAAAATACTTAACGAACGTTCAGGAGGATAAGTGTTGAAATTAAGTAAAGTAGATATATTAAATACGACTTTTAAAATAATTAACAAACAAGGTTTAGACAACGTTTCTATTAGTAAAATTGCTGATGAATTAAATTGCACTAAATCAGCCATTTATTACCATGTTAATAGTAAAGAAGACATTTTAAATTCTTTGTTTGTTAAAATAGTTGATGATTTACATGATCAATTTATTTTAGAAGGTGATTTAGCAAAATTAATTGAAAGATATTATTTATCATTTGTTAAAAATATTGAGAAAACAATCTTTATTAAACATAATTGTGAGGCAAGTTTTGTCAATAAAACTAGTAAAGATCATTTAAAAAAATTAAATCAAAATTTTATTGATAAATGTAATATCTTAATTGCAACAGATTATACTCTTGAAAATATTGAGTTAAATATTTTCATTGCACTTTTAAATGGACCAATTTTTTATTTGGCCATGGAAAAATATTACTTAAAGAAACAATTGAAAACAAAAGATGTTCAAGATTTAGCAAAATTAACATATGAGTCACTTAGAAAAGGAGAAATGTGAAAAAGTATTTATATAGATACAAATTAGAATTTATGAGTGCAATAATCTTAGTAGTTATATCAACTGTTGCAACATTAATTCAGCCTGATTTAATTTCAAATATTATTAATGCATTAAATGAAACAAATGAACTTGGTGAAATAACTCCAAATATGGAGGAAGTTTATACTAATGGTTTTCAACTTATTATGTGGGGAATGATAGCTCTAATTGCTGGTCTTGTCACAACATTCTTTGCTGCAAATGTTGCCCAAAAAGTTGGTGCTGATATGCGTGAGGATACTTTTAGACAAGTTCAATCATATTCATTTGGTGATATAGAAAAATTCTCATCAAGTTCACTTGTTGTAAGAATGACCAATGATGTAACGCAAGTTCAAAACTTTTTAATGATGACTTTAACAATGGTTGCAAGAATTCCGGTATTATTTTTTGGAGCATTTGTAATGGCTATTTTAGCATTTCCTCAATTGTGGTGGACACTTATTATATATATTGTAGTAGTTGTAATTATATTGGCTTTTGCACTATATAGAATGGGACCATTATTTCCAAAGTTACAAAAAGATGTTGATAAGATTAACACGGTAGTTAAGGAAAACATTGATGGTGTTAGAGTAGTTAAATCATTTGTAGCTGAAGATAAAGAGAAAAAGAAATTTACTGACCGAGTTGGTCAATTAACAGATAAGTATATAAAAATCGGTACAACTTTTTCAGTTGTAATTCCTGGGTTTATGTTTGTTGCTAATATTATTACAGCAATTGCAATTTACCTAACAGCGCAGTGGGCAGTAGATGATCTTTCTTTAGTTGGTGAATTAGTATCGTACATTACTTATTTAATGCAAATTATGTATGCATTAGTTATGGGTGGATTCTTACTGATGACAGTATCACGTGCAGTTGTATCAATTAAAAGAATAAATGAAGTATTAGATACAGATTCAACATTTAAATATGGTGAAGATGAAATTGAACATATTAATAAACTTGAAATGAAAAATGTAAACTTTAAATATCCAAATGCCGATGAAGATACTCTAAAAGATATTTCATTTGTTATTCATAAAGGTGAGAAAATTGGAATAGTTGGAAAAACAGGTAGTGGTAAATCAACTTTAGTGCAATTAATTCCAAGGTTATTTGATTCAACTGATGGTCAAATTTTAATTAATGATCAACCAATTGATAGCTATACTCATAATGCATTAACTAATAAAGTTTCAATTGTCTTGCAAAAAGCCTTTATTTTCTCAGGAACAATCAAAGATACAATTTTACAAGGGAACCAAAGTGCTAACCAAGAAGAAATAGAAGTTTCAGCTACTAGAGCTCAAGCATTAGATTTTATTAAAGATAAAGATGGTGACTTTGAATCAGAAGTATTAGAACGTGGAAATAACTTTTCAGGTGGACAAAAACAACGTCTTTCAATTACTCGTGGATTAGTTAAGAATCCTGAATTATTAATTTTAGATGATTCAACATCAGCACTAGATGCTCGAAGTGAAAGATTAGTTAAAGAAGCAATTAACAATGAACTTTGTGGAGTTATGACAATTATTGTTGCTCAAAAAATATCATCTGTAATTGACTTAGACCGCATAATTGTTTTAGAAGATGGAGAAATAGATGCAATTGGGACACATAAAGAATTAGTTCAAAGCAGTGAAGTTTATAAAGAGATTTATGAAACACAAAAAGGTAAGGAGGAAGAAGAGAATGAATAAGACAAAAATAAGTTTAAGTTTCATTTGGAAATACATGCGTGTTTATTGGAAAAGTTTAATTATTGTTGTTGTTTTCATATCTTTAACAACTTACTTTCAAGTTATATCACCTAAATTATTAGGTGATGCAATTGATCAAATGACAGGTACCTCTGAGGAGTCAGGTTACTTACTTGAAGTAATTAAAGTTGATTCACAAAAAGAATTATATGAAATGATTGAAAGTGGTCAAGGGTTAAGTCAAGAACAACAAAATGCAATTGAAAACAGTGCGGATATTGATTCTGATGCAAAAGATTTCTTTTTAGGAAAATCAGCAGAAGAGTTGCAAACACAATATAATCAAACAATTGAATTTAAGAAAATCTTTGCAATTGATCCAGTTGCAATTGAAAATGAAGAAGGATTAACTGATAAGCAGATTGAGGCAGTACAAGATTCAACTGTCTTTGATGATCAAACAAAATTTGCTTTAGAAAATGGATTAGTAACGCCAGAGCAATTAACAACAATCAATCAAACAATTATTGATTTAGAAATTGATGAATCAGCAATTGAACCAGCATATCAAAATTTTATTGATGCATTAATGTTACTTGTACTTTCGTATGTAGCATTATTAGTTTCAAACTATATATACAGTGTTTTAATGGTCTTAGTGAGTGGTAAAACATCTCGTGATATACGTAATGGATCATTTACTAAAATGGAAAAATTATCAATTAGGTTCTTTGATAAAACACCAGATGGTGAACTTATGAGTAGATTTATTAATGATATTGATAATATTTCAAATGCAATGAATCAGTCATTAACACAAATCTTATCTCAATTTGCAATGCTTATGGGAATAGTATATATGATGTTTCGCGAAGATACATCTTATGTTCAACTGCAAAATGGAATAGAACTAAATAATTTATTAACATGGTCAATGATCATCTTTGCTGCTATTGCCATATTCTTTGCATTATTTATTATTCGTAAGGCTAAGTTTTATGTATCAAAACAACAAGGTAAATTAGGTGTCTTAAATGCATATATCGACGAAAGGATTTCAGGACAAAAAGTTGTTAAGTCATATGGTTTAGAACAAGAAACAATTGCTGGTTTTGAAGAATTAAATGCTGATCTTAAGAAAACATCGATTAAAGGTCAAATATATTCTGGTCTATTAATGCCACTGATGAATGGGATAGGGTTAATCAATTTAGGTGTATTAGTATTTTTAGGAAGTCTCTTTGTTTCACAAGACTTAATGACTGTTGGACTATTAGTCGCTTTTATTAACTACTCACAACGTTTCTTTCAACCACTTGCTCAATTAGTATCACAATATAATTTAGTTGAGTTAGGTTTAACTGGAGCATATCGAGTTAATGATATTTTAGCTGAAGAAGTTGAGATTAAAAATAAAGAAGGAGCTCTTAGAATTGAAGAATTAACAGGAGAAGTTCAATTAAAAGATGTAACTTTTGGATATAATTATCCTGAACAAAAAATTCTGAAAAATATTGATATTGAAGTTAAAAAAGGACAAATGGTTGCTTTGGTAGGTCCAACTGGAAGTGGTAAAACAACAGTTATGAACTTACTTAATCGTTTTTATGACATCAATGAAGGAGAAATATTATTTGATGGAATTAATATTCAAGATTTAGATATAAGAGATTTACGTAAGCGAGTTGGCATAGTTCTTCAAGATTCAATATTATTTTCTGGAACAATAAAAGAAAACATTGGATATGGGAAAGATAATGTAACTGATCAAGAAGTAACTGATGCTGCAAAACTTGCATCGATTCATGATTATATTATGACATTGGAAGATGGATATGAAACATATGTTGATAACTCAGTTTCAATTTTCTCAACAGGACAAAAACAATTAATAAGTATAGCAAGAACGATTATTACTAACCCAGATTTACTAATATTAGATGAAGCTACTTCAAATGTTGATACAGTAACAGAAGCTAAATTACAAAAAGCGATGAATAACGTTTTGGAAAACAGAACATCATTTGTAATAGCTCACCGTTTAAAAACAATTTTAAATGCTGATATAATTATTGTATTGAAAGATGGAGAAATTATTGAAAGAGGATCACATCATGATTTATTACTACAAAAAGGTTTCTATTCAGAACTTTATTATAATCAATTTGTAGTTGAATAGATTTATGTGGTATAATATATCTTATGAAAAGAATAAAATGGAAAAAAATATTTGATACAACAGGATTATATTTATTATTATTGTTTTTCTCAGTCTTTATACTGTTTAATACTTTCATGCCCTTGGTTCAAGGGTTGCAAGCAAAGTATAATTTAAATCAAGAATTAGAAGAAAAACAACAAGCAAATAATCAACTAAATAATAGTATTGATATTCTTGAAGAAGGCGCAAGTAAACAAGAAGAGATGATTCGTGAAAAATATCAATTATCAAATGATGACGAATTACTTTTTGTTTTTCCAGAAGATGAATAAGCAAAGCATGCAAACTAAATATTTAGTTGCAGTTAGTGGTGGTGTAGATTCAATTGTCTTAGCACATTATTTATTGACTAATAATTATCAGTTTGCAATTTTGCATGTCAATCACCAAACAAGATATCACGAAAATCAATTTGAATATAACTTGGTAAGTAGTTTTGCTGAAAGTAATCAAATTGATTTATACTATTATAAATATGAACATAAATCTGGTAATTTTCAAAGCATGGCTAGAGAATTTCGTTTGCAAAAAGCAAAAAATATAATTGAAGATAATCATTTAAAAGGATTAATTTTAGGTCATCATTTTGATGATCAATTAGAAAACATCTTAATGAGTCAAGAAAAGATAAGCCCTTGTTTAATGCACAAACATAAGTTAATTAATAATATAAATGTTTATAGACCGATGCTTAAGATACCTAAAAGTAAATTATATAAGTATGCAAAAAAAAATCAACTTTTATACAATGAAGATTATACAAATGAAAGTACTAAGTATCAAAGAAATAAGCACCGTATCGAGTTGAAAAACTACAGTGAAATAGAAAAGCAAGAATTATATGATAGGCAAATAAAAAAAGAAATACATTATAATCAGATTATTTGTCAAGAAATAATGATTGAGAATTTTAAGAAGAAGAATTATTTGGATCAACAAATAATGCTCATTAAACTAATTAGATCTAAAATTTTTAAAATAGATATAAAAAAACAGCTATTAAATGATATAATTAGGTCAGTGAGTAGTTTGGGGTATAAAGAATTTTACTTAAGCCCAAAGTTTAAAGTAATTAAAGGTTATAAGCAAATTTATATATTTGAAGATAAACCAATTATAAATCAAATGTCGTTAAAGTTTGGTGTCAATGACTTCAATGGTATTACTTTTTATAACAAAGATTACACTGGAACCATTAGAACATTTAAACCAGGTGATAAAGTAAAGATCAGAAATTATCATAAGAAAGTTAGTCGCTTGTTTATTGATTTAAAGGTTGAAAAAAATCAAAGAAATCGTTGGCCAATTATCATCAATCAAAAAAACGAGATAGTATCAATACCAAAAATCTGGGAGGATTTATGAAATTAATCGATGACTTAAAAGAGATTTTAATTACAGAGGAGCAAATAGACAGTGCTTGTTTGAGTTTGGCTAAAGAAATAACAAATGATTATAAAGATATAGAGTTGCCAATTTTTTTAGGAATTTTAAAAGGGTGTCATCCATTTATGACAGATTTATTAAGACACATTGATTTTTACCATCAAGTTGATTACATGTCAGTTTCATCATATTTTGGTGGGACTAAATCAACTAATGAAGTCAAGATTGTTAAAGATATGACTTTAGAAGTTAAAGATCGTGATATTGTAATAGTAGAAGATATTGTTGAAAGTGGAAGAACAATTAAAGAAGTTAAGGACCTACTTATGTTTCGTGGAGCAAAAACTGTTGAAATTGTCTCGATGATTGATAAACCAACAGGAAGAGAAGTTGATTTAATGCCTAAATATAAAGGGTATACATTAGGATTAAATTTTCTAATTGGATATGGACTTGATTACAATGAAATGTATAGAAACATTAGAGTTATTGGGATTCCTAAAGATGAGATAATTAAAGGAGACAAATGAAAAAAGGTAATAAGTTTTTAAGTTTATTTATTTATGCAATATTTTTTCTAGCTATGATTGGATTATTTTCAAATATTACTGGTTTATTTACAAGTAATATTGAAGAAGTAACTTACAATCAATTCATCAGTCAATTAGAAAAAGATGAAATTAATACTGTAATTATTCAAGAGAAACAAGGTATTTATGAAATTGAAGGTGAACTAAGTAGTTCAACTGAAGAAGAAAAAGTATACTATTCAACAACTGCACCAAAAGAATCATATGTTTTTGAGCAAATTGAAAATACAGCTAAAGAAGGTGTTGCAATTACAACTGAAAGTGGATCTGATTATGGATTATTCTCATCCTTATTAAGAGCCTTTTTATTCTTTGGATTACCTATTTTATTATTAGTGTTCTTATTTTCACGTATGTCTAAACAAAATGGTAAAGCAATGAATTTTGGTAAAAACAAAGCCCAGAAAGTAATTAAATCTAAGATTAAATTTAAAGATGTTGCTGGATATGAAGAAGAAAAGCAAGAACTTGTTGAAATAGTTGAATTTTTACAAAATCCAACACTATTTGATGAAATGGGTGCAAGAATACCTAAAGGTATTTTATTACTTGGACCTCCAGGAACAGGTAAAACACTATTAGCCAAATCAGTTGCTGGGGAAGCTAAAGTTCCATTTTATACTATTTCAGGATCTGATTTTGTTGAAATGTTTGTCGGTGTAGGAGCGTCTAGAGTACGTGAGTTATTTAAAGAAGCTAAAAAGAATGCACCGGCAATCGTCTTTATTGATGAAATCGATGCAGTAGGTCGTAAACGTGGAAATGGGATTGGTGGAGGAAATGATGAAAGAGAACAAACATTGAATCAAATGCTTGTTGAAATGGATGGTTTTGAATCTAACTCTGGAGTTATTATTATGGCTGCTACCAATCGTGATGATGTTTTAGATCCAGCTCTTTTAAGACCGGGTCGTTTTGACCGTCAAGTTAGAGTTGATTTACCAGATTTCAAAACTCGTGAGAAGATTTTAACTTTACATAAAAATAAACGTAAAATGTCTGATGATATTAATATTAAAGAATATGCAAAAAACACTTCAGGATTTTCAGGTGCAGATATTGAAAATGTTATTAATGAAGCAGCAATAGTTGCGGTTAGAAATAGAAAAAAAACAATTGATGATGATGATATTTTAGAAGCAATTGACCGTGTAGTTGCGGGGCCTGCTAAAAAGAATCGTAAATATTCAGAACTTGAAAAGAAATTAGTATCTTACCATGAAACTGGACATGTGATAGTTGGGTTAGAATTAGATGAAGCTGATGAAGTTCAAAAAGTAACAATAGTACCGCGTGGTCAAGCCGGTGGATATGCGATGTTCACACCAAAAGAAGAACGTTTCTTTACAACTAAAACACAAATATTACATAAAATTACTGGACTACTTGCCGGGCGTGCATCAGAAGAAATTTATTTAAAAGAAATTTCAACAGGCGCACATAATGATTTTGAACGTGCAACTAAAATGGCACGTGCAATGGTAACACAGTACGGTATGAGTGATTTAGGAACTTATCAATATGAATTAAATGAAGATTTACAAAATCCATATCGTTCTGCTCGTTATTCTGATGATATTGCAAAAGAAATAGATGCGAAAATCAAAGGTATTTTAGATCAAGCATACCAAGATGCAAAAGATATTTTAATTAAACGAGTGGATGAAGTTCATTTAATTGCGAAAACACTTAGTGAAGTAGAAACACTTAATAAAAATGATATTGATTACTTACTTGGTAATGGTGAACTGCCTAAGAAATTAGAATCAGAAAAGTATACTGCAAAAGAAATTGAAAAAATTGAAAAAGATGCAATTAAAGCAAAATTAAAACGTGTTCAAAAACGTCAAGAAATTGCAAAGAAAAAAGATAAAGAAGTGAAGGTATTAACTGATAAAGAATTAGACCAAATGGTTGAAAGTAAATATAAAGCAACTCAAAAAAACAAAATAGATCAACCATTAGCAGGAGATTTAAAAGAAGAAGAAAAACAAGAAATTAAAAAAGAAACAAAACAGGAAAATAAAGAGGATGAGCTTTAGTGCTCATCTTCATCTATTATAAGGAGAAAAAGATTATATGAATAGAAAGATTATTACGATTTATTTTTTACTTGGTGTTATTACTAATGTATTTATTATTGCCTTGCCATTCATTTTAGCTGATAAAGGTTTTTCAGCTAGCCAAATAGCAATAATAATAAGTATTACATATTTAGCCTCTGTCTTTCAACCAGTTGTTGGTTATTTTGCCGACAAGACGCAGAAACCAAAATTAATTTTACAAATTGGTTTGATAGCTGTTCTTGTATTATCACTTGTGTTTACATATGCAAGCAGCCAAATTATTGTGATGATTAGTATTATAATTATTTCATTGTTTAGAGCAACATTTTTTCCGCTCTATGATAATATCATTGCAACTCATTGTCAACACTATGCATTATCATATGGTAAATTAAGAGCTGGTGCATCATATGGATTTGGATTTGGAATCTTTTTACTTGTTCCATTCGTTTTAATTGGTGGATGGGCAAGTTCATTTTTACTATTAGTTGTATGCTCAATTATTAGTTTTTATTATATGTTCTCAATTGATGATACACTTGTTTATCAAAGTGCAAGTAAAAAAGTTAGTTATGTTGAAGATAGTAAACAACTTGCAAAAAATAATAATTATATGCTGTTAATTATCATCAATGTTTTAATACTAGCACTAAGTGCAATTAAGCTGACTTATCAATCGATGTTACTTGTTGAACTAGATGCATCAATAATAGCATTGATGTTAATCAATTTCATGGTTGTTCTGCCAGAAGTAATTCTTTTACCTAAGTTTGATAGACTGTATTCAAAAACAAGTGATTATAAGCTATTTTATATTGCAACAACGATTATTATAATTCACAGTTTATTATTATTCATAACACATAGCATTTTCCTTATTTTCCTTGTAGCACCACTTCATGGATATGTCATGAGTATTTACTTACCATCATTTTTCATGCGTTTAAAAAGAAGTGTAGCACCAACTATTTCATCAACTGCCTTTTTATTCAATGCAACAATACAATCATTAGGTAGTTATATAATATCAGGTGTTATTATGACAATTATCATCTCATATTATGGAATAAACATGACCTTTTTAGCGATGGCAATCATTGCATCATTTAATTACATATTAGTTTATAAATTGAAAAAACATCAAACTGATAAATAAGTTATAAACATTTAATATTCATAATCTTATTAATTGTATATTATATATAAAGGCACATAACCAATATGGTTATGTGTCTATTTTATTTCAATAATTATCTTATTAAGTTATCTGTTAGTCTATTTTTATTTAGACATAATATCAACAATTATATCATCAATTGGATTCATCGCTTGGGCAATTCTTCCCATATTTTTAATACTTTGTTCAACATCTGACCCAATTATTCCTTCATTTAATTCAACATTTTTACCTTCAATTGCCATATTTGCTGCCATAATTGAAGCTTGAATAGATGATTGGATCTTCATTGCACATGTTCTGCTGGCACCATCACAGATCATTCCAGTATTTGTAGCAATGTTATTCATAATCATATTAGCATACTCATCATATGTTGAGTCAACTAAATACATCAGCCCACAACCAGCACCAATTGCTGATATAGATACTCCACATACTGGTGATAATTTACCTATTTGAGACTTAATATGAATAGTAATTAAATCAGATAGAGCAACAGCTTTAAGCAACTTTTCATCACTAACCTCTAAAAACTTTGCATAAATATAAACAGGAATTGATGCAGTTATTCCTTGGTTACCGCTACCGGAAATAATTCCAACAGGAAGAGTGTTACCAGACATTCTAGCATCAGAACCTGCTGATGCATAACTCTCAGCTATTCTTCTAATATCATAGTTTAAATCAAATTTGATATCTTCTGAACTAGTCTTAAGTGTTTTTCCAACTGACATTCCATAACTCTTACTTAATCCTTCTTCTGATATTTTTCTATTTAAATCAATTTGCCTTTCAACTAATGTTAATTTGTCAACATCAACACTTTCAATGAACTTAATAATATTTTCAACTGTTACAAAGGACTTATCACTTGAATGATTTAAAAAATCATTAGGATCACACTCTTTACTTAAGACAACATTAGAATCTTTCGTAATATTAATTATATTTGTATGTGAATGCATTACTTCAACTGTGGCTGTGTTTCCACTTTCATTTGTTAGTGTTACCTTGATATGTAGTTTAGCTACAGTATCTGAATAGTTTAATGTTACAATATTAGAATTTATTACTTCAATTGCTTTTTTGACATCAGCATGTGTAGTACCATTTAAAACTTCTAGTTTCTTAGAACTGTCTCCTGAAATCATTCCTAAAACAATTGAAGCTTCTATTCCTTTCAATGAATCTCCATTAGGAATATTGACTCCTTTGGCATTTTTAATAATATTTTTTGAGGCTACAATATCTATTTTTTTAATTGGTCCATCAATATATTCTTTTGCAGTTGCCCCAACAAATGCTCCAGAAATTGGTTCGGTACACCCTTGGGCAACAAGTAATTCATCTTCTAAAAGTTTTAGAAATTTCTCTATCATATCTTTTTTCATATAACCACCTTATTTTCTTTTCTCTAAACACATTATAACGCCTTTAAGATGAAAAAAGGAGAAATATTTAAAAAAATAGAAAGCGTTTGCAATTAATTGGCATATAATATAAACTATATATAAAGAAAAGACTTAATTATTATGATAATATAGTTAATATGATTTAAAAAGGAGATAAATGATTAGGAAGATTATAATGATATTAATAATATTTATTTTTACAGGAATGATTAAACTACTTGCACTTCAGCCAGTTTTAGGAGGGGAAATAATATATGATAAAGATCATGATATAAATTGTACAGCTGGATTTAATGGATACTCCAAGGATCATCAACAAAAAATATTAGTAACGGCAGGTCATTGTTTTAATGATAATCAAGATGTTTATAATGCAAGTGATCAGTTAATTGGTCATGTTATAAATGTATTATACAACGAAGATATTGATATTGAATTTATTGAATATGAAGATAGTATAACAAGTGAAGTTATGCCATACATTTATACAGATAAGGAAACTAATCCAGTTCCTGTTATTAGTGGTGCAACAGATCCGGTTGCATATGGTGATGAGGTCTATGTATACTCAGATAAGACTGAACATAAATATAAAATGATTTCAATTCAAAACCCAGAATCAACTCCGGGTAAAACATATTTATACTCAGATTACTATGATCCACAACAAATTGATTTAATAAATGGAGTCAGTGGCTCACCAGTTTATAGATATGTACCAGGTGGTATTGAAATTATTGGCATTGTAAATGCGGTAAGTGGACCATTGGTTCTGATTACAACATACAGTGAGGTTATAGCGTTTATTGACCCAGCAACAATATAAATTAATAAATTATCATGACGTACATATTAATTTTTCTTGATAATATATTTTCTGATTTTGAATATCATTTACTTGTTGATTATAATTATAAACCTTATTTATGCAATTGATTGCAGCTAATATTATTTGATCAATTGTTGTAAAATATCATAAGTAAGAAGATGATTTTCAAAATAAAATAATTTTATGGAAAAGTTTAAAAAGTTTAAAATATAATTTCTTTATTATTTAAAAAGCTTAAAATATAATTTCTTTTTTAATTTGAAAAATTAAAAATAGTAATATATAATATTGCTATATACATAAAATTGAAAGGGGTATTATGAAAAAAATGTATAAAATTATTTCGATTATGATTATTTTTTGTTTGGTTGGTGTTCAAATGATTACATCGCCAGTTTTAAATGCAGCAGGTGGTATTGAACAGTATATGCTTTAAAGTAGAGAATTTGAAAATGCCTCAAGTGGGATTATAACTTTTTCAGAAAGTGAAGATTTTACTGTTGAATTTTATAGATCTCTGGACTCAGATGGTCCTGATGAAGTCGGTGTAGAGTTTAGACATATGGGCACAAATCAAGCAGGTAAAGTATACACGGGTTACATGTCTAAAGGGGAGACTTGGTTTACTTATATAACAAATGGTTATGGAACGTATAATACAATCAGTTGGGATACAATAAATGGTCAACAAATATCTGGAAGTATTTCTGTGTATACAGGTACACCGACTAATTAAATCTTATATAAGAAAAAATAATATTAAGATTGTTTTAATTATCGTATAAACATAAACAGCATAATAACTTAAGTTATTATGTTTTACTCATCTCTAAATATTTTTTTAATTGTTTAATGATTAATTGTTCTTGGTGATATATTTTCTGATTTTGAATATTAGTTACAAGTTGATTATAATCATCAAGATTATTTATGCAGTTTATGGCAGTTACTATTATTTGATCACTAGTTGTAATATAACCTAAGTTATTTTGCTTAATATATTTTAAGTTGTAATTTTCTTGACCTGATAAGGTAATTGATTTATTAATAATCATTGGAGTCTCACTATGGATTGCTTCAGAGATTGATATACCACCAGCTTTAGTAATAATAATATCAGCTTTATTTAAGTAATCTTCCATATTAGTTACAAAGCCTAAAATATCAATGTTAGTGCAATTTTCAAGACGATTATTTAATAAAATAGCCATGTTTTTATTATGGCCAGTAATTATTGTAAACATATAACCTAAGAAACTATATTCTTTAATTTGATCAATAAACTTATCGGTAATAAAACTTAAATTATTACCTAAACTAATCAAAATATTTTTATTGATCTTTTGACTATTCTTTTGATTAAATTCCTTTCTAATTGGAATACCACTAATTGAAATATTATTTGCTTTAATATTATGTTTCATTAAAGTCATCTTCATATCTTGAGTTGCTACGAAATAATGATCAACTAAATTACTGATCCACAATTTGTTAATTCCATAGTCAGTAATGAAAACTAAATTAGGGACACTTTGTTTTTTAATAGTATTAAGGGGAAAAGTTTGAATAATTAAATCAGGTTGATATTTATTAATTGTTTTTTTAATAAAAGGAGTTGCAGTTAAGCTAGATAATTTACTACTAATTGAATTATCAAATATTTTATATGATGTGTTGTAAATAAATTTCAAACTTGATATATGTGATTTTTTTGTATAAAATTTATTATATGAATAATTAATTACTTTATGAAGATAGTATGCTTCTTCTTCGATTGGAGAACAGACAATAACTTCAATATTATTAAAGTTATTATTTAGCATTTGGGTAAGTGAATTAGTTGCAGACATGTGGCCATTTCCATAAGTTGCTGAAATTATTAATATTTTCATGCTTTTTCCTTTTTGATTACTTTTTTCTGATATTCCAATTTGATTGTCTTTTGATTTGTAACAAGGTCATAAAGTTTAGTTGCTCTTAGTTCAATTTTACTAATGTGTAATTTATTATTGACTTGAGACTTGTAATATTTTTTTTCTATATTTTTTAATAAATATGTATCCTTGTTATTGATTGCTAAAATTCTAATGTATCGATTTTCTTTCATAATTATTTGGATGTCATATTGAGTTATGAGTAAGATCGTATTTAAAATTATTCGCTTTAGTTTATACTGAGAATTATTTTTATCTTTAGCTAGTTTAACTAGCTCTTCGATTGAATCTGCTTGTTCAATAAATTTTTGTAGTTTAAATAATAATTGACAGTCTTCAGATAAGAAAATATTAATATTGTGATCGATTGCGTAGTTTAAATTATTTGTAAATAAATTAAATAACAACTTATTATCAATTATTTTCATTGATTTCAAAACATCAACTGGTAAATAATTATCAATATCTTGGTTATTATCAAATTTGTTTCTAATTGCTGTTGCACTGGCAATGCTTGAATCATTTGTTGTTAAATCATTATAGTGATTAGCTATTCTTTTAATAGGATGAGCTTTAATATATGGGTTTATTTTCTTAATTGATTTTAAGTATGAAACAGCTAAGATATCATTAGACTTTAGAGTCTTTAAATTATTATTAATTCCAACTTTAAATGAATTGTTAACTAAGCTTGCTGATTGTTCTTTTAAATAGTTTAAGTCATTTGTTTCACTACCAAAGATTAAATCAGTAATACCTAAATCATTTAAAATATTAATTGCATGATCAGCAAAGTATTCAGCACCTTGATTTGTAAAGACAAATGGCAATTCAACAACAAGGTTTACTCCATAATCAATTAATAAGTTTGCTTTACTAAATTTATCTAATGTGCTGACTTCGCCTCGTTGAACATAATTACCACTGATGATCGCAATTATTGGCTTATTTTGAGCAAGTTTGCGAACTTTATTTAAAAAATATAAGTGGCCATTATGTAATGGGTTGATTTCTAAAATAATTCCATATTTCTGCATAGTCTAATTATAGCAAAAAAAGAGTGTTTATACTATGAAAAGATAATGATATATATAGAGGTGATTGAAATGGAATTATTAATTAAATATAAAAAAACACTGATTATTTTCTTTTTAATAATAATAAGCATTAATGTTACAACATTAATATTATCTAAAGTTGATTCAAGTAATCAAGTAGTCGAAACTAGTGATGATCAAAGTGTTGCTAGTCAAGAAATTTATGTTGATGTTAAAGGGAGCGTTGTCAACCCTGGGATGTATCAATTTAATATTGGTGATCGAGTAGACATGGCAATTAAAAAAGCTGGTGGATTTGATGGTGCTAATCAAGAATGCATTAATTTATCTGAAGTTTTATCAGACCAAATGGTGATTGTTGTACCAAGTAGTAATGAACAATGCGAGCAAGATGGTGTAAATGATGATGGAGTAGTCAATATAAATGAGGCAACTGTGATTGAACTTGAACTAATTCCTTCAATTGGCCCGACTAAAGCCCAAAGTATTTATGATTATAGGGAATCAAATGGTTTGTATACAAGTACTGATCAGTTGTTAGAAGTTGATGGAATTGGCCCGGCTACTTTAGAAAACATTGAGCCATATATTAGTTTGTGAAAATTAATAAAAAACTAGTAATTATATTAATTATTATTTATATTATTATCCGCTTTACAATCTTAATGATTCCCACACTATATAGCCAAAGGGTGGAAGTTAAAAAAGATTTAGTAATAGAAGATGAATACATTAGTTTTATTGATGGAAAGACAAAAATTATTTACTATAATAATTATCAAGAAGATTATGGTATTAAATATGGTGATACTTTTAATATCAACAAAAGCGAACTTGAAAAAATTACAAACAAGTATCATAACCCATCAAGTTTTAATTATTCAAAGTATATGTTAAGTGAAGGTGTTACATATCAATTGGATGTTAGTCAATATAGTAAAGGAGGACATCACTTTAGTGTAGTTAATTATTTAAAAAATATTCGCTTCAAGCAAATTGAGAAAATAAAAGTAATCTATCCTGATATATCAACATATATTAATGCTTTAGTATTTGGTCAAAATGATCTGGATGATGATATTTATACAAACTACAATCAAATAGGAGTATCACATTTGTTTGCGATTTCTGGAACACATGTCATATTAATTGTCAGTTTTTTAAAAGCAATCTTATCGAGAATGCATATTACTTTGAAAAAGATCAATTTTATTTTATTAATTATTTTACCAATATACACAATTATGGCGGGACTTGGACACTCTGTTATTAGAGCATCAATGATGATTATCTTGCAAATTCTTTTTGATGGTAAAGTTAGCAAATTAAAAATATTTATTTTTGTTTTACTAATTAATTTAATTATTAATCCCTTTGCAATCTTTTCACTTGGTTTTAAATTAAGTTATATCATCACCTTTATGTTATTAGTAGTAAGTCCAAGTATTAAGATTGATAATTATTTTCTGAAGTCAATTGTTATTTCAATCTGTACAAGTTTAAGTGTCCTGCCAATTTTAATTAATACGAATTATACTTTCAATATTTTCCTAATCTTTACAAATATTATTTATATTCCCCTTGTTATTTTCTTTCTTTTACCTCTTAGCTTTATGTATGCAATATTGCATATTCATTTGTTAGAAAATATCTATTTATTAATTGTTCATATAATGGAAGGACTAGCTAATTTTTTAAATATCTTCACTGTCAATATTGGTCATATAAATATTATAATTGTACTTATCTACTATTGTTTATTAATTTACTTGTTATATCTAATGATTATTAAGCGAATAGTTATTAAGCAATATTTATATTATTTATTATTAACAATTAGTAGTTTTTTCATTAATATTAATATCCTGGGACATGTATATATAATTGATGTTGGTCAAGGTGATAGTATAATGATTGAAATGCCATTTAATCAAGGTAATATTTTAATAGATACTGGGCCAAAAAAATCTAGCCAAGAAGTAATTGATTTCATGCAATATAAAGCTGTTAATAAACTTGATGCTGTTTTCTTGACCCATTACCACTTAGATCATGATGGAGGATACGTAGCAGTATCTAATAACTTTGAGATTGATCAAACAATCAACTTTGAAAAGCAAGATCACAATATTGAATTAGAGAATCCAGTATACGTAACTTGTGGTGATCAAGTAATGATTGATAAATTAAATTTCCAAGTACTCGCACCATGTAATTTTGATAGTAATAATGAGAATAATAATTCGCTAGTTATGTCTGTTGTTATTGGACAATATAAATGGATGTTTAGTGGTGACATGGAAGAGGAGATAGAGCAGCAATTAGTTGAATATTATAATGCTGAACAATTAGATATTGATTATTTAAAAGTAGCTCACCATGGATCAAAAACTTCAACAACCAAAGAACTTTTAGATTTGATGACACCAAGCAAAGCCTTCATAAGTGTTGGTAACAATAACATGTTTAGTCATCCAAGTCCAGAAGTGATTGCCCGCCTTGAATCTGATCAAGTTGAAATCCACATGACAAAAGATGAAGGTTTAATTACAATACCTTTTAAATAGATTATGTTATAATATTTACATGATAAAAGGTATAGGAACAGATATTGTCGCACATAAGCGAATTAAATTAAAAATAGCTAAAAAAGTTTTAGTAGGCACAGAGCAAGACTATTTTAATAGTTTAAAAGAAGACCGTGCAATCGAGTTTTTAGCATCTCGCTTTGCTTTAAAAGAAGCAATTATTAAAGCAACTAATAAGAAGTACTTCTTAAATCAAATTGAGATTTGTAAAACAAGTGATGGTCAATTGAGATGTAGACAAGATAGCAATTTACATTTAAGTTTATCACATGAAAAAGATTACTCAGTTGCATTTGTTATTTGGGAAGAAAAAAAGTAATAATTTTTGTGTAAAGTTAAGCAAAGCAACTGAAAATTTGTTATGATATACAATATATTAATAAAGGAGAAAATATGGCAATAGTACATGGTAATCAAGAAAATTTTGAAAAAATAACAAGTGAAGGTATTACATTAGTAGATTTTTATGCAGACTGGTGTGGACCATGTCAAATGTTAAGTCCGGAATTAGAAAAATTAGATCCATTATTATCAGCAGGGCAACAAATAGTTAAAGTTAATGTTGATGATAATCAAGAAATAGCTAGTAAATATGAAGTTATGTCAATCCCAACAATGGTATTATTAAAAGATGGAAAAGTTGTAGGACAAAAAGTTGGTGTCAAAACAGCAGAAGAAATGCAAACTTGGATTGATGGACAATAAAATAACTAGAGACTGATTTTACTTAATTGTAAAGTCAGTTTTTATTAGGAAGTAAAATGATTAATCAAATTAAATCGCAAGTTCCCAAAAAACCTGGGTGTTATTTATATTATTCAAATAGTACAATCATTTATATTGGTAAAGCCAAAAACTTACAAAAGAGAATGCTCTCATATTTTGAACGAATTAATAATATTAAGACAACAAAGATGGTTAGTGAAATAACTGAATTTAAATTTATTGTGACGCAAAATGAAAAAGAATCATTAATTTTAGAAAATAATTTAATTAAAAAGCATCAACCTAAATATAATATTTTACTGAAAGATGATAAAAGGTATCCATATATATTATTAACTGATGAAGATCATCCACGCCTTTTAAAGGTTAGAAACACTAAACAAAAAGGTACTTATTTTGGTCCGTTTCCATCAGGCTCATTTGCCAGTCAAATCATTGAAGTTATTGGTAAAGAAGTGCCGTTTAGAAAATGTATGGTTATGCCTAAAGAAGAATGTATCTACTACCACTTAAAACAATGCTATGCTCCTTGTATTAAAGAAGTTGATCAACTTGAAGTAAATAGTTATAAAGATCAAGTAAAAAAGTTATTTACTAATAAAATGAAACGACTTGAAAAATTAATTACTAAAAAAATGCATGAAAGTGCAGACTTATTAGAGTTTGAAGATGCTCAAAGATATCAGCAATTATTAGCTGATTTTAGCTGGCATAAAGAAAATCAAGTCTTTGAGTTAACAAATATAGTTACGATGGATATTATTGCCTATTATCAAGATGATGATTGGATAAGTATTGGTATAATTAGTGTGATTGATGGAAAAGTAAACAATTTATCAACTGTGATGATCTCTTATGTAGATGATATAAATCAGCAAATCATAGCTAGTTTATATAATCACTACTTAACTAATTTGCAACCAGAATTATTTTTAGTTAATAGTCAAGATATTGAACTTGCTAAATTGATTGAAGATAACTTTCTAATGAAGTCGCAAAAAGATTGGAAAGTTGATTATCAAGGACTACTTGCAATTGCTCAAGAAAATGCTAATTTATACTTTAAAAACAATGTTGATAAAGTAACTAATAAATTATTAAGTAAAAAAGAAGATGGATATAAAGAACTCCAAGCAATTGCAAGTAGCCAATTAAAGCTAATTGAAGTATATGATATATCGCATTTTTCAGGAGATAGTCAAATTGGTGTTAAAGTTGCATATCAAAATGGATCTAAAAGTAAAAAATTATATCGTAAATATAAAATAAAAGAAGCAAATAAGGCTGATGATTATGCATCGATGAAAGAAGTACTTGAACGTCGATTAAATCCACAAAAAGCCCATGTTATTGATTTGCCTGACTTAATTATTTTAGATGGAGGGAAAGGTCAAGTCCAAATAGGAAAAGAAGTCTTGGAAAAATATCAATTAATTGGTAAAATAAAGTTAATCGGTTTAGTTAAAAACAATAAACATCAAACTGAAGCAATAGTTAATTTAGATAAAAAACTTAAACAAATTGATAAACAAAGTGGCTTATATAAATTCTTATTTCAAATGCAAGAAGAAGTACACCGCTTTGCAATTGATTTCCACCATAAATTAGAAACTAAATCTTTATTTATTTCTGAATTAGATGGAATCCAAGGTTTAGGTTTGAAAAGAAAAAAAATCTTATTAGAAGAGTATCAAACTGTTAAAAGTTTAAAAAAAGCTAAAGTAGAAGATTTAATCAAGTTAAAAATACCAAGTAAAGTTGCCAAAGTATTAATCGATAAACTAAATCAAGGGGAGTAGAGATGATTGAAATAAAAAATTTGCAGTATCAAGATATATTAAAGATCAGTAACTTGACATTACAAAGTGGAAAAATCAGTATTATTTATGGCCGTAGTGGTGCAGGTAAATCAACATTATTTAATTTGATCTTTGGTAATGATTATAATTACCATGGAGATATTTTAATTAATCAGGAAAACTTTAAAAATAAAGATTCTCAATTAATTAGAAATAAAATTGGATACGTCTCACAACAAGAAGAATTATTTATGGATACACCACGCGCCGAATTTAAATATATTTCAAAAATTTTAAAGCTTAAGTTTGATCAAAATAAAATGAATAAATTTTTACAAGTAGCATGTTTTGATCTTGACCTTGATTTTCCAATCGATAAATTAAGTGGTGGAGAAAAACAAAGATTAGTTTTAGCAAGAGCCTTATATTTAGATAAGGAAATATATTTACTTGATGAGACAACTAGTGCTCTTGATGGTAACTTAGTTAATAAGTTAATTGATAAAATGTATCACTATATTAAAGAAAGTAATAAAACACTTGTGATAATTGCCCATGATGAGAAAATAATTAATAATCCAAAGTTTAGTAAGTATCAAATTGGAGGTAGTGATGATAATTAATCTAACAATATTTCAAATGTTACTTGCCAGTTTAATCCCCTTATTACTATTAGTTATGAGTAAGAAAAATCATTATAATTTAGAGAAGAGAATTTTACGTTCTTCAATCAAGATGACTGTTCAATTAGTTTTAATAGGATATATCTTAATATTTATCTTTGATTACTTGCCACCGGTTATTGGTTGCATGTATATATTTATTATGCAATTTTTTGCAATTAGAACTTTTAAAAGTCAAATGGTAAACTATCAAAAAAGAAAATTAATTAACGGAGCAATTGGCCTGTTAGTTACATCATTTACTTTATTGTTATACTTTATGTTTTTTGTTGTTAATCCTGATGTTAAATTAAATCCACAATATGTTATTCCATTATACGGGATGATGATTGGTAATAGTCTAACAGCTTTAGTTTTAATAGTTAATACACTAGATAACAACTTAAAATTAGAAAAGCGTCTAATCATGAGTAAAATTCATTTAGGGATGAGCCCTAGCCACGCTTTAGAAGATACGTATAAAAAAAGTTTAGCAACAGCGCTAAGTCCAATCTTAACATCAATGCTAGCAATTGGACTAGTTGCTCTGCCAGGAATGATGACAGGTCAAATATTAAGTGGTGTAGATCCCCTACTTGCAATTAAATATCAAATCGCAATTATGTTTGCAATTTTAGGTGGGACATTTTTCACAACGCATATTTATTTAACGTTAGAGAAAAGACATTTAATTAATCAATATCATCAAGTAGATATTGATTAGCATATAAGTCAAAAATATTAGTACAAGCATTAATAAAAGTATTAATAAAATTATATCTATATATAATATTAATAGTATAATTATTTGTATATGACAATCGATTTAAATAGGATCATCAAGAATATCAATAGATCAATGATTAATTTATTTAAAATTAAATAACAATAGATAAAAAAAACAAAAGGAGAAAGATGAGTGAGAAAAGAGCAGATATAATTTTATGGATTACTGCAGTTTTTTGGGGTCTGGGATATTTAGGTACAGATGTTCTGCTAACATCAGGAATGAATCCAAATGCATTAGTAGGAGCCCGTTTTTTAATTGCCGGAATTACATTAAGTATTATATTTCATAAAAGACTGAAGTTTAGAAAACAAGATTTACTTGGTCCACTATTAGTTGGGATAGTTTTATATTTAGGGTTTATGACCCAAACAATAGCAATGAACTATACAACAACAACAAATGTATCATTTATTACTGGAACTAATGTTGTCTTTGTACCAATATTTGGGTATTTATTTTATAAGAAAACAATCGCAAGTAAACATTTAGTTTCAGTTGCCTTAACATTAATTGGAATCCAATTATTAACAGGTGGAATTGAAGAGTTGATGCTTGGTGATTTAATTGCAATTATTGGAGCAATGTTCTTTGCACTACACATTGTTTTAATTAGTCATTATTCAAAGAAAGTAGATATTATTAAATTAGCAGTTGGTCAAATGATTGTGTGTGGTGTGCTTGCACTACTTGTAATGCCAACAACAGGCGTAAGTATGTTAGGTGAAATTCAAAAAGTTAATATATATGTCTTAATTTGGGTCGGTTTAATACCTTCAGCTTTATGTTTCTTATTACAAAACATCGGCCTTAAATATACAGATGAAGCAAGAGGTAGTATTATCTTAGCAACAGAGTCACTATGGGGTGCCTTCTTTGCAATCTTATTCTTAAATGAACCATTCACTGCAATGATTTTAATTGGTGGAACATTCTTATTTAGTGCAGTATTAGTTGATGAAGTTAATTTCACTAAGTTTAAAAAGAAAGTAACTTAAAAAATTACTGAAATGAATTTAATTTATTTGAATAATAAACAATCCATCTTAACAAAACAAATATAAATAATTAAATAAAGCACTTGGCTTAATTATTAAATTGTGTTATAATATATGTGTAGGTACAGGGGTACTGGAGAAAATCAAACATTTATGTTAGGATTTTACCATTAGTTATTATATAACTAGTGGCTTTTTTTATTTTAAGGGGGGACGTGCAAAAAGTTATTGATAATTTGAAAGAAAAAGGCTTAATAATTAATGATGAAATAAATACAATAGAATATTTAGAGTATAATACAACTTGGCAGTTGTTAAAGCCATCAAGAGAAATGTTCAAAGGTTTTCAAAATGGTAAATATAATAATTTAACATTTGATGATATTAGAATGGGTGGGCTAGTTAATTTTTATTATAGTAGAGCATTTGAAATATTAATAAAAACATTTGAGCATCAAATAAAAGTATATTTAAGTCGTATTTATAGTTTAAAAAATAAAGTTGATAAGCAAAAAATAAACAATGACATTAAATTATATATAGAAAAAAAACAAAAAAAATTTATAAATAAAATAAATGAAATTGAAAAAACATTAAAAAATCCTAATTTTGAATTTTTTCAATTGTATGATTATTATTACCTTAGTGATTTGATAGCAATATATAATAATATATTTAAAGAAAAAAAATTTATTGAGCCAAAGATAAATAATATAAGAAATAAAGTTTCTCACCATGATAATTTACTATATTTTGATACAAAACAAAAATTAAAACCAGTTCAAGAAAGAGAACAAGTTCAAGAGAAGATATTGAATACAATATTTTCTGATACTTGGTCTGAAGAAAAATATGAAACTAAAAAATATATAAAAAAAAACTATAATAAATTTCTATTAACAGAACAAATATATTTGATTGATTTAGTACATTATTTTTTAAGCAAGAATGACTGTACATTTAAAATGAAAAAGTATGTTTTTAATGATTTTATTAGAGAATTAGAAAAATCCATAAAATATTATCAAAAATTGAATTGTACCAATGAGTGGTTAGATGAAATATTTATAATAATTATGAAATATGAACTTTACTTAAATATATAAAAGTAATATTAATTGTTTATACAATATATTGAATAAAAAAGCCTTGCTTATATGCAAGGTTTTATTTTTATTAATTTAAGTATTTAATCTTTTATTAATTTTTTAATTAGGAAAGTAACTAAGGCGATGATTCCTGCAAAGATTATTATTAAAACAATTATTTGACCGAAGATAGTTGAGTTTATTTTGTATTCAATTTCTAAACTTTCTTTTTGACCATCTTGGTCTTCAACTTGTATAAGTAGTAAATTATCTTTGGCTTTAAAATTACTAGGTTCTAGTTCAATGACTCTATCTTCAGGGTCTGTTACTTCAATTCCTAGTAAAGTAATTAACTCATTTATATTCTCAGGTATTTGATCCTCATCGATCATTATGAAATTATCAGTTACAGTAGTTGTAATCTCTGGTTTTTGATTGATGTGTTTTTCAATGGTAATAGTTGCTTCTTTTTGGACATGTGATCCAGCCTGATCTGTATATGAAATAGTAATTATATTATCACCATATGAAGTTTTATTAAGTTCACTAGAATCAATATTAATATCATTTGATCTAATTTCTACATCTTCTTGATCATCAACTGAGATATTTAATAATTCAATAATTTGTGTTTTATTAAGTGTCTCATCAATATCATCTTCGTTAATAGTAGCTGAATAATTAGTAGTAATTGTTGGCTCTTGATTAGTTTTTACTTCAATTGAAGTTGGTTCTATTTCAACTGGACTTTGATATGTTGGATCAGCAGTTTTTGTAGTTGAACTACTACTATGATCATGATACTCTTCTGGACTTAATCCATACTGCTCACAATTTGTATGACATGTATGGCCTCCTGATGAATCTACTCCCCCTGGATGTGCTTGAAGCTTTATTAAATTAATTATTAGTAATGAAATTGTTATTAAGAAAAAACTTTTCATATCCCCTTGCCTTTCAACAGTAAATTATATTAGATAAAATAATTGATTAAATGAAAAAAGTATATTATTCCCCAAAAGAAATAAAAACACTCATTTTATTTTTGATATAATTATATATGTAAGGATATAGAGGAGGATTCAAAAATGTTAGTGTATAAAAAAACTTGGTTTATTATCATTATGTTAATCTTATTTTTTCCAATTGGATTATTTTTAATGTGGAAATATTCAATTTGGGGTAAATTGATTAAAATAGTTATTAGTATCTTTTTAGGATTTTTACTTTTTTCTATGATATCAGGTGCTTCGCTTCAATCAGCAAGTGTTACATACATGGCCCAGGAAGTGCCAGCACATAAAGAGAAAACTGAAATGGTTAAAGATGGAAAAGATTTTACAACAGAAATTAATGGGGATTATATAATTGGTCAAAGTCCATCACAATATGTAAGTGGAGAAGAAAAAGAATTTACAACATCACAAAGTGGTAACTATATAGCAGGAGAAGACTTCCCAGTTGGAACATATGACTTAATGCCAGTAGAAGGTGGAGGAAACGTTCAAGGAACAGATCTAAATCTAATCATGGGAACAGCAGGTGGTGAGTTTTATACAAATTATTATGATAATAAGACTTTTGATCAAGGTGATAGTTTAGAAGTTAGTGGTGTAGCAATTAAATTAATACCACAAGGTAATGATACAGGTAAGATAGAACCTGGGAAATATGATTTGGAAGCAATAGAAGGTGGTGGAAATGTTATAGGGGCAGGTATTAATGAAATAATGGGTGTAGAAGGTGGAAGTTTTTATGTCACAAACTATGATAACTTAACTTTAAAAGCGGGAGATGAAATAACAGTGTCAGGAGTTGCTATCTCTCTAATAGCTCATGAAAAAGAGCAAGTTGTTCAAGAAGCAACTGAAGTTATACCAGCCCATGAAGTAACAGAAGCAATTAAAGTTGATAAAGAAGAAACTGAAACATGCTATATAGATAAAGAAGAAGCTAAGTGTAGTGAATTAAATAAGTATGATCAATTAGAAGATCAGTTACATGAGGGTGAATAAGTTAAACAAAGTAAGTGAATTATTGAAACCAATTAGATAAATCAATTAAAGCGATTAGTTATTAAATAACTAGTTGCTTTTTTAAACAGATAATATATTAATCAAGTTCAAAGAAAGGATTTAAAGATGAGTAATATCATAACTGTAAAAAGCATGAGTAAACTAAAAGTTGAAAATAATAACATAGTCATAGTAGTCAATGAAGAGACAAATAAAGTTCCAATTAATCAAATAGAAGTATTAATAATTGAAAATCCAAATTGCTCCATAACAGCATCAGTAAATATAATTTGTGCAAAATATAGTGTTCCAATTATTTATTGTGATCAAAAATATACCCCACTGGCACTAACTACTTCTTTTCATACGTTTTATAAACAATTATCTAGGTTAGAGAAACAAATTAAATGGAAAGAAAGTCGTAAACAAAAATTATTTATGAAAATAATAGAGCAAAAAATAGATAATCAATTATTATTATTAGAACACTTTAATAAAGATCAAGCTATAATTAGAAAAATAAAATGTTTAAAATTAAAAATAACTAAAGATAATTTCATTAGTATTGAAGCACAAGTTGCAAGAATTTATTTTAAAGAATTATATACAAATAAATTTATTAGATTTGCAGAAGATGAGATAAATTATGGACTTAATTATGGATATGCAATTTTAAGGAGTGTCATTAAACAACAAATAGTTGCCAAAGGATTAAGCCCAGCACTTGGTATTTGGCACAGTAATCAATTTAATAACTTTAATTTAGCTGATGATTTAATTGAAGTATATCGGCCAATGGTAGATTATGTTGTATATTTGTTGATGATTAAAGATAATATATTTACCAAGGTTGAAAAAGAATATTTACAACAGTTAATATTTCAAACAGTAGTCATTAATAATCAAAAGAAAGAGTATAAAACAAGTGTTCAAATATTTATTAATAATATAATTGATTACTTAAATTATGATATAAAAAAGATTGATCTACCAGTTACTAATTGTGAGCACTATGAGTATTAAATATACAATCATTTTAATATATGATATTCCAAATAATAATATTAAAGAATCAAAGGATTATAATAAATTTAGAAAGCATATTTTATCAATTGGCTTTATGATGTTGCAAGAGTCAGTGTATATAAAAAGTTTGAATCAAAAACCTAGTTATTTAAATTTAAAAAGTCAATTGAAACTAAGTAGCCCAAACAACTCAAATATTAGAATGTTACTCATACCAAACAATCAATATGAAAAGATGGAAGTAATAGCAGGGGATAAATCATTAAGTGAGAAAATAATAAGTAGGAAAACAAGGTTAATTGAATTTTAAAGATAAAAAAACTAAAAAAAACAAAAAATAAATTTGTAATATTTAAGATAAAGTACTATAATTAAAGTATATATCCAATCATTGGATATAGATGACCCCAAAAACGAAGGGGACTAAAACTGATATATCAGCCTCCTTTTTTGAATATTTGTGATATAGATGACCCCAAAAACGAAGGGGACTAAAACTCAAACACTGTAAACTGGTAATTATATACTACGATATAGATGACCCCAAAAACGAAGGGGACTAAAACTAATCAACTAAAAATCTTTCAATTGTGTTTGGATATAGATGACCCCAAAAACGAAGGGGACTAAAACTCTGTCGTAAATGTAGTCGTATTTGCTTCTGATATAGATGACCCCAAAAACGAATGAGACTAAAACTAAATATAAAATGTAAAGATCTTTTCATTTTGATATAGATGACCCCAAAAACGAAGGGAACTAAAACTTATTTTTTCTTCTGGAATATATTGAAATGGATATAGATGCCACCAAAAACGAAAGGGACAAGTAAGTGAACCTAAGAGTAATAATCATTAAGTAAATAAAATAAATTACAAAAATCTTTATTAATCATTATTTACTTTGATTAGTAAGGATTTTTAAATATAAGAAAAGACCTTAATTTAGATTAAGTTTTTTATTACTTTTTAAAGTTTTATTGTTATAATATTATTGAGAAAATAGGGAAGAAAAAAATACAAAAGAGGAGAAATTATGTCAAAAGGAAAATTTAAACAATATAATATTGAGAGAGTTGATATTAATAAATATAAGTATGGTAAAAAGATACACAATATTAGTGAAATCAAAGAAAAATATTTTGAAAATAATATAATTTATGAATTCAAAGATAATCAAATCCAAAATATTGTTTATAAATCAATAGATGGAGATTGTGTAAACAATGAAAAATATTTTATTGTTAATAGAAAGGGAAATGATGAATCATACAGTAAATTTAAAGAGAGATTCAATAAAAAGTATTCTGATGGAAAACATAGAATTAATGGTCATAAAATAACTCGTGATTATTATACAGATTTTGAAAGAGATTTATTAATCCAGAGAAATCAATTGAAAAAGGCAATAAATGAATTTTTAAATTTTTTTTTATTTGAAATTAATAATAATAATAATAATTTCAAATGTAGATTTGAAATAAATATGGATGGTGTGTATCGTAAAAATACTACTAATGTGGAAAAGTCATTTGATCAATTCACAAGGGAGAAATTAATAGATGAAAAAAACCCAATAAAAATAGAAAAATTACTATTAGGTATGGGTGATTTAAAGATAAAACACTTCAATAACTTCATAAGATTTATTGCCAAAGAATTAGAAAAAAATAATTTTATTGATGATGATAAATTATATGAATATATAAAGAGCGAAGAAATGTTAAAGCAAATTTATTCATTCTTTTTGTTTTATGATAAAAATTTAAGTGAAATACAATTAGATAGTATTTTAAAAAGTAATTATAAGTTGGGAGAATTTAGCTCAATTAATAAAAAACTAAATTCTACATTTCCAAGCATAAATGCAAAAAAATATTTTAAAGAAATTAAATATAAAACATTTAATCTTGATAAAGCTAATTTGTCAAAAAATGAAAAACAAAAAAAACAAGATGAAATTAAAAAGATAAATGAAAATATAAAAAGTGATATAAAAAAAATTATTGAAAAATTTAATGTTAATGCATTAATTAATGCTGTTAATTATAATAATGGGATATCTGAATTAATTAATACAGTAAAAAATCATTATCAAAGTCAATTTAAAATATATATAGAAAATAAAGAAAAAGGAAAAGAAGAATTAATTAATCATTTAACAATTGACACAAAATTAATTAAAGGAGATGATTCATTAAGGGTTTTAAAATTAGTTCATCAAACTATACAAGGTCGTTATAAAAAGATATTATTAATTGAAAATAAAAGTGAACAACAAATAAAGATTAAGAAGTATTTTAAAGTTAAATATTTACAGTCAAAAATTGAAAATAGTATATTTAGTAATATACAATACAATATTATAAAAGAATTGAAAAATGATATGCAAAATGATACATATATAAATAGTACAAATTTTAATCATAATAGGTATCAAAAAGAAATAATTAAATTAGAAAATACATTTAAATCAAAGTTAGCTCAAAATATTTCTCCAACATTATATTTATTTAATAATAAATACAATAAAAATAATGATAAAAATAAATACAATGATTTATTTGGGGATGGTATTAATGCAATTAATGAGAAATGTTACTATAATAAAGTAGATAAACTAGATATTGATGAGCTAAAAGAAAGTCCAGAATTATCATTAGCACTAATAAGGTTGAGAAATTATTTATATCATGTTAAAGATGATAGTAAATTAGATGAATGTATTATAGAAGAATTTATTAAAAAATACAATATATACTGGTCAAAAAAAATTAATGAATTTGATTTAGCGGAATATGAAGTAGCTAAATTAAATAGTAATGCAATATATATGTATTTTACTCAAGAAAAAATTAATAAATTATATAGTGGATTAGATATTTTTGCAATTAAAAAAACTGCATTACCTAGGTTTCACAAACTAATAAATCATAGTAGAAGCATAGATGATAACTATATTAGACAAATTTTAGGTCTTGATCAAAAGGATTTTAATATAACAAAGTATAATGCAATAAAATATTTGTTAGAAGAAATATATAACCATGTTAATGATTTTTTATGTTCTATCAAAAATAATAAATATTTTGACACATTGTGTAATAAAAATCAGAAACTTATAGATATATTTAAAAATGAAGATATAGATTTAATTGAAAAACAAAGACAATTGCTTCAATTAGCTAATGGTAATGAAAGTAAAGTTAAGCAATATCAAATTAAATTTGAAAAATATATTAGTTATAATTTTGGAGATTATATAAAAGAAAACTATAGATTTATTTTTGATAATATCAAACAAATAGAAGGTGGAAGAGAATATGAAAATATACCTAAGATTGAATGTCAATGTAAAAAGACATTAGATCAGGTTAAAAACAATATCCAAATATTAAACATTAATTTTAAATATATAGTAATGAGTAGTATTTTCAATAGTATAGATGAAATATCTTCATTGATTCAAAACACATTGAAGTATAAAACTATTTTAACCAAAAGATATGAAGAAGATGATTTTAAAGTCCAACACGCAGAATATTTAAATAAATACGATATTAATAATACTAGAGAGAAGTATTTAGAAGAATTAGAAATACTTCTAGAATTTCTTACATTATTATTAAAAATAAAGGATAAAGAACTTCCAAAATATCAATTGTTAAGTAATGGGAAAAAAGGATTTCCTATTCATGGTGAGGGCTACAAAGGATTGAATAAAAGATTGCAAATAATATATGATAGAGAGGACTTATCAACAATTAAATATAAACAATATATTGACAATGAAAATGAAATAAAAGAACAACCCTTAATAATTCAGGAAAAAAACTTAATTCTTTCTAGAACATTAATTAATTTTGAAAATAAAGGTTTTATTAAGAAATATTTAGAAATTAAAATCTTTCAAGACTTAAACAATGATATTCATGAATATGAAGATTTTTATAAAAAGGATAATCATATTAAGGATATAAAAGACCAATACAATGAATTAAGAAAAGAAATATATAAATTAGAAAGTAAAGTTTTTAATGAGAAACAAAACAAATTAATTCAATTAAACAAGAATATATTGAAACATGATTACTTAGATAATAAATTAAAATTAAAATTATTAGTCAAAAAAATAAAATTTGAATATGAATTAAATATGAGGTTAGTGTCTGAAATGAGAAAATTTGATCAAATAGTAACATATATAAAAGACTTGAATACAATTAGAAATAGAATTGATCACTATGATTATTTAAATGATAATGATAATATATTTGGGATTATTTTAGCTTACCATAAAGTATTACATGAAAATAACTTTATAAAAGAAAGAAATGCTTTAAAAGAGATAGTAATTACAATATTTAGAAAGTATAAAATTGATTTTTCAGATATATTATTTAAAGAAAAGATTATAATAGAAGGTTTAAAACCAAAAGTTAAAACGATTTATTATAATAAGGACGATATTTTTAAGATTGAATTAGATTTAATTGTAATGGAAGAAATCAGATTTTTACTTTTAAATAATAAGGGAAATATAAAATATTAAAAATAATTACTTAACTTTAGCATAATCTATATGTTTTATATATTATGTTATAATATAAATGATGGATTGTCAAATTTTAATGTGACAAAATACTCTATTAATAATTAAGCTGTTTTTAATTCATATTGTTTTCCGTATAATACAGGTGTAGTATAATTGATTTTTATATGTATACGTACATTGTTATACCACTTGACCCATTCATTTACATCCAGCATTAAATTGCTATCAAATTGATAATACCTATCGATCCCCTCAACTTTCAATAATTTAAACATATTTTCACTAACTGCATTATCGTATGGACACCCAGCACGTGACATTGATTGAGTAATATCAAATTTATTTAGATATTCTGACAATTCACCAGAGGCAAATTCTCCACCACGATCACTATGAAATAACCTAGTAGTCTTCAAATCAAATTTAATATTTTTCAATGATTTCAATACACATTCAGTATCATGATACTTGGAGATTGAATATCCAATAATTTCACGATTAAATAAATCTATTATGAAACATATATATATCCACCCATCTACTTCATCTTTCTAAGTATTTGGTGGCGAGATAACTTCACTTTCTTTCCATTTATATTATACGTATTAAGAATATTACGAATCTTTCTACTTCCATAAATTTCTTTTTTCTTTGCCGTTGAATGTTTTCTTTCATATATTTGAATATTTTATTTTTTCTAAAGTATCGATAATATGTTTCACGACTTATTTTTAATTGTTTGCATAATTCACTTATTGAATATCCTTTTTCTTCATTTAATACCTTAATAGCAGTTATTATTTCCTCCCTAGTATTAAGGTTGCATCCTTTAAAATATCGCGTGCTCTTTGGACTTGACGTAATTTACGTTCTAACTCTGAAATTTTCTTTTGTTCATCGGTTAAAGAAATTTCAGGGTTTGAAGAACTACTTGACATGCGTTATACCATTAACCAACGATCAAATGTTTGGTGTTTCAAATCATAATCTTGTAATATTTTTTTCTAGATACAACACTTTCTTTTAATTGCACAATTTTTAACTTAAATTTTTTTGAATATGTTTTTCTTTTTGACATAATCTCTCCTTTATAATATTGTATCAATATTAATAGAGTTTTGTGTCACATATATTATAGACTATCCATAAGACTATATTATTACCGAAATAGAAAAAAAACAATTAAAATAAGGATAAATCAATATATAAAAGTTTAAAAATAATTTGTAATATTGAAGATAAAGTATTATAATTAAAGTATATATCCAATCATTGGATATAGATGACCCCAAAAACGAAGGGGACTAAAACGTATATTACATTGTTTGCAACATCTGTTATTGATATAGATGACCCCAAAAACGAAGGGGACTAAAACTGTTGGCTCTTCGGTAGTTTCTTTTGTCCAGATATAGATGACCCCAAAAACGAAGGGGACTAAAACTATCAAGTGGAGTTATTGTTCAAGACTTTAGAGATATAGATGACCCCAAAAACGAAGGGGACTAAAACATAATATTTACATTCTTTCACAAACTTGTATTGATATAGATGACCCCAAAAACGAAGGGGACTAAAACTATTCTTTCTAAAAATATTTTTCTTGTTTTTTGATATAAAATATTTTCAAACTGAAAGTAATAAATTACTTTTTATTAATTGATAATTAATTGTTTTAAATATTATGATTGTGTTTAAAAGAGTTTATTAATATAGAAAAAGATCTTATTACTTTAAGATTTTTTTTATTGATTTAATTTTCATCTGAAAGACTATGGTATTAAAATATAAATAAATATAACCAATGACTTTTAAATAATGCTATGCTATAATTTTATTATAGAGGAGGATACATGAAAAAAATTTTAAGTATAAGTATATTTTTATTTTTATTAATTAATTTTTCAGGAATGGTGAGTGCTAGTGTTGTTTCAGGTTATGTAAACAAGGGGTATTGGATTAGGGGAACATATACTCCGACATTTACATTAAGATCAGAATATAAAGCAACAGATGATGGTTATGAGGGACATGCCTCATCAGTTGATTCAGGCGGGGAATATAAGTCAGGTGGTTGGAAATCAAAAGATGTTTTTTCTAATGCCACACAACAATATTTAACAGGTGGTGGAAATAAAGCATATTATGATTATCGCTAATAACTTAAAGACATTTATCTAAATGTCTTTTTTAATACATAAAGGAGGTGGAATGAAAGTAATTAAACAAACAATTTTAATTATCTTATTAATATCTTTATATTTTGTGACAGTTGGTTTATGGAATGGGCTAGTCACTAAACAATTATTTGATGGGGTAGAGTTTTCAGTAGTAATAAATGATGATGCTAATATTGATAAGGTGATTGATATCTTTGAAACCTCTGAGCAATTGATTTACAAAGAAGTTCATAAACAAGATGAAATTATAATCTATACAAATCAATATAATAATGAAATAGATCAAGAGGTTGAGCAAAAATGGATGCAACCATTTTCTTTTAGGGAAGATAAATATACATTTAGTGATATTAGTAAAGTTTACAATAATGGAGTAGGGGGTGTCTACAAAATTGAATCAGATGATCCTCAATCAGAAATAGAATATATTAATAAACAATTAATTAATAATAATTTAGGCTCTGTTGCTAATATTCCAACAACAAGTTATCATAATGGTCCAATATATTTTTATTTATGTATTCTTACCATTTTAATGTTTATTTTTACAATTTTAATATTTATTTTTGAAGGTTTTTTATTACGAGAAAGATTTGCTCTAGAAAAATTTTTTGGTGTTAGGCAAAAAAGTAGAAATCATTTTTTAAATAATGAATTAATAAACTTGAAAATATTATCAATTTTTTACATTTTATTTTTCCTTATTTACTTTAAATATAATCTTATTTCATATGTTATTTTTAATCTTTTATTTTTAATCATCTTTATAATTGTATTGTCTTTGTTATATTTAATCAAATATACCTTTGCTAATAGAATTGCTAAAGAGCAGATGATTAATTATTTACATAAATATCAAAAAAATACAATTATTACTAAAATCCTTAAATTTTATAAATATTTATTATTTTTAATTGTATCAATATTAAGTATATTAATTTTTTATTTAATAATTTTGATTAATGATGATTATCAAGATTTAGCTGTTTTTAAACCATATGAAAATTATTACCACTTCACTTTAAAGTGGACAGGGTTATTAACAGATGAAGATGAATTTAAATTAAATGAAAATCTAAAAAATTTAAAAATTGACTTAGAAGAAGAATATGATGCTGTTTTATTTTATGCTACAAATTTAGAGGATAATGCTTGTACTAGTTTTAATTGTGAGGTTCGAGTTAATGAACAATACTTAAAAGAACAAGGTATGGAAAATGAAATTTCCCAACTACAAGAAGGAGCAAATAACATAATTGTTAATGAACAGTATAAAGAAGATAAAGATAAAATTAGTATTGAAATGAATGAGCAAATGTATAGTGATACTAAATATGATTATGATTGTTATGTAAAAAGTATTTGTCAAAATATAGAGGATTATAATACTGAGTTGAATATTATTTGGACAGATAAAACAACATACTTTACTTATGACCCACTTATTGGTAAACAAGGTGAAGTTTACTCAGATATTGTAGTAGTTGATCAGAATCAATTAAGCGTTGATAATTATTTAACAATGTTATCAACAGGTAGTTTACATTTTTCAACAACAAGTCAGTATCCGTATGATCAAATTAGTTACTTAATTGAAGGTAATAATTTACAAGCAAGTATTGTGGAAACTAAAAATACACTTGATGGAACTAATCAAAAAATGATAATTGAATATCAATTATTAGTAGCATTAAGTATAACTTTTATAATCAATTTATTAATCTACTTTATATTTATTTATTATTTGATTTTGATTGAATATAATGTTAATCAAAAAAAATATAGCTTAATGTATTTTCATGGTTGGAAAGTAAAAAGTATTTTTAAAAAACAAATTTATGAAGATTTATTGATTATTCCATTTTTTATTATCATAGCTACAATTATTTGTATTGTTTTATTTAAGAATATATATTTATCATTACTTTTGATTTTAATATTGATAATTCAAATATTGGTAAGTCAAAGAATAAGAGTATATTTACTTAGAAAAAAAAATATTTTGAAAGGAGAACGATGAAGTCAATTGAAGTTCAAGGATTACAAAAATCATTTGAAAATAAAATTATTTTTAATAATATTAATTTTTCATTAGAAAATGGAGAAATTTTAGTAATCAACGGTGTAAGTGGAAGTGGTAAAAGTACATTGCTAAATATTCTCAGTGGATTGATTGATTATGATCAAGGAGAAATTTATTTTAATCAGCAAAAAATAAATCCATATCAAGATCATCAAATATTATGGAGTAAATTAATAACTTTTATTTTTCAAAATTTTGGTTTAGTGGAAACGGAGACTGTTAAAGAAAATTTACAACTGGCATCTAATCAAGGTAAAATTAAAAAAAATAAATTAATTGAATGTTTGAAAAAAGTTAATTTAGATCCGAGTATCTTAAATCAAAAAATTCATACCCTTAGTGGAGGAGAACAACAAAGAGTTGCATTGGCAAGAGTGTTTTTACGTGATACTCCATTTGTTTTTGCAGATGAACCAACTGGGAATTTAGATTTACAAAATCGTGATATTATTTTGAACATATTTAAAGAGTTAGCAAGTGAAAAAAAAACAATTATTATTGTAAGTCATGACAAGGAAGTTATTAATTGGGCTGGGCAAAAATTATGCTTAGAAAAATAAAGTATATAGTTATATTGGGGTTGATGTTTTTAGCTTCAATATTTTTTGATTTTTCAATTGTTCAAGGAACATCAATGGAGCCAACGATCAAAGCTAATGATATTATTATAATTCAAGAATATTTTAATCTTAGTCGTAATGATATTATAGTTGCTGAAGTTAATGATAAACAATATTTAAAAAGGATAGTTGGTCTTCCTGGTGATCAGATTAAGATAGATGAATATAATGATTTATATGTTAATAATGTTTTATACCCAACTAATTGTGATCAAAATTGTCCCGAAAAGCAATTTTATACTTTAGCGCAGGAGGAATATTTTGTAATTGGTGATAATTCAATGATAAGCCTAGATAGTCGCCTGTATGGTCCAGTTACTACCGCTCAAATTGAAGGTAAGGTATTATTTACATAGTCTATTTTTTATTAAAAAGCAACATCATTATTTAAGTGAAAAAAGACTCAAAAAATTTTGAAATTATTAATTAAAATAAAAGATAAAGCCTACCCAGAATATAAAATATTAAGTAATAAGAAGCATGGATTACCTATTACAGACTATGAAGAATTAGAATATATATTAAAAAAAATAAGAGTGATGATTTATCAAAAATTAAATATCAACAATATATTGAAAAGGAAATGAATATAATGAGCAAAAATTAATAATACAGGAAGATAACTTAATTCTTTTTAGAACATTAATTAATTTTGAACAAAAAGGTTTTATTAAGAAACATTTAAAATTGGAAGTGTTTCAAAACTTACAAGTTGATATTCGTGATTATGAAGAGTTTTATGAAGAAGACAATTATATTAAAGATATAAAAGATAAATTTAATAAGAAAAAAAGCCAAGAGTTATTTTTTTAGAAAATGTTAAAAACTTAATTTCTCATGATAAAGGTAATACTTTTGATGTTATTTTAAAAAGTTTAGAAGAAATAAATTATAAAGTGAAGTATATGGTCATGAATGCTTCAGAGTATGCTAATATTCCTCAAAATAGAGAAAGAATATATATTGTTGGTTTTTTAAACAAAGAAGATTATAAAAATTTTGATTTCCCTAAACCTCAAAAATCATCTAAAACAATATTTGATTGTACAGACTTTAATCAAAAAGTAGATGAAAAATACTACTATCATAACTTTAAACATTATGATATATTAAAAGATAGCATGCAAAATAACGATACAGTTTACCAATGGAGAAGACATTTAAAAAACAGTGGAGTACAAGATCTGATTGTGACACTTGGATAAAATGGATCAAAATATTATTCAAAAATAAAACATTTAAAAATAAATTCATATCAAGAAGTAGTTTAAAACAAGGTTAGAATTGGAGATTATTTTGTTGCATGTTTTATTTTGTCTAAACTAGAAAATAAATCAACAAATAAAATTTTAGAGTTTGCAGTAGCATCTTGATCAGCGACGGCATTTAGTGATACAATTGCAACAAAACAAGAAATAGATGAATTAATTTATAATTACTAATATTATTTGCTATACTATTTAGAGCTTTGCGGGGGGAGAAATTATTAAAAATATAAATATAAAAGATTCATTAATATATGTCAAGACAGAAATTAAAGATAACATTGAAACAATTAATTTTAATGAAGTTAGTAATAAATATAGTATTAAATATCAAGGTGGAACTCAAGCGTATACATATAATAGTGATAATGTTTGTATAAAACCAAAAATAATCAAAGAAAACACCGATTTCTCAGTATTATTATCGCAGTTTAATGAATACTATAATGTTAAAGATATTTTTAATATTAATCAGAAGAGAAATGCTTGTTTAATAAATAGAATAAATATTAATAATGATAAGCGAGTTATCGATTTTATTAATAAGGGGTTGGTAAATAAACAATATCAAAAGTGTGATAAATTAATTTTCCCTTTTGGAACAAATCAAACCCAATATCAAGCAACAAAATTAGCTTTAGACAACCGATATACAGTTATTGATGGTCCACCAGGAACGGGTAAAACAAATACAATATTGAATATAGTTGCCAATTTAGTTATTGAAAAGAAAACTGTCGCTATCATATCATCTACTAATTCAGCAGTTGAAAATGTATATGAAAAATTAGAAAAAAATAATTTAGGTAATTTAATGGCAAATGTTGGGAGTAAAGATAAAACAAAAGAGTTTAATGAAATAAAAAAAGAACCATATAATGAGCAGGTCCAAGTAAATTGTACAATTCAAGAGTTAACTGAAAAATATCGAAAAAAATATTCATATTTTGTAAAGCAAAATGTCAAAGCAGAATTAGAAGGTCAACTGTACAATCTTGAAGTAGAATATCAATATATTAAAACAATGTATACATATGAAAATAATCAAGACAATTTTTTAATTAATAAATTAAATAGTAAACTTTTATTAAGTCATATAAATTTTTTTGAAAGAAATAATGAAGTAAATAAGTATTTGAAAAAGCATTTTTATAAAATGGATTATAATTATTTAGTTAGAAAGTCTTATGAGAAAAAAATAAATGAATTAGAAAGTAAAATAAACAAAATACAAAAACAATTAGCAAAAGTTGATATTGAAAAATTAAATAAAGAATCAATCAATGTTTTGAAAAATGAAACCCAAACAATTCTGGAAAGTACAATGAATTTCAAACAAGAAAATTTCAAGCAATTTATTAAAGTTTATCCAATAATTGGATCAACATCATTTTCATTATATAAGTTAATGCCAAAGGATTTTCAATTTGATTATTTAATTATTGATGAAGCATCGCAAATGAATATATATGAGGGAATATCGCTTATTGGTTGTTCTAAAAATATTATTGTAGTTGGTGATGAAAAGCAATTTGCACCAATTGTAACAAGTAAAAAAGCTGATGATTTTACAAGTTTAAATTTAAAAGGTAGCTTTCTATCGTTATTTGGTGAGAAAATTAAGGATGTATCCAAAATTATGTTACTTGAACATTATCGTTGTGAAAGAAGTATCATTCATTTTTGTAACACTTTTTTTTACGACAATATGTTAAAAATTCATACAAAATCAACAGGTAAAAGTATGGAATTTATTGAATGTGAAAATTCAAAAGAAGTTGAAAAAAAAGCCTTGGATCAACGAGAAATTTTAAAAGATGGAGAAGGGATTATCAATCCTTATAAAAATGATAATAGTTATCCGACTGTCTACTCATATCAAGGTAGAGAAGCAAGAAGTATCTATTTAACGTTACCAAGAGAGGAGGTTACTATGTATTTAAATAATCCAAGTTTCATTAATGTAGCAGTATCACGTGCTCAAGAAAAGTTTACATTAGTATCTAAGGATTTTACAAAAGAAAATAATTTAGTTTCAGATTTAACTAAATTTATTATGTATCACACTTTTGATGAAAGAATGTATCAAAAAATTACAATGTTTGATTTTTTATACTCTGGTAAACAATATGATTATAATCCAGCAGAACAGAAAATTAAAGAAGAAATTGAAAAAATATTATCAAAATATAATGGAAAATATAATTTATATCGTAGATACAGATTAAAAGATTTATTCATCAATCAATATAATTCAAATAATAACAATACAAATAAAGTTAGGGTATATAAAGGTAATATTGAATTGACACAAGAGGAGATTAATTTCATAAAGGCAGAATCACATGTTGATTTTTTAATTAGTGAAAATATTAGTAAAGGACATGTGCTTTCTATTGAAGTAGATGGGTCTACTCATGAAGAAGAAAAACAAATAGAGCGTGACAAAATAAAAGATCGATTGCATAAAAAATTTAATGCAGATATCATCAGATTAAAAACAAAGCATCAAACAAATGAATTAAATAGAATTAAAAAGTTTTTGGATTAGAGTTATAATTATTAATAATAAAAGTATTTAGCTATATTTAACTCAATAGACATTACTGTTATTTTATGTTATAATATAAATGTAAAAATATTTTAACAGCGATTCCATGCTAAGTTGGAAGGTATAAAAGCGGAGATTCCATGCCAGGTTGGAAGGTATAAAAGCGGTTGGTACACCAGAGTACTAAAGGAATTGATGTAAAGTCAATTCTTTTTTTTATACAATATATTTTGAAATCTAGAAATAAATATAAGTTAGTTATGTTATTATAATAAATATAAACTAAATTTAATGTATAAAATATTAAATACAATTGTATCTAAATTATTTCTGGGGGATAGATGTTATTATTGTTTGTTATTGGGGTTGTGATCTTAGTTGGTGGGTACATGACATACTCTAAATATATTTCTAAGATGTTAAATATTAATAATGATGCAAGGATGCCGGCATATGAGTGCGAAGATGGTGTTGATTACGTCCCATTATCTAAAAGGAAGAACGAATTAATCCAACTATTAAATATTGCAGGTACTGGTCCAATTTATGGTCCAATTGCAGCTGCTGTCTTTGGACCAATTGCACTACTAATTATTCCAATTGGTAATATCTTTTTTGGTGCAGTTAATGATTATGTATTCGGTGTTATTTCAATTAGAAATAAAGGCTATAACTTACCTGAAATAGCTACTAAATATATTGGTAGTTGGACTAATGTTATATTCACAATCTTTAGCGTTGTATTATTAATTTTAGTTGCAACAGTTTTTGTCACATCTCCTGCTGAATTAATAAGTGTTAACTTCGGTGTTCCATATAAATTAATTTTACTAATTATTTTTATTTACTATATTATTTCAACTATTACACCAATTGATAAAATAATTGGTAAGATTTATCCATATATTGCTGTTCTTTTATTAGTTGGAACATTACTTACTTTTATTTCAGTTGTGATGCAAGCATTTAGTGGCTCAATTACGCCAGAACCATTTGAACTTGATATGCTGTTGAGTTGGGAAGATCAAACAGGAAGTCTAATTATTCCTGGTTTCTTTGTGATGGTTTCATGTGGTTTAATATCTGGATTTCATGCTACGCAAACACCAATAGTTGCTAAAACACTTAAAAGTGAAAGTCAATCACGTGAAGTATTTTATGGAATGATGGTAGTAGAAGGAATAATTGCAATGATTTGGGCACTTGTTACAATGATGATCTTTAGCCCAAGTCAAATAGCGGTAGCAACTGCACCAGAGCTGATTCCCCAAATAGCAACAGTTGCTTTAGGAAGTTATTTCTCTTGGCTTGTTATTGTTGCTGTAGTTATTTTACCAATTACTTCAGGTGACACAGCATTTAGAAGTTTAAGGACAATTATTAGTGAATTTATTGATCTTAATCAAGTTAAAATCAAAAATCGTTTGATCTTAGCAATTCCAATTTTCTTATCATCTATTTTATTACTTACAATTATTGACTTCTCAACATTATGGCAATACTTTACATGGTCAAATCACATGTTAGCTGTCTTAACACTCTTTACATCAACTGCCTATTTACGATACTATCACAAGAATTATTTAGTAACTTTAATTCCAGCAATTATTTTATTTATTATTAATATGATTTATTTATTTAGTGATCCAGATATTGGTTTTGGAATTGATAGTAGATTTATATCAATTATTTTAAGTATTGTTGTTTCACTTGTCATTACTGGATTAATTATTCGCTTTACAAAAACTTTTAATGATCAAGAAATATCATAGACAAAAGACCTTAATTTTAATTAAGGTTTTATTTATTTTTATTTGTCTTTTATTTAAGTTTGATTAGTATTTCATACTACTTTATAAATAATAAATCCTATTTTAAGTTAAGATTATATTATAGAGTTACAGCTTAATATGAGCTGTATTTATAAATAAACAACTAATGTGGCACCGATTTAAAATGATTTATTACTTATAAATATTATAATTTATTTAAACTATATCTGTTTATCATCAAGTAAAGTATCAAAAAACTAAGATTATTAATGAATAAAAGCATATATAAGATTTTAAGTTAGATTAATAGTGTTATACTCTATCCATTACATGCGCCATTGATTTTGAAGGGTAATATATGGATAGATACGATATCAAAAGATATTTCCAAGTCTTATTACTAATCCTAGCTGGAGGAGTAATCTACCCAATGCTTTATTTACGTGAAGGTTATCAATTAGTTATTTTATCTTCATTTGATTTAACGATCAATGAGTTAAATCAATTATATATTTGGTTAGGTGTATTTTTTGTTTTAGGTTATATACCAAGTGGTTGTTTAGCAGATCGATTTACAACAAAAAAATTATTAGTTGTTTCATTAGTTTGTACAGGATTAATTGGGATCATCTATGCACAAATTCCACCGAAGGAATATTTAACATATATTTATATTGGTTGGGGGATAAGTACACTTTTATGTTTTTGGGGTGCTTTTATTAAGACTGTTAAAATCTTATCGCGCGATCATGACAGTGCAAGAATATTTGGTACACTAGATGGTGTTCAAGGTTTAATTGGTGGTGTACTTGGTATTACTGCTTTTTTTATTTTTTCAAGCATTGTCAAAGTAGATCCAGATAGCATTGAATTGACAACAAAAGGTTTTTCAGGGGTCGTTTATTTATATTCATTTGTCTGTATAAGTGTAGGTATCTTATTAGCCATCTTTTTAGATAAAGATAATAAATTAGATCAAGATCGATCAGTGGATTTTGCTGACAATCTAAAATTTTTGAAAATAATTCTTAGAAATAAACGCGTGTGGTATTTAAGTATTATTATTATGACAGGATACACAGGATATTGGACAACCTTTTACTATGCTAGTTATACACAAGAAGTTTATAATCTATCACCAATAACAACGGCATTTATTGGAAATTTAATCATTTGGATGAGGCCAGTTGGGGGAATTACATTTGGAATATTAGCAGATAAATATGGTAAAGAAAAAATTCTTAGAATTATCTTTATTTTATTTACAGCAAGTCTTGTCTTAATAACACAATTAACTCCATGGGTTAGCGTTAAGTTAATAATAATTCTCTTTGCCTCGGTTATGACATACGCAATTAAAGGCTTATACTGGTCACTACTTGATGACTTACAAATTCCTAATGCATATATTGGAATAGCAATTGGATTTATCTCATTCATTGGATATTTACCAGATCTATATGCACCAATTATTGCTAATACAATTGTTTCATTTTCACCATCACCAATCACATCATACAATAGTTTTTTCCTAATCAGTGCAATAATAAGTATCATAGGAATCGGATATATTCAGAAAATAAGAAAACAATAATACAGTAATACAGTAATAGAGTAATAAATAAGAAAATAATTGATTTATTATATTTTTTTAATTCTTGTTTATTTAAGCTTTATTTATTTGTTATAATTTAAGTATATAGAAATGAGGAAAATAAATGAATGAGCTGATTATTAAAACGGATAAACAAATAGAAAAAATAAGGCATGCATCTAAAATAGTTGGATATTGTCACTTTAAATTACAAAGTTATTTAAAGGTTGGAATATCAACTATTGAAATTAATGATTTTGTTGAGAATATTATAATCAAGCATGGTGCAAAGAGTGCTTTTAAAGGGTATCAAGGATATCCAGATATTGTATGTATTGCAATTAATGATTGTGTAATTCATGGAATAGGGAGTGGGCAAGTTTTAAAAGAAGGTGACATAATCAGTATTGATATTGGAGTTGATTATCAAGGGTACTTCGGTGATAGTGCATGGACATATCCAATTGGGAAAATTACTCAATCAAGTCAATTGTTATTAGATAAAACTCAACTTGCACTAGAAAAGTCTTTAATAGTTCTTAAAGATAAGACTCCAGTTAAAAAAGTATCTAAAGAAATTCAAAAAGTTGCTTATAGTAATAAACTAGGAATAGTTCGCCAATTTGTTGGACATGGTGTTGGGTGTGAGTTGCATGAAGAGCCAATGATTCCTAACTTTGTTGATAAAAATCAAAAAGATATCTTACTTGAAAATATGATTGTTGCAATTGAACCAATCTTTACTGAAAATGAAGAAGATGTTTATATTGCTGAAGATGGGTGGAGTGCATTTACGTATAACGGAGACAGAGCAGCCCACTTTGAACATACAGTTTTAATTACTAAAAATGGACATCAAGTATTAACGGTCCAAAAAGATTGGTTTAAAAAAAATTAAAATAAAATAGTAGAAAATAATTTCAAATGATGATTAAAGGAGAATTGTGATATATTATTATGCAGCACTATCAATTGATGGGTACATGGCTCAAGAAAATACAAAGACAGCAGTTAGTTGGCTTGATAAGTTTAATGAGCAAATAGGAGGCTTGCCAAAAGATGATCCAATTTATAACAGTTACTTCAATATAATTAAAAACACTAAAGTAATAATTATGGGAATGAGAACATACTTAGATATTCTAAGCTTTGATCTGCCTTGGCCATATGATGATTTTGATAGTTATGTTGTGACAAGTAAAAAAGATCAATACAGTAATCAAAAGATTAAAGAGTTTATTGATTTCAATACTTTGAAAAATATGATACCTAAGCTAGAACAAGATGTCTTTGTTTTAGGTGGAGGAAACTTAGCTGGGCAATTAATAGATTTAGGGCTAATAGATAAAATTATTCTTGTCCAAATGCCGATTATCTTAGGAGCAGGTATTCGCTTTTTTCAAAACAAGAAAACGTTTAATTATAACTTAACAAGAATTGAGCATTCCAATAATTTTGTTGAATTAGAGTATGAACTTAAGAAGTAGTTAATTGTAAATCAGCACTGTGAAGCGAAAAATTTTTTTTGATGAATAACTTTTAAAGTGATATAATATTTATGTAATATTTGAGGAAGATTATGAAAAAAATAACCTATGCTATTAGTTTTCTATTTTTAATTATTTATAGCTTGAATATTAATTTGTTGGCTGAACATAATTATGATAATTTCAGTTTAAATATTAATGGTCTTAATAATTCACGTGATAATGGTAGATTTAGAGATGATTATGATAATTCCACTTTATGGACTGTATACGTTAGTAGTACTAGCGAATGTAGTGATTGTAAAACAAGGTTTTGGTTGGAAGATTACAGCGGTCATAATATTTCTGATACATATAGTGTTGGGAATTATGAAAGAATATGGAAAAATCCAAAAAATTCTGCTTCAAGAAAAGATAATTATTTAACAGCTGAAGATAATGATGCTGCACCAAGTAAGTTCACTGTTAAAGGAAACTGGGATGAAGAGTGGGGTCAAACGCCATAGTTAAAATTAATTAAAATATTTTTTGAGGAGAATAGTGCAACCAAGTATTGAATTAAGGAAAATATATTTAAGCAAAAAAAGTTTAATTATTATTTTCATTTTTTGTTTAATATATATAAGTGAAAGCATTGAAATTTTATTATTTCATCAAGGATATCCATTTTACGAAACATTTTTTTTAAATTCCTTTTCTGAAGGTCATATTCAATTTATTTTAATCTATTGGTTCTTGCCAATATATATATTATTAATTTTTAGTGATAAAATAATTGATGAACATAATAATGGATATCACAACATCATTAATGCTGGATTTAAAAATAAATATATTAAATCTAAATATATAATTGGTTTCTTAACAGGGTTTTGTCTAATAATATCATTACAAACTATTGATATTATTATTAATGTATTAATTAATCAATTTTATTCTATTGAAAAGCAAAGTATCAATTTTAATGATGATTTATTTAATTATTATCGCGTTCTTCACCCATGGGCAACAGTATATATATATACTATCAATGCTAGTTTATATGCTGGTATGATCGGTATGCTTACTGTTGGTTTGTCGTTAATGCCAATGAAAAAAGTACAAGTATACAGCATTGTATTTATTATTAATTTTAGTTTATACTTAATACCATTTGTTGGAGCGAATAAAATATTGCAACCATTTGGAGATACAAGTTTTACAGAATATATTAGTAGTTTTATAATTGTTTTTTTATTTTTAAGTGTGATAAATTGTATAATTTACTTAAAATATAAGAGACAGAAAGATTATATTTAATATGAAAATTAAATCAAAGACTGTAATAATAATAATAATGATGGTTATTGTTATTTTTAACCGAAATTTACTGGGAGAAACTGATCAAGTTGAGGCTTTTATGAATTTCAATAAAGGATATTATTCACCGTTTTCTAAAGAGATAATTACACTTGTTTTAATTCCATTATTTATTTGGTCACTGGAAATTGAAAATGAAAACTTAGAAAATTTAATTATTAGTTATAAAACTAAAAAAAATTTTTATACAAATTATATTAGAAAAAAAATGATTAAACAGGTTTTTGCTTTTTCAGGAACATATTGCATAGTATACTTATTGATTTCCATTATAATGTTTAATATATTTGTAGTCATTAATTTGAATAACTTATTTATTATATGCTTTCAATTTATTTTATTAAATCTGTATTTATTATTAGTAGCAATAATTAGTCAATTGTTTAGAATATATTATCATTGGCTTATAAGTGATTTCGTTGCAATTAGTATTGTATATGTTTTATATTTTATTCAATTACAGTATAGCAACATCTTAGATATGCTTCCATCAATAGTTGTTTCTATCGGAGTATTTATTGGCACAGAAGTTAATTATTCATTGTTTTTTTTGATTATAGGTAATTTATTTATCTTATTGTTTTATGTATTAACAGTTGATTATTTATATCAATTTTTGATTAAAAATAAACAATATTTAGATTGAAGGGAAAATTATGAAAAAAACAATGATTATAACAATGATAACTAGCTTAATATACGGATTGGTGTTACTAACTAATAAAGACCAAATAACTTATTTAAGCCAAATATACTATGGCCAATCACCAAACTTTGATTTAGTGACACTTATATTTTGGATGATTTATTTTATTGGTGGAGTTCTAATTATATATAATGATGTTAATGAAGATATTAATAAATATTACTATTTAAATTTTGTTTATAAAAAAACAAAAATAAAGTGGTTATATAACTATACTTTAAAAATATTTCTAAATTTATTATTTTATGTTAGCTTTTTATCAATTATCAATGCACTCATATTATATAATTCAATTGATATATACGATTATCAAAATTATCTAATTACATCAATGCAGTTATTAATTAGTTTTACAGTTATTAGTCAGTTATACTTATTAATAAATTTAAAGACAAATGCTGAAATTAGTTTTTATTTAATCATCTCAATATCAGTTGTAATTACAATTATTAGTGCCTTTTGTTTTGTATATGATAGTAATTATCAACTGCTATATCTGTTTGGTTTTAATGGGGCAATGAGTTCAAGAAATGATGTATACAATCAGTTTGATCAAATTAATTATGTATATTATCCAATTATAAGTTTTATTGAATATATACTACTTTTAATATGTAGTATTCAAGTTTTAAATAGAAAGGACTTTTTATGAAGATATCAATTGAAAATTATAGTAAGAAAATAAAAAATAATTTAGTTTTAAATGATGTTTCTTATCAATTTGATACAGGTAATATATATTTATTAGAGGGTATCAATGGAAGCGGTAAAACAATGTTATTAAGGGCAATAGTCGGATTGATAAAACCAACATCAGGTCATATCTTGCAAGATCAAAATAAATTAGAAGATAATAAGTTTTTAAAAGATGTTGGATTAATAATTGGACATACAGAGTTATTAAAAGATTATACGGGTTTAGAGAACTTAAAAATAATTAATAAGTACAAAGGTAATGTTGATAGTGACAAAGAATTAATGAATTATTTAACAATAGTCGGACTTGATACAAATAATAATCAAAAAGTCGCAGAATATTCACTAGGAATGAATCAAAAACTTGCTTTAGCACAAACGTTAATTGGTAATCCTGATGTTTTAATATTAGATGAACCATTAAACTCATTAGATAAAAGTTCTTCAACTACTTTAATTAATTATTTATCAAGTATAAAGAAAAGTAAAATAATAATAATTGCTGCCCATAATAGCCTTGAATTAAAAGAAATAGCTGATTATTTGATCGAAATGGATGCGGGGGAAATAGTAAATGAATAAAAAAAAATTATTTGTGATTGTGATAATAAGTACCTTAATTATTTTATATATTATTTCATTGATAAGTTTTACTAAATTTAATTTAACAGATTTTCAAATGACTGAAGATGATTCAATAGATATTGGATTAAGTAATCAGGGTAATTATGATATATATGTAACGGGAGATACTGTTATTACTATTGAAAATAATTCAGACCCTATTTTATATAGTGGACAATATGTATTAGAAGATCAAACGATACTACAAAACATCTCATTAAGTGCAGGTGCAAATTTAACAATCCAACAAGGTAAATTAGAATTTATAGCACAATCAGAGATGGATGATTATAATGATCAAGAAATAATCAATTTAACAACTGGTAATTATTATCAAGGCTCAATGATTTGTGAAGGAAAATATCAAGTTGATGCTAACCTCCAAGCAGGTGAAACTGTGTATAATATGAATGCAGGTAAACAAGGTGCATTAAGTCAGCAAGATTTTCCATTAGAAATATATGTAGATGAATACCAAAGGTTAAAATTAGTTATTTTGAAACAAGACAATTCATATACTAATTCATACTTAACATTAACTAAAATAGATTAAAATTAAAGATTACAGGACTATTTATTCGCTTTACTAAAACATTTAGTGATAAAGAAATATCTTACCTATCGGTCCTTAATTTAGATTAACCTTTAATTTATTTTTATTTTTAATATTTGATGTAAAGATAAATAAGAAAGTGGTAAAGCATTTATTGGCGTCAGGCATTAGAAGAAATCATCCCAAAACTGAAAGAAGATATCGCTGTTTTAGGTGGAGGAAACTTAGCTGGTCAATTAATAGATTTAGGTCTAATAGATAAAATTATTCTTGTCCAAATGCCGATTATCTTAGGAGCAGGTATTCGCTTTTTTCAAAACAAGAAAACGTTTAATTATAACTTAACAAGAATTGAGCATTCCAATAATTTTGTTGAATTAGAGTATCAACTGAAGAAGTAATTAATTGTAAATCAGTACTTTGAAGCGAAAAAATTTTTTGATGAATAACTTTTAAAGTGATATAATATTTATGTAATATTTGAGGAGGATTATGAAAAAAATAACTATAATAAGTTTTATCTTTTTATTAGTCGGGATTAATATATTAGCATTTAGTGCGAGTGATTATCAAGGAGGAACATGGAATCATGGTTCTAATGCTGCAAGTGTTTGGAGTGATTATCACCATCCAAGTGAAGATCATTGGGCAGCAATATATAACCAAGGAACGGGTAATACAACTTGCGTTGATGAGCCAGCGGATGTTTGGGCTAATGCCAGTGAAGTACAGTTTCCTGGGGATCAAATAGCGCAAGCTGGTCATGAATCATGTTAGTAGCAGTAAATGTTAAATAAATATTTAAAAATAAATATATTGATAATTGTATTATCAATATCTTTTTTATCACTCTTTCAATACTTTCAATATTTTGAAGATGAGTATTTTCGTACAGGGTCATTTATTACAATAAATGATGTTAGTGGAAATAAAACAAATGATCAAATTATTAGTGATACGGAGCAAGTCGCTAAAGACTATGGTGTAATGATTCATTACTTTCAAAAAGGTGATGATGACCAATCAATATATTATATTTCTAATCTTGATGATTATACTGATCAAGACTACTTAACAAATGATCTTATTGATATTGGCGAATCAACATATATAAATTATCCAAATGTAATTGATAATATTTATATTTATGATTTGAATCAAATAGAAAATATTAACATTGAAGAAGCAACGCTTGTTGTCAATAGTGAAGATAGTAATACATTAAATCAAATGATTGAAAGTTTTAAACAATCTGGATATGATGCTACATTGACTGATTCATATTTTTTACCTAATAATAATGAAATTTTAAAGTTAATCATCATTATAGAAATACTATTGTTTATGATATTCATTAATATATATATACAGACATCAAAAGAAAATTAATTTATATAAAGTATTTGGGTATAGTTCACACCAAATATACTTAAAGTTTACTTCAAAGATGCTCTATCCATTGTTTATGTCACTAATTATTTTTTTAGGGTTATTTAGTATCATATTATTTTTATTTCATCAACTTAATTTTCTGTTATATTTAAAAATTCTATTACTTGATAATTTAATTTATTTAAATATTTTAATACTAATCATTTTACTATTTAATTTACAAATATATTTAAGGAAAGTTAATTTTAAGTATATTAATAATTATGTTGGAGGCAAGTTTATCTACTTTGTATTTATCTCATTTAAATATTTATTATTTGCACTTGTGATTGTATGTATATTTTTCATAACAACTAGTTTAGTGAAAGTACATGATTTACATAAATCAATTAAAATATATGATCAATATGATCAATATGCTACAACTATCTTTAGTTATAATCATAATGATCCCTCAGAAGATGTTGATCAGGCACGTTCTTTACTATATAAAGAAACAGTTGATCGCTATAATGGACTATTAATTGATTCCAGAAAGTTAGTTAGTAATAATCAATATTGTAGTGAAAACCCTTATTACAACACGGTATATTGTAATTTAATTGATGTCAATCAAAATTACCTTGAAGAAATGGAAATAAAAGATATGCAAGGTAACCGAGTAGAACAAGACTTGGAAGATGATCAAGAAAACTTTTTAATGCCTGTTTGTCATAAAGATGAAATTAAGGATGATCTTGGGGATTTATATAAGCCAGATAAGGTGAATATTATAGACATACCTTGTAATCAAGAGTACTTAACATTTAATCGAGATGTCTATATAAATCCACAAACATTTATGGAAAGTGGATATGTAGCAATTGATCCTCTCGTGCATGTTCTGCATGATCAAGATATAAATTACTTAGTCGGTGATAATAAAGGATTATATTTCATTGATATCTCAGAAGAAGAATTTAATCAATTAATAATTGATTTAAATATAGAAAAATATATTAATGAGTATGAACTTAAAAATGATTCTGTCTATCAATATATAGATTTATTAGAAAAATTAATTGTCTTATTAATTATAGTTTTAATTAGTATTATTATGTTACTATTTTATGTTAATAATATGGTCATTGATATAAGTATTTTTAGAAAGAAAAAAAAGATTACAATAAAATATTATTTTGGATATTCAAATTTTCAAATTTTTAAAAATGAAATATTATTAGATTTATTATTTAAAATAGTGAGTTTTATGTTAGTGATGATTCTTAGCTTATATAATTTTAATTGGCTGTTCATAGCGATATATATAATAATTATTATCATAGATATCATAATGTTTAAACAAAAAACTAACATCAGAAAGGTTATACATGAGTGAATTAACTGTTAATATTAAAGAAAAAAAATACCAAGATAAAGTTGTTTATCAAAATTTAAGTTTTACTGCTGATAAAGGCGATTTTATTGTAATTACCGGTAAAAGTGGTGTCGGTAAAACAACGCTTCTTAATATGATTAGTGGAATTGATCAAAATTATCTTGGTGAGATAAGATTTAAAGATGATCTGGGATTAAGAAAAAATTTCAGATATAAATTTGGTTATATTTTCCAAAGTTATGGATTAATTGATGAAGAAACAGTATATGATAATTTATTAGTAGCCCTTGAATTTAGTCAAGTGAAAAATAAAAAAGATCAAATATATAAGCAACTAAAAAAATTTAATTTAGAAGATAAAATAAATTCTAAAGTATATACACTCTCTGGTGGGGAACAACAACGGATAAGTATTATAAGAATTCTTTTAAAAGATGCACAAATTATTTTAGCTGATGAACCAACAGGTAATTTAGATCTTGATAACACAACTGCAATTATGGAAATATTAAAAGAATTAACAGAGAATCAAAAAATTGTAATTATGGTAACACACAATCAAGATTTACATAAGTATGCTAATCAAATAATTGATTTAAATCAACTGGCAAAATAAATTTATAGTTTGATATTAATTGAATAAGGAACAAAATTTATATATTTAATAGAATATAATGAATTAGTTAAATAAAATTAATTTTTTTTGTATTATTTTAATGCATGTGTTTTTTAAATAAGTGATTATATACTTTTGTTTTAGTCTTTAATGCATATGTTTTTTAACTAAATGATTATATACTTTTGTTTTAGTCAATGTTTTATTTGAATTTGAATGATCAAAATGTATGTTTTTGTTTTTTTCAATATGATTTTCAATTAAATAGTTTTCAAACCAGTCAGGTAGACTGTATTTACAATTAATATTTATTTTCAATACAAATAGATCTGCATTATAAAAACTTTTATTTATTGTTATTTTCAAATCATCTATATTTATTTTATTATGTAATTGAATTCTCATCTTGTTGATATCCAAACTATTTTGTTGATTAAGGTTATTGAGTAAAATATATTTATGCATATCTTGAATTAAACTTATATATTGATTCTCATTAATAATATAGTAATAATTATTTGTATTGTTGTTTGTCATAGTTTCTCCTTCTTAATTAATAATATAATTTAAAGCTTAATATAAACTTAAATATAAAATTATCTAATAAATAAATATTTTAGAAAACAATTAAAGTGTGAACCATTGTTAAAGTAGAGTGGAAAAATTCAAAATAAATTAACTCATTATATTGATGTTTTTTAATAATATATTTATATTCGTAACTGTAAAAAAATGCTTTTGCCATGATTCCTCCTTTTGTATAACAACATAATAATACTTATCTCTTAATTAAAACTTAAAAGTGAAATTTTATAAAGCATTAATAATCAATAAAAATTAAGTTTTAATTAAGATTCATTTAATATAATTTATTTATGAAATATAATGTATAATAAACATAAGGAGTTCAATGCGTATACTAATTGTTGAAGATGAAATTTATTTAGGAAATTCTACCCAAAAACATTTAAAAAGATATAATTATCAAGTAGATTTAATATATGATGGAAGCAAAGGTTTGGAAAAGATTAAAACAGAAGATTATGATCTTGTTTTATTAGATATTATGCTACCGGGTCTTGATGGCTTAAGCATTTTAAAGCAAGTGCGTGATCTACAAATTAATGTTCCAATTATTTTAACAACTGCTAAAAGTGAGATTGAAGACCGAATTACCGGTTTGGATTTAGGGGCAGATGATTATATCGTCAAACCATATGATTTCAATGAATTAATAGCTAGAATTAAAGCTAACTTAAGGCGTAAGTATCAAGATACAGTTTTAACTAATAATACATTTGCTAATATGATGATTATTCGTGATGATCTATCTCTTAACGTTAAAGATAAAACAATTAATTTAACATTAAAAGAATTTAATTTACTGGAATATTTAATTAATAATAGCAATTATACAGTTTCAAAAGAAAAGATAATTGAGCAAATATGGGGTCATGATAGTGATGTTTTAAATAATCATGTGGAAGTATATATTAGTTACTTACGAAAAAAATTAAAATTATTAAATGCTAACGTAGAGATAAAAACAATTCGTGGTGTTGGATATACACTTAAGGAACAAAATGTTTAAACAACTAAAATTAAAGATGATAATTACATATGTCATAAGTATACTAATAATTTTATTAATATCATTTTCATTAATTTTTTATTTAAGTTATACATCTGTTCATAGTGAAATAAGCAATCGATTAAATTCAGAGTATAAAAAGATAAGTCCTGATAAATTAAATAGTAATCAAGAAATTAATATATTAATAACAGATGACCAACAACTTTTATATGATAATTCAAATTATGATTTAACTGATCGGCAATACCAAATGTTAGTGGAAGATGCACTAGATAATCAAGATAAAATAATTGATTACCAAGGTAATAAAATAGCATATCGAGTTTATCCAGAAAGTATTAAATTTATAAATGTGACAAATGATATTAACTACTTAAATAGTTTGCTTTATTCATTGGGTTGGGCATTTTTAATCTTTTCAATCATAGCACTTGCAATTGGAACAATTCTAGCTAAAAAGGCTGTTAAACCAGTTGAACTAGCATATTATAAACAAAAAGACTTTGTTTCTGATGTGTCTCATGAAATAAGAACTCCACTTTCAGTAATTATTTCTAACTTACAATTGTATAAACATGATAGTGATCCAAAACTACTTGATATTGCAATTGATGAATCAAATAGAATTACAACATTGACTGAAACACTACTTGAATTGTCAACAGTAGATTTTCAAAAAAAACAAATGACTTTTGAAAAGATTGATTTATCAAATCAAATTAACTATGCTATAAGTGCAATGGAAGTAAAAATGTATGAAGAAGACTTTAAATTAAATATAAATATAAGTGATAGTATTTATATTAATGGACAAGCAGATAGGATTAAACAATTATTAATTATTTTACTTGATAATGCGATTAAATATAATGATCAACAAAAAATAATTAATATTAGTTTAAAAAAGAAAAAAGATCAAGCTATTTTAATAATAGAAAACAGTTCTGAAACTTTAAGCAGTAATCAAATAAATAATTTATTTGAACGATTTTACCGTGCAGATGAATCAAGAAACTCTCAAGGTTTTGGGTTAGGTCTTTCACTTGCTAAAGTAATAACAGATCAACATCATGCAACAATTAAATGCATATCTATAGATCAAGTAACAACCTTTACGATTAAATTTAAAATAGTTTAACTATCAATATCTTATCTAATTATATTATTACCAAAACAAATTAAAATCACTCAAAAATAAATATAAAAATAGATATCAAATAGTTCTAAATCATAAGTGGGTAATCAAAAACATAAGTATTATAAATGTTTAAGATAAAAATTTAGCTAATAAATGCTATAATTAAACATATCTTAATCAAATATAATAAGGGGAATATTTATGGACTAGAACAAGAAAAAAAATATCATAATTTTAAACATAAAAAACTAACAGTAATAATAATAAGTTGTGTAATAGTTATTTTTATATAATTGCTGTATACGGGAGTAAAACGAAAAGCACTACTTATTTAACCGAAGAAATACCTGTAAAGGAAGCAGTATATAGTGAACCATTTAATCAAACATTTAGTTATGCACCATTTGATGATACGATATTAGTATGCGGAGAAGATATACCTAATCAAGAGCTAACAATTGATTATGATGGAGGAACTACAATTGCTGTATTTCAAGATGTTGGTAATGGATCAAATAAAGGAAAACCATTAGCACAAGAAGAAAGTTTTAACTGTACAGATAAAAAGCAAGTTAGAATATAAAATGACTTTGGTGAAGTAGTAATTACAGGGGAAAAGGTATTAATAAATGAAGCTACAGAAGAAATACCAGCACAAAGAGTAGTAGAAGAATTAACAATTACAAATGAAGGATCTGAAATGTGTAGAAAAAATAGAAAAGAAATTAACTGTGATCAGCTAATTAAGTATGATGATTTAAAAGAAGAATTTGAAAGTACTAATTAAGAAGTCAATTAACTATTAGTTTAAGTATCTAATTATATTATTACCAAAACAAATTAAAATCAATTCAAACACATTAAAATTAGCTCATTAATAAAATAGTGAATTATCAAATAGATAAACTACTATACCATTTTTCTAATAAATTAATATAATTATTTGAAAAATCAATTTTGTTATAATATATTTAACAAAAAAATTAATAAAATTGGAGAAAAATGCAAATTAAAGGAAAATATATAAAAAAGGAATTTGTTTTCAGTAACAGTAAGAAAAAAAGTATATACATAATAATATTAACAATAAATGAAATCTTAGTAGGAACGTTGTTTTTGATAGGGTCAATATTGTTTTTTAAGGAACAAACAACTTATTTAGGAACGTGGTTATTTGTAATTGGATCTATATTACTTTTAATAAAACCAATAATTATGTTGATCAGAGACATGCATTTATATGAAGAGGGAAAATATGAAAAAATAAAATAAATTTCTAATAGACAGTATTAAATTATAATCTGGTAATAAAAAGAGCATACTTGTTATGCTTTTTTAAATGAAATAAAGCCTCTAATTATATTATTGCCAAAGGAGAATAAAAACACTTAAATAAAAGTAAAATTATAATCTGATAATTAAAAGACCATACTAGATATGTCTTTTTAATGCAATAACTTATCTAATACTATTATTACCATGATAAAATAAAATCACTCAAAATAAAATTTTGAAAGTTAATAAATGATGAATTATATTATTCCCAAAATAAATTTAAAATAATTTATATCACCTACTTAATAAATAATAATTAAATTAAGTTATTAGTGCATTAAAGTAAACTTGGATAGTCTATAATATATGTGACACAAAACTTTATTAATATTGATACAATATTATAAAAAAGAGATTATGTCAAAAAGGAAAACATATTCAAAAGAATTATGAATTCTTAAAGCAATATAAAGAAGAATTTGATTTAACATCAATTGATAAAACAATTCAAATGTTAATGAAATTTTATGAATAAAATAAAGATACAAGTAATCAATCGAATCGTAATGAAATGAATAAAATATTAAAGGTAATAGATTCAAAAATAAGTATATTAATAGAAGTGGAAAATATCTATTTAAATTATGCAAGTTTTATTGACAAGAAATACCAAGTTAAAACACATGCAATCATTGAATTGGCTTAAGAAGAAATCAAGAAAAAGAAACATAATAATCAATTAAATAAATATTAGAAATGATATAATGATTATATAAGTGAGGTTATTTTATTTATGGAAAATAAGGGGGGTAAAATGAATAACTATACATTAAAAATTTTAATATCAAATATGGTTATTTTAATTATAGTGCTTCAAATATCACCAATTATATTTTCAGCAAATGAAATAATTAAAAAAAATCATCAACAAACAGATATACTAACATCAAATAAAATTGATAAAAAAATAACAAATGACTCATCAGATACTATTGATGAAACAAGCGAAGAAGTAATTTTAGAAGAAAATGGTGTAGAAATAATTACTGATAAAGATACAAGCGAGGTTTATATAAGTAATATAGAAGAAAATCAAGAAGATGTTCTTTCTATAACTCAAGAAGATGATGAATTAGAATATAAAAAAACTGATGAAAATGAAATAATATATGAAAATGAAGCAGAAGAATATTCAAGTGAAATTCAAATGATGGATGGTGGAATTGAAATTAATTATTTAATTGAAAATGAAAATTCACCAAATGAAT
>CALDDH010000008.1 GCA_937936465.1 uncultured Mycoplasmatales bacterium | reverse complement strand
ATAAATAATGTATCTGCTTCTTGTCTAATTTGATCCATCTCTTGATCAAAGATAATTTCTGTTTCATGTAAATAAACTATCCTTGTTAAAACACCTTCTATTTCATTAATTAAATGAGTTGTAATAATAATACATTTGTCTTTCTTTAAAGATATATCAATGAGCATTTTAATAATAATTTCTCTTCTGAATATATCAATTGCTGAAAAAGGTTCATCGAGCATTACAACTTTTACATCTAATGCTAAGAACATAATTAACTGAGCAATTTCTTGGTTACCTTTGGAAAGTTGGTTGATTATATCATCATCTTTTAATTTAATTTTGTTCATATATTCTTTATAAAAAACTTGATCAAACTTGTGATTAGCAGAAACTATTTCAAAGTTTTGCTTGATTGATAAATTTTTAAATAAAATAATATCATCTGGTATTAATATAATATTTTTATTTAACTGATTAATATCATTTTTTTGACCATTTATAAACACTTCACCTATTTGCGGTATTTCTAAATTTGCAATATTTCTCAGCATTGTTGATTTACCGGCACCATTGTGTCCAAGCAGACCAATAACTTCTCCATCTGATACTTTGAAATTAATGTCTTTATATATATACTTTTTTTTACTTTTGGATGATAAGTTACTAACTTCAACTAAAATGTTATTCATTTTTCTTCCTTTCAAATGTTAATTGTTTATTTTTTTGAATTAAATATTTGAAATATATTATTAATATTATTATAATATTTAAAGTAATAAATATAAAGCAGGTCATTATTGAGAAATTATATCCGATTATTACGGCAATTACTTGTGTTATCAACACTAATATTGTTGATATGATAATTGCATTGATAAAATCTGATTTACTTTTTAAATATTTAGTGATTAAAATTAAGGTAATAATTAAATAAGTGATTAAAAATATAATAATAAATTTCAAATGGTTTGTCACATCAAGAAATGTTAATTGGTTTGAAATTATCAAATCAATATTCTCAATCTTTTCTAATTCTGATACTATATAATTTTTATCTGCATCAATACTTAATGTAATATTTGCATCTGGGTAATAATCTTCATACACTTGATTGACATTTTCAGGATTAATCATACCTACAACACCATTATCAACACTTTTTTGATAATCAATTCCATTATTAATGTACTTGTTACCATATTCATCAATGTATTCAACATCTTTATATACTTTTAAATCATAATTGTTTACACCATCAACATTTGAATAGTGAGCAATATTATCATTCCATGATTCTACCTCATCTTCAATTGATCTATGATCACCTAAATCTGCATATGTAAAAAATCCATTTTCATAAATTTTTTGTTCAATTAATTTATCATCTGGTCCATACATTTGATTTTGTGTGTTTATTGTATTTAATTTGCTCTGTTTGAAGATACCCTCAATCTCTAATTCAACTTCATTAATATCAATTGTTTGTCCAATTAAATCTTGAATTTTATAACTTTCACATTTAACACACATTAATAAATCATTGGCAATATCTTCACTTATTACAGCTCCATTATCTTTAGTTATTGCATGACCATATAGATAATTAAGTTCTTGATCAATTTTTATATTTTCATTCAATTGCTTAATATTAATAAATAATTGTTCAGCTTGGTAATAATTTACAATAACTGTTGGAGCATAATTATATTCAAAAAATTGATTAAAATCACCATATTCAATATCATTAATGCCTTCAATTGATTCAATTGCTACTTGGTCTTCTTTTGTCAAACTTAGGTGCCCTGTACTTGGATCACGAGGATTTGTTTTTACAACAATTTGATCATCTGGTATTAATTGAATCTGCTCTTCAACATTTTGCTTTTGCATAAAATAAAAATTAGATGGAATTATAAAAAGTAATAAAATAAATGACCATGTAATAATTAATAATTTTTTCTTTTTCATATTTTCCTTCCTATAAAAATGTTTCATCTAAAAAGTTATTTATATATTCACATATAATTACAACAAAAATTGTAATGAATACAGTAAATACATAGACATGAGATAGATTAATATATATAAAATAATACTCTAATCCCTCATGGTGACTTGTTCCAATTAAATAAGTTATGAAACTAATAAATGAAATAACTATTATTATTAAAACTTGCATTAATAACTTTTTAAACAGTTTCCAATTTCTTTGTTTTTTTAGTTTATATTTATAATTATTTTGAAATACTATTTCTTTTGAATGTAAATAGATAAATAAAATTATATTTAAACTTAATCCAATTAATATAATTGTTGAATCATAATTTAGTAATCTTTCAAATATAATTTTGAATGGAATATTTTTCAAAAAATTACTTGAATTAATTAATTGATAAATTAACACATTTACTAAAATAAATACAGTAATAAATGTTCCAGTGTTTATTATAAGTAAATATTTAAGATAGGCTTTTTTTCCATATAATCTCATGATAGTTTCTCTTCTCTTACCAATAATATTAATAAAACCATTAATTAATACTAAAACAATTGTTAATACAATTATAACCATTATTAACCCACTAAATAAATTAAAGATAAAATCAATTTCCTGACTAAGTACAATAATTGTATTTTGAAAAATATTATGAATTACAATTAATATAATACTTATTAAAACCAATGAGATAATTGCAATGTTTTGCCACTTATTTGTAACTTGATAAAACTTTAATAAATTCATAGTTTAACCTCATCATTAAAATATTTTTTTAAATAAATAAATAATGTATCTGCTTCTTGTCTAATTTGATCCATCTCTTGATCAAAGATAATTTCTGTTTCATGTAAATAAACTATCCTTGTTAAAACACCTTCTATTTCATTAATTAAATGAGTTGTAATAATAATACATTTGTCT
>CALDDH010000007.1 GCA_937936465.1 uncultured Mycoplasmatales bacterium | reverse complement strand
AGACAAATGTATTATTATTACAACTCATTTAATTAATGAAATAGAAGGTGTTTTAACAAGGATAGTTTATTTACATGAAACAGAAATTATCTTTGATCAAGAGATGGATCAAATTAGACAAGAAGCAGATACATTATTTATCTATTTAAAAAAATATTTTAATGATGAGGTCAAATTATGAATTTATTAAAGTTTTATCAAGTTACAAATAAGTGGCAGATATTCATGATTATCTCATTGATTTTAACGAGTGTTATCTTACTTATAATTAATGAAATATTTCAAAATTCTCTGGATTTTATCATTGATAATGTTATGTTAACAATATTAGTGGAAATATATCAGTGGTTAATTTTTCTTGTAATTGGAATCACAATTATTTTAGTATTAATTAATGGTTTTATTAATATTATTGGTAAGAGAAGAGAAACTATCATGAGATTATATGGAAAAACAGCCTATCTAAAATATTTACTAATGATTAATGTTGGAACATTTATAATTATATTCTTTTTATGTAATGCATCGATTTATCATATAATTAATCTAAATAATCTCAGGGCGAATATTCCATTTGAATATATTTTTGAGATGATTGTAAATCAGTATTTCCTAATTATAATGATTGGTATAGCAATCAATATTGTTTTATTTAGCTACTTAAATTTAAAAGAAATAATCTTTCAAAGTAATTATAAATATAAACTAAAAAAACAAAAAAATTGGAAACTATTTAAAAAATTATTTACATTATTATTATTTATTGGAGTAATATTCATTATTACAATCACAAGTATGTCAGAATCTCATTCATATTTTAATGGACTAGAAATATATGTAGTTAATATGGTAATCTATCATTGGTTCTATTTACTTTCAATATTATTACTATTTTTTGTAATAGTATGTGAATATTTAAATAATTTCTTTGATAATACATTTTTATAGAAAGGAAAAAATGAAAAAAAGAATTTTACTAATTATTACTTGGGTATCAATTTTAATAATTTTCATTATCCCATTTAATTTTTATTTTATGCAAAAGAAAAATATTGAAGCTCAAATTGAAATAATCCCTGATGATCAGATTTTAATCAGGAATGATAATGCAAGTTTTGGTCATTTTGGGTTAACGAAAGAAGACCAAGAGGAAATAGAATTAATTGATGGGATTGAGCAAGTGGAATATGGTTATTATGATAATTATTGTTATGGATATGAATATAATATTAATGAAAATTTATATAGTGCAACAGAACTTTCAAGTGATTGTATTAACATAAGTGAAAAATTTAAACTTGATCAACAATTAGATTATTTATATGGTGGAGAAATAACTAAAGAAAATGGAATAGTAATTAGTGAAAACTTTGCTATTGATTTAATAAGTGGAAGTAAAGTAAATAAAGAGATTGATTCAATTGAACAATTAATTGGTCAAGAAATAAGTGGTATTTACTCTGAAGATATTTTAATAATCGAAGGTATATACAGTAATGATTTTAATGCACATTCTAGAGTTAGTTATAACAGTAATACTGGTAATGGGAAAGTCAATAAAGAGATAATATATGATTATGGAATAATCAAATATTCAGAAATAAATAAAAAATCATCGATTGATGAAGCTATAACTATTTGGAATAATCAAATTGCATACTCAACAATTGATGATGTTAATAATCGTGAATTAGCTGTTTATGATCAAGAAGAATATACAGATGAATATGGAACAGGTACACGTGATGTTCTTAACTATCAAGCAAGTTTTGATAACGGTGTAAAAGGTATGATTGACCCAACAACAGCAAATCAAATATATGCCGGTTACTATCCTGATGCCAATATTACATTATCTGATGATGCTAATAAAAATCAAGTTATTTCTGATTTAAAAAACATAGAAAACATTGACTATCTAATTAGTGATCAGTTAGCTGCTAAAGATATTAAAGACCAATCAAATCTAGTTAGAAACTTCTTGATAGCATACACACTGATTATTTTGATTTTAATTACTAAGTATATTAAAAATAAAAAAGATATTATAAAGACAATCGTGTTATCATTTGGATTAGTAATTATTGCCCAAGTATTTGTATATTTAATGGGCTATAATATTTCACTCATTACAACCTTAACTTTTATTACAATAAATCTGATGATTACATTAATTATCTATTTAATTTACTTAATTAAGATTAATAAAAGTCTTAAAGGTAAGTAATAACATCTATCTATTATTAAATATGATAGTTTTGAAAGGAGCATTTTGAAAAAATTATTATATATTCAAATTGCTGAAAATATTATGCAAGATGTTGTTTGTGGTAAATACATGCCAAATGATAAAGTGCTCAGTGTTCGTGATATGGCAATGGAAATAAAAGTTAACCCCAAAACAATTCAAAAAGCCTTTGAATATTTAGAAAACAAGAAAATATTTGTTGTAGTTGTTGGTGAGGGGAGATTTATAACTAACAACCAAAAAACTTTACAAGATATTAGTGATGAGGTTGTTAATCAAGAAGTATTAGATTTTGTCAATAAAATGAAAATTTACAATTATAACAAAGAGCAAATAATTGATTTAATCAACAAAAGCAAATAATTTATATTGCCAAAAGAGATTGTGAAAATATCACAGTCTTTTTTGTTTTAAGTAGATAATTTGATCTAATCTAATATGATATTGAATTAATAAGTTTAATGTATTTGAAATTTATTTAATGTATTATATTTAATTATGGTCTTGTTAATACTTTTAAATAGGCTTCTATGATGTTATAATGGATATAGGAGAGACAAATGAAGCAAGGAATATTTTTTGCCATTATAATGGTAGTTATTGCAATTTTTATTTTAAATTCATACTCACTTATTGACCAAGAAAATGTTGAAGTATATATTGACAATGATTTAATATATAACCATAAGTTAACTGATCAGCAAATGATTGTTTGGGTTGTTCAAGATCAAGAAGAATTTATTGTCCTAGAAGATCAAGAAATAGTTGACTATTTTGATTTGAATATCGAATATCAAGATCTAAGCGATCCTGATCAAATTCCTTATGACCAACTAGATAATGATTTGCAATTTAATATGTTAGTCCTTGAAAATAAAATGGTTACTATGTATGAGGCTAACTGTCAAAATAAAATATGTGTGGAAGTTGGTAGCATTACAAATAGTTATCAAAATATTAGTTGTGTTCCACACCATCTAATGGTTAAAATAACAGGTGAGAGTGAATATGTATAGGAATATAAGGTTAAATAAATATAACTCTTACATGGATTTTATTTTTATTTTAGCTGGCTTAATGATGTTATCAGCGATTGAAAGAGTTTTTTTTCCAGTAATAATTCCAGGGTTTAAAATCGGCTTATCAAATATCCTTTTCTTATTAATAATATTTGATAAAAGTTATTTATATTTAATCCAACTTCAAGCATATCGAATAATTGGCATAAATATAATGTTTGGAACTTTTTCAACTATTTTCTTTGCTTTATTTGGTGGGTTCAGCTCTATAACAGTTATGTATCTTTTAGTTAAGTACTTTAAACAATATCTATCTATTTATGTTATATCGATGGCTGGAGCAATATCACATAATATATTCCAAATCTTTTTTGCATGCATATATTTCAATGATCTTATTTATTTCTACTATATTCCAGTAGTCATAATTACTGGAACTTTAAGTGGCTTTATAATCGCGTTTTTATATGAAAAAATAAGGGGTGAAGATGAGCTTAAATTTTAATAAATATATATCTAGTATTTGCTTGGATATTAATATTAAGCAAGATGCTTATATCGATAAGGAAATATTTGAATTAATTAAACCACATCTTTTAACTTTGCAAAATGATTACCAAGGTCAGATTAGGATCGGTAATTTGATTTTAGATGATCATAATTATGAATCTTTTTTATCTGAAATTAAATACATTTCCATTTATAATAATTTTTTCGGTAATGATCTTATTGATAAATCTAAAAAAGTTATTATAATTGATGGGGCAAATAGAAAAATGCGAGAAGAAGATTATCAGTGCCTAAAAATCATAGTTGGTATGAGTAGTTTGAAAATTGCACAGTTAGGTTTTTCAAAAGCTGAATTGAATTTAAAAGCAGATTATTATCTAATTGATAAATATAAATTTTTAGCATTAGGATTTACCGAGTTAATTGAGATTATTAAGGTAAAGAAAGTTTATCTGCTAGATGTTTTAGAAATCTTAACTAATGACCAAATAATTGAACTGAGTAAATATAAAAATCAGATTATTGTAAGTGAGAATTATGAATAGAAATATCTACTTATCATTTATTAATTTAATAATTATTTTCTTAATTATTATAATTGGAAACCCATTACTAATTAAATTATTAATAGTATTAACAATTATTAAAATAATAATAAATAAATATAAGTTTAAATATTTTATTTTTGTATTGCCGGTTGCTATAGGTTTATTTATCTCAACATTTATTTTAAAGCTATTTGTTGAGCAAGATCTTCAAGTTGCTTTAAATATATCATTGTTTTATCTTTTAAAATATTTCATTGTAGTTATTAATTCACTTATCATTACAAGTAAATATCAAAGGGATGATTTAATATTAGCTATTTCCTTTTCAAGTGAGTCTAGATATGAAAAATTAATGATTTTATCAACTTTAATTACAAGCATTAAAAGTTTCATTAAATATTATTTTTCAATTTATTCAAAAAAAATGAGTGAAATAAAAAATCTATTAAAACTCTTACTTAAATTAAAAAATGATTATATTTATGAATTCTTAGAAATAAATTATCTTTTAAAAAAAAAAAAAGATAGAATAGAAATTATTAATGTCATAGAAATTATCTATTTATTTGTAATAATACTATATTTTTTCTCTTTTTTGTAGTAAAATATTAGTATTGGGTAAGAAATGTTTTAAAACAAAAATTATATAGGAGAAAAATGACTTTAGAAATACTTAGTAGAATACAATTTGCATTTACAATTACTTTTCATTATATATTTGTACCATTATCAATTGGTTTAATTTTGATGATGTTAATTACTGAAATTTTACACTATAGAACAAAAGATGATAAATATCGTAAAATTACAGATTATTTAGGTAATATATTTTTAGTTAGTTATGCAATTGGTATAGTTACGGGGATAACACTTACTGTTCAGATTGGAGCAAATTGGTCTGAATTTTCAAATTATATAGGTAGTGTATTTGGGGCACCTTTAGCACTTGAGGCATTATTAGCTTTCTTTTTAGAATCAACTTTTGCAGGTATCTATTTTTTCAGGCGATATGATATTAGTCCTAAATTTAGATTAGTAACAATTTCTTTAATTACAATTGGAACGAGTCTATCTGCATTATGGATTATTACAGCAAATTCTTTTATGCAGCATCCTGTTGGATATGTTCTTGCAGATGATGGTACTAGACTGCTACTTGATAATTTTTGGGAAGTAATTTTCAATCCATATATGTTTTTTATGTTACTACATACTGTAACATCTGCTTATTTAGTTGGGGCTTTTTTCACTTTATCAATTTCTGCTTATAAATTATTGAAAAAAAGCACTAATGATGAAGAAAGAATTATGTTTAAAACTTTAACGAAAATTGCAGCAAAAGTTGCATTAGTATTTAGTTTGTTAATGCCAATAGTTGGTAACTTATACTATGGTTATGTAGCACAAGTACAGCCAACAAAAACAGATGCTATATCAACTGGTGTACTTGAGGGTAGTGATCTTGGGATGGCTGTACGTATTGCATTTTTTATAATGGTTGGGTTAGGAACATTATTTATATTACTTAGTTTATATACAATAATATTTTTCAATCGTTACATGGAGAGTAGAACTTTACAAAAAATTTACTTATGGATATTTATTTTACCATATATTGCATCTGTTGCAGGTTGGTATGTTGCTGAACTTGGACGACAACCATGGATAGTGTATGGTCTGATGAAAACATCAGATGGAGTTAGTCAATTTCCAACATCTCAAGTAGTTTTTTCATTGATATTGGTAGGAATATTGTATGCAATACTATTTATAATATCAATTTATTTTGGAAAATTACAAGTTGATAAAGATATGACAACAATTGACTATAAATATAAGTATATAAAAAAAATGGAGGATAAATAATGTCATATGAACTTTTAAGTAATATTTGGTTTTTTCTTTTGGCATTAGTATGGGCGATTTATTTATGTCAAGAGTTATTTGTAACTGGGGCCGGAATTTTATCACTTAAATATTTAAAGAATAAAGAAAAACATCAATTAATTAATAAAGCTGTAGGAACACACTGGGATGGAATAGAAGTTTGGATTATTTTAGCTATTGGTGGATTGTTTGCGGCCTTTCCACTAGCATATGGGACATTATTATCATCATTATATATTCCATTTTATTTACTTTTAACTGCAATTATTTTAAGAGGTACAGCAATTGAATTAATTTATAAAACTGATAATATTAAAATTCAAAATATTATGAAGTGGATGTGGTCAATAGGTAGTGTTTTACTTCTAAGTGTATTAGGTATATATTTTATTAATTATTTTATTGGATTACCAATAGTTGATGGTCATATGAATGACACTTTTGGTTCTTTCCTATTTATATTTAATTCCTTAGCATTTATTGGTTTGTTATTTTTCTTATGTAGTGGAGTTATATTTGGATATTTATTTTTAAATCTATATACAACCGATAGCTTTACTGAAATTAAAAAAGTTGCAAAAATAACAAGTTTATTTACAATATTATTAAGTGTTGTTATTATTTTATCTTTTAATAATACATATGAAATTTTTAATTTACCTAATGGTTTATATCAAAATAATTATATTTATTATATATTACCTCTATTAATGATATTAGGTTATTTATTTGGTTCTATGTTTATTTGGTTGGAAAAGAATTTGCTTTCATTTATTTCATTTATTATAGGTGTATTTTCATTTATTTTCACAGGTTACACAGCAATGTTTCCATATATCATTCGTAGTACAGAAAGCGTAAGTAATGGAATCTTAATTAATGAAGCATCATCAGGTGAAAAAACATTATTATTTTTATTTATTGTAATTTTAATTTTTTTACCAATTGTTTTAACATATCAAACATATAAATACATAAAGTTTTGGAGGTAGAAATATGACTATAAGAAGAAATAAAGATTTTACAAAGACAAATCCAAATTATGATCAAGCTATGAAGGTATTTTGGTATATATTATTATTAATTTGTATTGTATCATTATTTATAAACTTAACAATTTCGATGGCATTCTTTATTAAAGCATTATTAATTATGATCACGGCAGTAATTAGTTCACGTGAAGCAGAAATTCTTTTCTTTTCACATCAAAAAAATGCAGATCGAGCAAGTGCAAAAATTGCAATCAGTGAAACAAGACCTGAAATAACCGGTTTATTAATTGCTCTTTTATCACCAATTGGTGTACCGATTTTTGGTGTTATTATTACTGTTTTCTTTAGTGTTTTTATTGTTAGAAATGCATTTGGTGGATTAACTTTCAATATATTTAATGCAGCTATTGTTGGTCGTATTTTTATGGCAGCCGCTTGGCCAGTATATATGACTTCAACATTACTTGCAAGTAATTTAATTGATTACATCTTAACATCTGCTTTTAATGTACCAGAAGATACTTTATCAAATGCTTATTTATTAAAGGATTTTGATGTATCTGGATCAGTAAATGTCTTATTTACAAATGATGTGACAAATATGCTTGGGGCAATTCCAATAATTATTTTATTACCACTTGGAATTTATCTGTTAGTTAAAAAGTATTGTTCATACATTATTCCGTTAACAACTATGATTACAATTATGGTAATATCATTAATTATGAGTAATTTTCAAGGGGCAAGTTTTACATATGTTGTATATAACATGACTTTAGGAGCAACAGTATTTGCAATCTTCTTTTTAGCAGTTGATCCGGTTACGTCGCCAAGAGGTAATTATGGTAAAGTAATATATGGAGTCTTGATTGCTGTAGTTACAATGTTTATACGCATTTTATCAACATCAATCGTTGGAATATTATTTGCAATATTATTTGCAAACATGTTAACACCAATAATTAATAAAAAATCAACAGATGTTTGGAATAAAGGAAAAATAATTTCTATCTCAATTTTAATTATCTTTATTTTAGGAAGTAGTTACTTTATTCAACATCAATACACGCTTATCTTAGAATCTGAATCAAGTGAGGTGTCTGAGAATGTTTAAGAATATTTTTAAATTTAGTAGTTTATTATTTTTAATTGTAGTTATATGTGTCACAATTGTTACAGTTGTTTTTGAAATTACAACGCCAATTTTACAAGAAAGAGAAATAGCAGCAGTATCCAATAGTATAGATATTATATACCCAGATAATCAAGCTGTAAATAAATTAGATCGTGAGCTTGCAGATGATGAGCCGATTAAAGAAGTTTATGAAGTTACTTTAAGTAATGATGATTTAGCGTATGCATATAAGACATCATATATTGGTAAAAATGGAGAAGTTGTTTCTGTAATTGGCATATCAAATCCAGGGGTTATAGATGGAATTGAATATATTAACTTTGGAGAGACACCAGGAATTGGAGATGTTGTAACTAAAGATCCTTTTATGAGTCAATTTGTTTCTAAAGGTACCGATGAAGTGAATATTGATTTAGTATCAGGAGCAACATATAGTTCAACAGCTGTCAAGAAAAGTGTCGAAGCATCAGCACTTGATTTTAATGAAAATTACAGGGAGGCATAATGGGTTTTAAAAGAACACTTAAAAGAGATAAAAGAAAATTTAATAAAATGCTTAAGACAGCGGTTATAGATGAAAATCCAACTTTTGTAACGTTTTTAGCACTATGTCCAACACTTGGAGTTACAAACAATGTAGCTAATGCAATTGGAATGGGAATTAGTGTTATATTTGTTTTAGCAATGTCTAACGTTTTAGTATCAAGTATTAGTAGGTGGGTTCCAGATGAAATTAGAATTCCAGTATACATTACGATCATTGCAACACTTGTAACAGTATTAGAAATGGTAATGGAAACATATATGCCAAATTTATATACAAGTCTTGGAATATTTCTACCACTTATAGTTGTTAACTGTATTATTTTAGGAAGAGCTGAAAGCTTTGCTTCACAAAACAAAGTAAAGGATTCTTTATTTGATGGTATTACAGTTGGAATTGCATTTTCACTTAGTTTAATCCTACTAGCTACATTTCGTGAGATTTTGGGAACTGGTGGAATTGCAATGCTTAATATTCAAATATTTAGCTCAGAGAATAGTATGGAATTATTTGTTCAAAGTACAGGTGCATTTTTAGCGTTCGGGATCCTTGCATGGATTATCAGTGATTTAAGAATGAAACAAGCTAAAAAAGCTAAGAAGAGGAGAGCATAATGGATAATACAACACTAATTGCTTTTGCTATTAATGCTTTCTTAGTTCAAAATATTATATTAACACAGTTTTTAGGGCTTTGTTCATTCTTTGGAGTAAGTAACAAAGAAGAGTCGGCACTTGGAATGGGATTAAGCGTTTTATTTGTCATAACAGTATCATCTGTGGTAACATGGTTAGTGTATAACCTTGTTTTAGTACCTTACGATTTAACGTATTTAAGAACAATCGTCTTTATTTTAATTGTTTCAGCTTTAGTTCAAATAGTTGAGATGTTTATTAAGAAAGTATCACCAATTTTATATAAATCATTAGGTATTTATCTGCCTTTGATTACAACTAACTGTGCTGTTTTAGGTGTTGCTCTATTAAACATTGATAATGGATATGATTTCTCACACATGCTTGTTTTCAGTATGGCAACAGCATTTGGATATACTTTTATTATTTATATATTTGCATATATTAGAGATCATTTAGACAAAGCTCAATTGCCTCGTGCTTTACGTGGAGTTCCAATTGCATTAATTACGGCAGGAATTATGTCACTTATTATGACAGGGTTTATTTGAAAATGGAGGAATGATGAGTTCAATTATAGTAGGTATTCTACTAGTAATAAGTTTATTTATTTTTTTCACACTAACAATATTTATTAATAAAAAAACAAAGAAACCTGAGAATTTTGAAATAAAGGGATTTATTGGAAGTTGTCAAAGTTGTGAACAAACAACTTGTCCAATTCACCCTGGAGATAAAAAGGAGGAAAACTAATGATTGAATCAATTATTATTGCAACAATGATATGTGGATTAGTAGCAATTGTTTTAGGTGTTATAATTGGAATTTCATCCAAAATCTTATATGTTGCTCCAGATGTAAGAATCCAACAAATTTTTGAAATGTTACCACACTTTAATTGTGGTGCATGTGGTACTCCTGGTTGTGAAGCATTAGCAGGAGAACTAATAGCTGGTAATAAAAAGGTCTCAGATTGTAAACCTTGTAAACCAGAGCGAAGAGAAGAAATAGCAGTTAAATTAGATGAGCTATTGCATCCTGAGTAAAAAATAATTTTGAAAGACAAATCAAATAAATGATTTGTCTTTTTTAATTTCAAGTACTATTAAACTAATGTATATCTGTCATCTAAGACATTTAAATTAATTGAAGTATCAGTTGAATATATTTCTTTATCATTTGTGATAAATATGGCTTCTGTATTATCAAGCTCATTAACTATTGTTTGTGCAAGACTAAGGCCGGCAAGGTAGCATGTTGTAGCAATTATATCCGCTTCTAAAGATGATTCTGTAATAATTGTCACGCTTGCTAAGTCATTATTTTCAGGTTGTCCGGTTGTTGTATTTAATAGGTGATGATAATAAGTATCTTGGTATGTATATCCTCGTTCATAAGGTCCGGTTGTTACTACTGAATTATTTTCAATAGTAAGTGATGCAACAGGTTGATTATTATTTCTTTCTGGAGATTCAATTCCAACTGTATATAAATCATCATCAGGTGAATCTAACACAGCAACATTTCCACCCATATTAATTGTTGAATTAACTAAGTTTTGATCTCTTAAGTAAGTTGTAATTTGATCAGTTGCATACCCTTTAACAGCAGAGTTGACATCTATTTGTACATTTTCTGGTTTAGTTATTGTGTCTTTTGTTAACTCGATTTTTTGACAGTCAATATATTGTAAATTATTATTAATAAGGCTAGTATCAGGAGGTATATTGTCATCTTCTTTCCAAATATAGCTTACTGCACCAATTGTTGGATCATATAATTCATTAGACTGTTTGCAAGCATCAATGCTTGGAGCAAGAACATTGTAAAAGTCCTGATTGATTTGTGTTGTCTTATTTTGATTAACTTGATTGATCAAACTATCAGGATTATTATAGTCAAACATTTGATGAAGTGGTGACAGGATAGCTTGGATATCACTATCTATCTGATCAATATCCTTTAAATTCTTTTTTTGATCAGTAATTGATATTTCAATTGGTGTATCAAAATAATAGTAATTTAATTGCTCGGTTATAATGTGAGAATTATATAATAAATAGATAAAAATCAAACTAACTATAACTATAATAATTTTTTTCAAACTGCTCCTTTAAGTAATTGTTTATATACTTTATTATACTATATATTTAAATTTAAAATATTAAATATCTGATTAAATAATTGTTACATGGTAAAATATAAATAAATAATATATTAATAAACATAAAGGGTGATAATGCAAACATTAATAAATTTACTTGCTATAAGTGAGCATAAGCTTGATTCAAGAAAGAAAATAATTATTACAGATAATTATACAAAAGAGATGATTTTACAATATCAAAATAAAAATTCACTTATTGAAGATTATAAGATTATGACTTTAGATCAATATAGTAATTTATTTATTGAAAATAGATTAGACAAAGCACTTGTTTATTTATTTGAAAATCAAACTTATGTACAATCAAGAAAAATTACAAATATTAAAGTACTAGAAAAAATTCTTGGAAATTTAATTTATCTTGATGTGGATGAAGATTATCAATCAGATTTATTACAAGATTTACAAATAATTAAACAGGAATTAGTAGCAAATAATTTAATTAATAAGTCATTCTTAAACTCAAAACTTGAAGAATATCAAGTAATAGTCATGTTGACTAAAATTGAACCATATTATATAAATCATTTCAAGAGTTTAAATAATTGTATAATTAAAAAATTAAAATTTAATCAACAGAAAAATAATATACAAATAATTAAACACCAAGATATAATCAGTGAGATAACTGATGTTTGCGAACAAATAATTAAACTTATATCTCGAGGTATTGATCTTGATAATATAAATGTTTATTTGCCCAATAATGAATATCAAATTATCTTTAATAATATAATTAAGCAATATAATATTGCCAGTGATTTTAAGTCAAGTAAATCATTATATTCATTTAAAGAAACTAAAATTATAATTAAAGATATAGAAAATAATAATTTTGATATTAGTTTAAAAAAATATCAAGATTTTGAAAGTGAATTATTGAGTCAAATAATTAATCTTTTAAATGATTATTCAGATTATCAAGCAGATTATTTAAGTATATTACCAATTTTAATTAGCAAATTTAAAGATGTTAAGATTAATTTATTTAAACAAGTTAATATTATTAAACAATATAACCCTTTTAATTCATTTCTATATACAAATAACCAACATTTATTTATTTTAGGAGTAAATGAAGGTAGTATACCAAAAATACATAAAAATAATGATTTAATTGATGATCAAGACCGACATTTAGTTGGTTTAAATAGTTCTAAGGTTAATAATCAACTAGAGCGTGATATTTTTGAAAAGATTATAATTACATATCCAAATTTATCATTAAGTTATAGTCTTAATCACTTACAAAAAGAAGTTGATTTAGCAATAATAATTGATCAATTAAAAATTAAAATAATTGAAAAAGTATCAAGTGATCAAGATAGTATTTATTCAAGTAGTTATGATTTAATTAAGTATAGTAAAGATCTAGAATTATTTAATAAATATAAGATTAAAACTGCTGATTATGATCGGTATCCTGCAAGTTACTTAAACTTAAATAAATATGATAATCAGTTTACTGGAATTGATCGAAAACAAATAAATTTCAATGTATCTCATACTTCACTTGAAACTTTTTTTCAATGTAGCTATAAATATTATTTGCAAAATATATTATTTATTAAAAAGCAAAAAACTAAATCTGATAGTTTAATTTTTGGTAATTTAGCGCATAATGTTTTAGAATTAGCAATGTCCTATTCAGGTGATGATCTTACATATTATATTAATCAAGTAAGTGATCACTATATCAATGATTTAATTAAAAATGAAAAGTTAGCTGTAAATACCCAATATTATTTACATAAATATACAGAAGTTTTATATAAATTAGCAAACTGGATGATTCAAGAACACAATTCTAGTAATTATAATGATGATATTATCTTAGAAAGTGAATATTCAATGCTTTTAAATGAAGATTTTAATGTATACTTAGAAGGTAAAGTTGATAAAATAATGGTTAAGATTTTAAATGATCAGATGTTTATTAAAATCTATGACTATAAGACAGGTAATATAGATATTAAATTAGAAGAAGTTGAATTTGGTTTCCATATGCAAAATTTAATTTACTACATTCTATTTAAAGAAGAATATAAATATGAAGAAGGGGAAATTAAATTAGATGGATTTTATAAACAAAAAGTTCAAGATAAACGGTTAAGAAATCAAGAAGAACTTGTTGATCAATTTAATATTAAAGGATATGAACAAGATAATGAACAAATAATCTTTAAATTAAACAATAAGAAAATTGATGACAAACAAATTAATCATTTAGAAGAAATAGTTGGTGAAAAGATTAATCTTGCAACACTAGACATTATTAACAGTCAATTTTTAATAAATCCGAAAGTATTGAAAACTAAAGGTGGAAAATTTGAAAATAAATCATGTAAATTTTGTAGTTACTATGAAATATGTAATAAAACAAATCTAGATTATCAATTTTTGAAAAGTAAAAGTGAGGAGAAAAGTGAAATTAAAACCACCAAATAGTATCTTTACAGAAGAGCAGTGGCAAGCAATTGTTCATAACGGTGAAAATATCTTAGTTAGTGCCGGTGCGGGAAGTGGTAAGACTGCTGTTTTAACGCAAAGAATTATTGAGAAAATTAAAGATGGAATTAAACTTGAGAATTTAATTGTTTTAACGTTTACAAAAGCATCAGCTGCAGAGATGAAAGAGAGAATTAGAAATCAATTAATTAAAGAGCAAGCTACAAATAATAATTGTCAAAGTGAATTAAAAAATATTGATAATAGTTTTATTATGACTTTTGATAGTTATAGTATGTATATTTTAAAGAAATATAGTTATTTATTAAATATTGATTCACAAATAGAAATATGTGATAAGTTAATAATTGAAAAAGAAAAAAATTTAATAATTGATAATATATTTAATAATTTATTTTTAACTAAAGATCAAGATTTCTTACAGTTAATTGATCAGTTTACAATGTACTCAGATCAAACTATTAAGAAAAACATTTTACAAATATACTACAAGTATCAAATGAGCATTGAACCAATTAAAATTGATGATTATTATACCGATGAAATGATCAATTTAATAATTGAGCAATTAGAGGATAAGCTCATTCAATTAAGTAGTTATATTTTTGAAAGTATCGATGCGATTGAAAAGATAGAGTCAGATATTTTAGCAGATTATTTAGTTGAACTAAGATTAAAGGTATCAAGTTTATTTACTGCAAGGAAATACAATGATTTTAAAGGGGCAATTGACAGTAGCTTCGAGATTAAGTTTCCAAGGTTAAGTAGTAAAAAATATCAAGGTAAAGAAAAAGTTGGGTCAATTAATAAAGAAATCAAAGAAACTTATACAAAAATTGTTGAGCTAGTTGACTATCAAAGTATTAAAGAAATAAAATTAGAAATTATATCATCTAAAGATAATATTAAAGTAATTGATAAAATTTTAAAAGAACTTGATTATCAATTAAATCAATTTAAATTTGAAAGCAATTTATATGAATATATTGATATAAATAAGTTATCAATTAAAATTGTTCAAGATAATACGTTTATTAGAGAGTACTTGATAGCTAATACAAATGAAATTATGATTGATGAATATCAAGATACAAGTGATATTCAAGAAAACTTTATTAATTTAATTTCTAATAATAATCAATATATGGTCGGAGATGCAAAGCAATCAATATATCAATTTAGAAATGCCAACATTAATAATTTTCAAACAAAATATAAGCATTATAAAAATAATGATGGTGGTAAATTGATTTTACTAAATAAAAATTTCCGTTCCAGAGAAGTTGTTTTAAACAATATCAATACAATTTTCCAAACTGTCATGCAAGATAAAAAGGCAATTGAATACAATCAAGACCAATATTTAATTTATGGAAATAAGCAGTATGATAATACTAAAGAAGATAATCAATTAGATATTATTATGTATGATTCAAAGGTAGTTGAATTAGAAAAAGAAGAATTTGAAATTAAACAAATAATCATTGATATTCAAACTAAAATAAGGCAAAAATATCAAATTTATGATTTAAAACAAAAACAATTTAGAGACTGTGAATATACTGACTTTGCGATATTAACTACTAAAAGAAAATCTTTCAGTTTATTTAAAAGTTTATTTGATCAATACCAAATACCACTTGATTTAACAATTAATGAAAGTTTTTCGGTTTCAAGTGAAGTCAATATAATTAAGAATATAATCCATTTAATCTTATCACAAACATCAATTAAATATAAACAAAAGCATTATAATTTTTCATTAATAGCAACAATGCGTAGTTTTATTTTTGAATATTCTGATCAGTATATTGATCAAGTAATGACAAAGCAGCAGGAGTGCAATGAAATTACAGAAAAATGTTTACAAATTAGTAATAAGATTGAATTAAAGTCAATTTATACTGTAGTTATTGAAACAATTGAAAAATTTAATGTATATTCATCTATCTATAAATTAAAAGATCCGATATTAGCTGAAAAGAATATTAATTATTTATTAATGTTAGCAACCAAATTAGATGATATGCATTACACAATAACAGATTTTATTAAATACTTAGAAGAAGTTGAAGTTGATATTGATAAAGTTTCTAAGGACTTTGAATTTTCGACGCCTAAACCAATTAAAATTAATTCTGTGTCCTTACAAACAATTCATAGTTCTAAAGGTTTAGAATATAATATTTGCTACTTTCCACACCTTTTCTCAAAAATTAATGAGCAAGAATTAAACGATAATTTTCTCTTTGATCAACAATTTGGTTTTGCTTGTAGTTCTGTTAATGAAAATAATAATTTATCCACTTCATTATTGCAAACAATATATCGAGATCAGAAAAGTGAAAAATTAGTTTCTGAATATATTCGTTTGTTTTATGTTGCATTAACGAGAACAAAAGATCAGATTATTTTAATTGTTAATCAAAATGACTTAGTTACAAAAGGTATTAAAAAAGATTATAAATCATTTGCTAATATGTTAGCCCAAGTAACAGACACATTTAAATCAAGAGAAGCAGTTAATTTAGATCAATTAATAAGTTTTGAGCAGAAAGTTGAAAAAATTAATCTACAAGATAAAAAAATCAATAATCTGGAAATTAAAAATAATGTACAAATTATTAATAAAAGTCGTCCATCGATGAAGTCTATTTCAATTGGATCAAACCAATTACAAGATAATTTAATGCTTGGAAATAAAATTCACCAAGAGCTAGAGTTTTTTGATTTTAATAATTATCAAACAGCTGTAAATGTAGCCTCACAATATGTTAAGAATGTGATAGATGTTTTAGATAAGTTAAATTTATTAAAGTTTGAAAATAAATATTACCCTGAATTTGAATTTTCTTATTTGGATAATGGTAAAGCAACTCATGGGATAATTGATTTATTAATTAAAGATCAAAATAACTATATAATCATTGATTATAAATTAAATGATATTGAAAAAAAAGAATATATTGAGCAATTAGATAGTTATATAAAATATATTCAAACAATATCGTCGCATCAAGTAAATGCTTACTTAGTTTCTATTAGTAAAAAACAGTTTAAAAAAGTAAATTAACTTAAATTTTCAAACAAAGTTAAGTGTTTTAGATTATAATATAAATAAATAAAAAAAAATAGGAGAAATATGAATAAAATACTAGTTATAAATTCAGGAAGTTCATCAATTAAGTTCAAAATTTTCGAAGAAGATAATATAAAGATAGATATTGCTGATGGTTTAATTGATAAAATTGGATTAGAAGATGGTCAAATGGCAATTAAATATAATGGTCAGAAAATTAAAAGTAATCAAACAATTCCTAATCATGAAGTTGGAATTCAAGAAATGCTTAAATTACTAATTGATAATCAAGTAATTAATGATCTAAATGAAATAACTAAGATTGGTCACCGAGTGGTTCAAGGTGGAGAGTATTTTAATAAAGCTGTTTTAGTGACAGACAAAGAATTAGCTCAAATTAAAGAGTTAGCTAAATTAGCTCCATTACATAACATACCAAACGCATTAGGAATCGAAGTTTTTTCTAAGTTAATTCCAGCAGCGAAAAACATTGCTGTTTTTGATACAGAATTTCACCACTCAATGCCAGAAGAATCATATATTTTCCCAGTTCCATATAAATGGTATACTGAAAATAAAGTAAGAAGATATGGAGCACACGGTATTTCTCATAAATTTATCGCAAATTATATGAATGAAAAAATGAATAATAAGTCAGGTTTAAAAATTATTAACTGTCATCTAGGTAACGGTGCTTCACTTGCTGCAATCTTAGATGGTAAATGTCTTCAAACTTCAATGGGATTAACACCATTAGGAGGAATTATGATGGGAACTAGATCAGGTGATATTGATCCATCTATATTACAATATATGTCAGAACAAACAGGACAAAGTGTTAGTCAATTAATCAATAGTTTAAATAAAGAAAGTGGTCTTTTAGGGTTAAGTCAGTATTCATCTGATTTAAGAGATTTAGCTGCTAAATATGAAGAGGGAGATAAGCAAGTAATCTTAGCAATTAATATATATATTACAAGAATTGTTGAAATGATAGGGTCTTATTACTTAAGATTAGGTGGTTTAGATGCACTTGTCTTTACAGCAGGTATTGGAGAAAACAGTGCACTTATTCGTAGTCTAGTTACTGAAAAATTAGCAGTATTAGGAATTGAAATTAATGAATCAGCTAACTTAGAAAATTCAGAAGAAATATCAACTAGTAATTCAAAGGTTCCAGTATATGTTATAAGTACTAATGAAGAATACCAAATTGCATTAGAAATGACAAAATTTTAATGGAAAATATTTATAAGCAAATACTAACAGAAATAGTAAAGAATGATAAAATAATAATTCATCGTCATAAAAGAGCTGATCTTGATGCTATCGGTTCTCAAATGGCTTTAAAGCAATATATACAACTTAATTTTCCAGACAAAGAAATATATGCAACAGCTGAAGATAATGAATCAGGTTTTAATTTTATAGGTATTGCTGATATTATTTTAGAATCTACATATGAAGATGCATTAGTTATTGTTGTAGATACTGCAAATGTTGAGAGAATTGATGGTGGAAGTTTATTTGATCCAAAGGTCTGTATTAAAATTGATCATCACCCTAATGAAACTCCGTATGGAAATATTATGTTAGTTGAGCCAGATGTATCTTCGACATCTGAATTATTATTTAGTTTATTTGATTATTTAAATAAAACAGAAAACTTTATTTTCAATACAAAAATTATGCATTCATTATTTTGTGGAATATATGGAGACACTGGAGGATTTACATTTCAAAACACAACAAGTAATACATTTTATGCATTATCTGAAATACTGAAATTTAATATACCATTTGAACAAACAGTGTTGCGTTTAAAAAGTTTTGATGAAGACATCATCAGAGCAGTCGGATATGCCCTTTGTAATATCCAAATTGACCAAGAAGTTGGATATATTGTATTTGACAAGCAATTTCAAAGAAAACACAAAATTGAAGCAAGTAAACTATCGATTGTTGTTAATTTTCTTGGCATGTTTAATAACTTGAAAGCTTGGGTTGTATTTAATGAACATAAAAAATTTATTCGAGTTAATCTTAGGTCCAAACATAATATTGACATCTCTAAAATTGCAATGCAATATGGAGGTGGAGGTCATAAAAATGCTTCTGGTGCGATGATTTATGAATGGGATAAAATGAATGAAGTAGTTGATAAAATGAAGATATTAATCCAAGAAGAACAAAGTGCACTTAAATAATAAAAGTTATTATAGTTTAGGAAAAGCAACAACAAGTCCAAAGCAAATTATTGATTTTGCAGTCAATAATCAATTATCAAGCATTGGTTTGATCGATATTAATACAACTCAAGGATTTGATGAATTTCTTGATTATGCAGAAACTAAAAAAATTAAAGCAATTGTTGGTATTCAAACAGTTGTTACATATCAAAATAAAATGATTGATGTTATCTTAATTGCAAAAGATAATCAATCATTTTCAGAAATTAATTACATTATATCAGAAAATAGTAAAGAGAACTATATATCAATTGAGAAAATTAAAAATTTAATTATTATAGTTATAAATAACCATGAGTTAGATTTTGAATTAACTAATTTATACATTGGCCTCAGACGTGATCAATTAATAAACATTCAAAAGATAACTGAAAAAATGATTTTAATCGATGAAACATATTTCTTAGAAAATGATTTTGACTTTTATAAAATATATCGCAGTATTAATGAAAATAAAATTTATCGTCAAAATAAGTTACTAGATAATAAACACAAATATTTACATAAAATATCATTATCATCACAATATCAACTATTAGATATTAATTATCAAAGTTTAGTTAAAAAGATAAATTATCAAATTGATAAAAAAGAATATAAAATTCCTTCTTTTTCAATTGATCAAGATTCTGATGTCTACTTATCTAATTTGTGTAATTTAGGTTTAAATAAAAGGTTGAATCAGAAAACAGATGAGAAATATCAAAAAAGATTAAATTATGAATTAGAAGTGATAGCAGAGATGAATTTTACTAATTATTTTCTAATTGTTTGGGATTTAATAAAATATTGTAAGAAAAGTAATATATATTTTGGACCTGGAAGAGGTAGTAGTGCCTCATCGTTAGTAGCATACTGCCTGGGAATAACAAATGTTGATCCAATTAAATATGACCTTTTATTTGAAAGATTCTTAAATAATATGAGACTAAGCATGCCTGATATTGATTTAGATTTTGAAGATAAAAGACGTGAAGATGTTGTTAGTTATTTGAAAACAACTTATGGTTGTAGTCATGTTTGTAAAATTGGAACACTTAATCGTTACCAAGTAAAAGGTGCTTTTAGAGAAATTGCTCAAACTTTAGAAGTTGATAAGAATACAATTAGTTATATTTCTAAAAATTTAGATATGAATTACAGCTTTAAACAAAATTTAAAAATAAATAAAAAACTAGCTAAAGAGTTTTTACTTAATTCTGATTTGAAGTATATGTTTGATTTTATTTCTCGGTTAGAAAATATTCCACGTAATACATCTATTCATGCATCAGGTATTATTATTGCTGATGAAAACTTGCTTAATTATACTGCTGTTAATAAAGAAGGTGTATCACTTTTAGATGCTCATAGTTTAGAAAAAAAAGGTTTAGTTAAATTAGATATCTTATCATTATCAACACTCTCATTTATCCATGATGTAGTTGATAAGATTCAAGAAAATGTAAATGTTAATATTGATGTTAATAATCTTGATCTTAATGATTCAAAAGTATATGATTTACTTGCTAAAGGTTATACTTATAGTATTTTCCAAATGGAATCTAATGGAATGGTTGAAGTCTTAAAGAAATACAAACCAAAAACATTTGATGATATTGCCTTGCTTCTATCAATTTATCGTCCTGGACCAATGAAAAATATTGATCAATTTATTAAGAGAAAAAATGAGAAAAATAAAATCAATTATACCCATCCCTACTTGGAAGAGATTTTAGGTTATACATATGGAATAATAGTATATCAAGAACAAATAATTCAAATCGTTCAGAAACTAGCTAATTATGACCTAGCTCAAGCAGATATATTTAGAAGAGTAATATCTAAGAAGGAATCAGTAGAGATGAAACTAGAACTTGAAAATTTCAAACAAAAAGCAGTTGATAATAAGATTAATATTCAAGTTATTAATAAAATATCAGATGACATCTTAGAATTTGCTAATTATGGTTTTAATAAAGCTCATGCATATTCATATAGTAAAATTGTTTATTCATTATTATATTTAAAAGTTAATTATCCAGTTCAATATTATAATTGTTTAATCAATAAAAATAAAAATATAATTAATCAAATTAATTCAGAATTAAATTATTTAAAGATAAATATATTAAGACCTGATATACTAACAAGTAGCAAAAAAAATATTCTTTATAAAAACAGCATTCAATTAGGAATTCATTTTATTAAATTACTAACTGATAGTGATCAAAATATGATACTTGAAAAAAGAAATAAACTTGATCTAGATCAATTAAATCTTTCACAAATATTAGATAAACTAATTATCCCTTTAAAACTAGAAGAAAAGCAAATATATAACTTAGTATTTTCGGGATTATTTAGTCATAGTAAATTAAATGAGAAATCAATTATTAATTATATTTTAGACAAAAGTAATATTGATATTGATGCACTTGGTTTCTTTAATCAACAAATTGGAATTATTGAAGTTGATAATTTCTCTCTTAAGCAATGTGAAGAATATGAATACCAAGCACTTGGTTTAAATATTAAATATAATACTTTTGAAAATTATTATGTCCAATTTAAAAAGGTAAATCCAAAGATTATTTTAATTGAAGAAATAGATATACATTATAATAATCAAGCATATGATGTAATAGGTGTTTTAAAAGAAATAAGTGAGTTTAAAACAAAGACTGGTGATATTATGGCAGAGTTAATAATTAAATCAATAACAAGTGAATATAAAGTTATGATTTTTAAAGGTGAATATAGCAAATATAAAAATCTTTTAAAAAATAATATTAAGCACTTTTTAATTTTCAATATCATTAGTAGAAGTAGAGGATTAAGTATTAAAAGTATTATTGAACATAAAAAAAACTGAAAATATACTTTCAGTTTTTTTCATAACTAATCCAAAGGATCATAACCAAATGGCCCCCATGGATTACACTTTAATATTCTTTTAATTGTTTTATAGCCACCTTTAAATAAACCATACTTCTCAAAGGCTTGAATGCTGTAGTCAGAACAACTTGGATCAAACCGACAAGATCGTGGTGTGTATGGTGAAATAGCATATTTATAAAATTTAATTAAATAAATGATTATCTTATTCATCTTTATTACTTTCATTACTTTGACTAGTATTTAGGTCGCATGTTTCGTTACTATTTTTAATTTGGACATCATATTGATAACTTATTTCATTTTCATTTTTAGCTTCAACAGATACTGTATATGTTTCTTTACATTTATTAGAAAATAATGCTTCATAAGTTAATAAGTATGATGTCTCTTTTGTATTTGTTAATAATTCCCCATCTAAATATATATTATAGGACACATTATCTCCATCGATTGCATTCCATTTTAAATCAACACCATCATCACTTATTTTAGCTGTTACTGTCGGTGTAGAGAGTGGAACTGATTTGTTTACTTCATTATAATCAGCTGAATCTTTAATGAAGTAATGAGTTTCACCTGATGATGATTCTACAGGTGGCCAAGTATTCGGTACAACTTGAACTGAAACAACATTTGATGGTTGAGAAATAAATACATCATCATGTAAATAGGCATCAGGTAATGAATTAGCATAACTCATAATTGATTTAAAGACATATTCAGGCACATTTATATGATATGATATATAGTTTTCTGATGATTCAATATTTTCTGGATATCCCGACCAAACTGCTGTTGTTATATTAGGAGAGTATCCTACAACCCAACGATCTCTTGCTGAATCTTCTGGTATACCTTTGCCATTCTCTCCAAAAGTAGATGTTCCTGTTTTAATCGCTAAATCCATCCCAGGTACGTTTGCAAGTCCAGCAATGGAAGTTGATAAGTTAGGGTCAAGCATTTGGGTAATCATAAAAGCAGTAGATGGTTCAAATATTTGTTTACTTTCATATTCAATTTCATAGACTTTACCATATTCTTCTTGGTAAGGATTATCATCATCAAATTCAATTCTGGATATTACATGGGGCTGTATATATGAACCACCATTAGCAAAGACTGAATATGCACCCGCCATTTGTAGTGGTGATGTATTAAAACCACCACCTAGAGCATAAGCTTCATTGAAAGCACTTTTACCTGTAGAAGGATTAGTTATAAGCTCATCATCAAAATTAAGGTCTTCCATTAGTTGAATTAACGGTCCTGTACCAACCGAGGCTATTACTTGTTGCATAGTGTATAGTGCAGTTGTATTTCTGGAAGATGATAATGCTTCTTGCATCGACATTGGCCCTTTATATGAACCTTCATAGTTTCGAATTTCTTCTCCACCATTAGAATATGAAATTGGTTCATCACTTAACTGATGAAAAGTTGACCAATCTAAATACTCAATTGCTGGTGCATAGTCTAAAACTGGTTTGATTGATGACCCTGATTGCCTTTTTTCTGTAAAGGCATAATTTGTACCACCAAAACTTTCATGTCCCTCTAAACCATTACCAATTGCTAATACTTCACCAGTTTGAGGATCCATTGATACAGTTCCTACTTGATAATCATCTGGGTAGTCAACATAGTTTTCTGTCTTCAAAATTTCATAAGTTTGAGATTGTAAGTCAGCATCCATTGTTGTATATACTTTAATACCACCAGTTGTATAATCAAAGTCTTCACCAAGAGTTTGTTTTAATTCACGGTTAACTGCATCGAAAAATGAATTATATGCAATATTTGATATTTCTGCATCTGTATCATTGGAATGATCAACTAAATTTTTATCAATTGGTGTATTTATTGCTGTTTCAGCTTCTGCTTGAGTTATATACTTTTCAGATAATAAATTATTAATAACAACATCACGTCTTGCTTTTGTGTCCTCTGGATTAGTGTAAGGGTTCCATGATGTTGGTCTTTGTGTCATTCCAGCTAAAGTAGCTGATTCATATATGTTTAAATCTTTTGGTTCTTTTCCATAAAAGTAGTCACTAGCATTATAAATTCCCCATCCACCACTACCAAAGTACATTGTATTAATATAATTTTCTAATATTTCTTCTTTTGAGTACATTTTTTCAATTTTCTTTGCTAAAACGATTTGTTGTAGTTTATATCTAATTGGATCTTGATAGGCGATATTATAAGTTGCTACAACACCGTCTTCTTCATTTTCACTATAAATATCAACAGGTTGTAAGTATAATAACTTAGCAAGTTGCATTGTAATTGATGAACCACCACCTGAAGATGTATCTCGATTTACTAAGACTCCAGTTACTGCTCTAAATATACCTTTATAATTTACTCCATTATGCTCTGTAAAAGAACGGTCTTCTGTTGCAATCAAAGCTTCTAAATAATACTCAGATACATTTAACTTTTTTTCTCCATCGACATCAGTATAAAGATCAACCCATTGAACATTATTTTCGGTTAAAGTACCGATATATTCATCCTCACGATCATACATTAAGATACTTGCTTTACTTTGCCAAAAATTATTATTAGTAATATCAATTGTTAATTGTGCTGTAATAAAGAAAATTGTTTGAATTAACATAAGTCCTATTACAATTATAAAGAATATAGTTAATGCTACTCTTTTTAATTTTCTTGATAATGGTAAACTAAATTTTTTACTATTTCTTTTCTTCATCTTTTTTTCTCCTTTTTTCTAATATTAGATCAATTGTCTTTATATAATCTAAAGCAGGATGTAGTTGTTGTTTAATTTCAAAACCATATTTTTCAAAAAAACTGATTGTTATTAGGGATTTTTTTAATTTTAATTGCTCTTTTAATTGGCTAAATTCAATTAAAAATATTTTATCATATTGATAAAAAAAGACAATTAAAAAAGCAATTCCATTATTGTTGTGAATGTTATTTAGGTGATCAATTTGATGACTGTGAAGATTAGCGGTTAAATTGAATGTCTTATATTTTGTTTGTTTTGCCTCAAAGTCAATATAATAACCTTTATATAAGCCATTATAATCTGTTGTTGATTTTTCAGTAAAATAAGCTTCACTTATAACATGAGATTTAATACCAAAATTGTTGATTGATTTAACTTTATTAACTTTAATTGGTGTTGGCTTCTTATAAATAAAAGCAATTTGTTTATCAGCATAATACTCATTAGATTGGTTTATTAATTGCTCTAACTTTGCACCTTTTTTTTCTAGACCAAAAAAACTAGATTTAGCTTGGACACTAGAATTATTATTATGATCACTTAATTTTTTTTTATTAGGATAGTTATACATAAGTACCTCTTATATATTTTACCATATCTATCAAAAAAAAAAAAGAATATGTTATAATTTAGAAAAAGGAGAAATTGTGAGAATAGATAAGATAATTGATAAGCTGTATGAAAAAGAGTTTAAGAATCAAATCAAAGGATATAATAAAGAAGAAGTTGATGCTTTTTTAGATGAAACAATTGAGATATTAGAGCAACTTAATACTAATAACCTTCGTTTTGAAGGAGATTTTAAAAAGCTTGAACAAGAAAACTTTAAATTGAAGATGGAAATTTTGAAAATTAAAGAACAACGTATTACATTAGACAAATAGGCTAAAACATGTTAAAATATTGTAGTGTGATGTGAAATAATCGCTTGATATTCAAGAGGAAAGTCCATGCTCACACAAGCTGAGATGCTTGTAGTGTTTGTGTTTGATGAAAAAATAAATCAAAGTAATTATATTTATATAATTAACGGCTAGTTTTAAATCTAAGGGTTTTAATCTATGATTTAAATTCATAAAGTGCCACAGAGACGATTTTAAATTGAAAAATTTAAACTGAAACGCGGTAAACCCCACAAGTGAGAAACTCAAATTTGGTAGAGGCACTAAATGATTAGGAAATGAACTGATCTTTGGATAAATATGCAAATATTTATAGATAAATGATTATTGCTATTTTAAATAGTTACAAAACATGGCTTATGATCATCACACATAATTATAATTGAGGAGTTAAATGAGAACAGTATTATTATCATTGTATTTAATATGTATTGATTTAATTGCTTGGTTATTAATTCCAATTGATAAAATAATTAAATTTACACCTGATCAAGTTTATACTTTTATTCATTGGACAATGGGTAAAGGTATAATGAAAGTATCAGGTGTTAATATAACTGTAAATGGGTTAGATAACATAACGAATGAAAACTATTTATTAATATCAAATCATGAAGGTATTTTTGATCCTTTAATAATAACAACAGTTCTTAAAGATACACATGCATATATTGCTAAAAAAGAAATCACTAAACTTAAACCACTTAAATACTGGTCATTAAGATTAGGTGTTAAATATATAGATCGTAAAGATGTAAGGTCACAAGTTAAGATGATTAATCAATTAGTAGATGAACTTAAAAATGGACGTAATGTAGTTGTATTTCCAGAAGGAACTAGAAGTATAGATGATATGGAATTTAAAGCAGGGACATTTAAATTAGCCCAAAAATCACATAAACCAATTATTCCAATGAGAATTAAAGGAACACATAATATTTATGAAAAAAATATGAGAATTAATAAAGGTGAAGTAGTAATAACATTTTTTAAACCGATAACATATGAAGAATATAAAGATTTAAATATTCATGAAATAAAAGACAAAGTAGAGAAGATAGTTCAAGGTAAATAGAATATTATTTTGAGGGAGATAATAAATTATGAGTAGATATGAAAAATATAATAATCAAGACTATAATGTAACTAAAAATGATTGGGTTATAGTTTTAAATGACAAGAGATTTCAAGCAAATGAAATCTTTTTCAGTTTATTGAAAGATTTAGCAACTAAATATCCAAAAGGTGTCTTTGGTAATGAACACTATCAAGAAAAATATAAACCATCAAAAGGAAATTATAATATTTTACTTTTCAACAGTATAAAATTAATTGAAAAAATATTAGATAAAAAAATAGATTTAAGTCGAGATGATAAAGATAGTATGAGAACTTGGAATTTTTTCTTTACAACAAGTGATAAAAAAAACAATGAACCAGAAAATAAGAAGGATAATAAATTCATTTGGATTTTAAGAGAAGAAATAGTATTAGCTTTTAAAACAATCGTACATCAAGAAAATGAAAAATTTGATTTATATAATAAATATTATGTAGATAAAAATTATGAGTTAATATGGTTATGGTCTTTACTTGAAAGTAAATTTAAAATTAAAAATGTCTTATATCCTGGAAGCTATGTACAAGTCTCTCCTTCCAAAGTATTTGATAATGTGACATATATTGATTCAGATAAAAAAGCAATTAAATTTTTTAAAGCAATTGAAACGAAAGAATTATTTGGTAATAAATATTTATTTATTGGTAAAGATTATAACAATGATTTAAAACTTAATGTACAATATGATTTAATTATTTCATTATATGCAGGTTTTGTAAAAGATAATAATATAAAGTACTTAAAAAAAGGTGGTATTATCATTGCTAATAATTCTCATAATGATGCGATCAATATGAGAATTAATACAGAAGTAAAACTAATTGGTGTAATTTTGGATAAAAAGATAATATCAACTAATTTAGATAAATATTTAATTGTAAAAGATAATAATAAACTAAATGAATTTAAAGATAAGAAGCATATGAAAACACTTGAGATGGAAGTAGAGGCAAAATATTATATTTTTAAAATATAAATAAAGGAGATTATATGGATGGGGTTTTAGTTGCAATAATTTGTGCTTTTGGTACTTTTGCTTACCAATTATATATAAATTATAATACAAATAAACAAAATATAAAGCTTGAAGATAAAAAATTAGATAATGAAAAAATAAGGTTAGAACACCAAAATTTATTAGATAAGCAAAATTTATTATCTGAAGAAAAAATAAGTATATTATTTGCGTGGCAGAATTTAAATAATAATAGTATTAGAAAAAAAAATTTTAAAGAAAAAGATATTGAAACAAACAACAATGATAGGATTAAATTATTTTTAAAACAGAGGTTGGTACATTCTGATGAAGATAAGATATATTTTATGTATGAGTTAGTTGAATTAATTTCACAAACATTAGTTTATTCTTTTTCTTGGCAAGTTCATTTTTTAATTGAAAAAAATATGAAATGCGTTTATAAGAATATAGATAATAAAAATAAATATGAGGTTGATGTAATGGTATATAGTACTTTAATTTATCATTATTTATCACTTGAATGGCAAGGTATAAATGAAAGCGAAGTTTCACCTGATTTAATATTAAATGTATATTTAAAAGATTATAGTTTTAGTAATAGTGATAATATTTTGAAAATTAAAGATGGAATTAATAAAACAATTAAAGAAATTGCAGAAAAAGAAAAGAACATAAAAAATAAAGCAAATTAAATGCTTTATTTTTTGTTTGTATAAAAGTAATAAGATAATCCTGCTAATATTGATCCGATTGTTGCTGAGAATAAGTCTGACATTGTGTCAACTAAGGCTGGGTCTATAAATCTTCCGCTACTATTAACGTATCCTGCAATTTGTCTAAGAGCCATACCTTGATTAATTATTAAACCTTTTTGCATGTTTTTTTCAAAAATATAATCAATTGAAAATTCATATAGTTCCCAAAAAACAGCAAATGATAAACTTGCAAGTAATGAAATAATAATAATAATAATAATTTGGATTTGACTATCTGGTTTTTTAAAGTACTTACTCATTAAATAGTAAAATACATTTATTAATAGTAGTGCTAAAAGAAATCCTGATGAAAAGTGAAGAATATTATCCCACAGTTCAAATTTATAGTAAAAATTATATATCTCCCCTAAAATTAATGATGCAAATAAAAATAAAGCAAATATATTATAATAAATTAATGAAATATTTTTAAAGTATTTTTTATAAATTTTTTCAATTATTAAATATAATATTAATAATAATAATGTTGCAATAAGTGGGAATAATAATTGTGAGTTATCTAAAATAAATATTGTGTATATGTTTGTTATCATACTTGTTAGTAATCCAATTATTATAAATCTTTTAATCCAAAAGTTAATGCTTTTTTTCATAATCTCTCTTTCATTGTAAATTTAAATGTTTGTATGCTTTTTTTGAGGCAACTCGACCTCTTGGTGTTCTTAATATAAAACCTTTTTGTAATAAATATGGTTCATATACTTCTTCAAGGTTTGTTCTGTCTTCACCAATTGAAGCAGCAATAGCTTCAAGTCCAACTGGGCCTCCTGAAAAATTTTGAATAATGGTTATTAAAATCTTATGATCAATTTTGTCAAGACCAGCTTGATCAACTTTCATCTGTGTTAAAGCCTTGGATGTTATTTTATCATCGATATTACTGTTATTTAATACTTCAGCAAAATCTCTGACACGTCGGAGCAAGCGGTTAGCAATTCTTGGAGTACTTCTAGAACACTTTGAGAGTATGTTTGCCGACTCATCTGATATTTTCGTTTCAAACACTTGAGCTGTTCTTAAAATAATTTGATTTATTTCTTGATCAGAATAATATTCTAAACGTGCATCAATCCCAAAACGATCTCTAAGTGGATTAGTTAAATCACCTGGTCTTGTTGTTGCACCAATCAAGGTAAAAGGAACTAAATCAATGTTTAAAGTTTTTGCTTGGGTATCTTTACCGATTACAATATCTATTTTAAAATCTTCCATTGCTGAATATAAAACTTCTTCAACTATCTTTGGAATTCGATGTATTTCATCAATAAATAATATATCACCAGCTTCTAAAACAGATAAAACAGATGCTAAATCACCTGGTTTTTCTAAAGAAGGACCATTAGTTATTTTAATGTTTGTATTCATTTCATTTGCAATAATGTATGCAAGTGTTGTTTTTCCAAGCCCTGGAGGTCCATAAAGAAGAACATGGTCCAAGACTTCCTGTCTTTTTTTAGAAGCTTCAATAAAAATTTTTAAATTGCTCTTAATTTCATTTTGACCTATGTATTGATCTAAGTATTTAGGTCTTAACATTAAGTCATCTTCGCGTTTTTCAGCGGTTAATATTCTATCATCCACTAAAACTCCTTTATTAGAAATTATAACATAAAATATAAAAAAATAATAAATCCAATTTTATAAACTTGATTTATTATTTTAATAATTGGTTGCGGGAGAAGGATTTGAACCTTCGACCTTTGGGTTATGAGCCCAACGAGCTACCAGACTGCTCCATCCCGCGATATCTTTGAACATAATTATTATAACAATATTTATTTTAAATGTCAAATATATTAATATATTATTATTATTATTATTATTCCAATATTATTATCTTAGTTGAAATAATTGCTTAAATAGAGTATAATTATATATAGAAAGGGTCTTATGCAAGGGTACTTCATATTTCAAACACTGTATGATATATTTACAGTTGTTATTGATATCTTTTTAGTTGCATTGATTATTTACTTTATTTTAAAAGTACTATCAAAGTCCGAGAAGCTATTGATGATTTTCAATGCATTTCTAATCTTAATTGGTTTATTTTTCTTATCATATATATTTAATTTAGAAACTGTTAATGTTATTTTAAATAACTTTTCATCTTGGATAGTTGTAATAATAGTTGTATTATTTCAACAAGAAATTCGTGATTCATTACAGAAATTAGGATCTCTTAACTCATTCTTTTCTGAAGAAGGTAAAAAAGGTGATCAAAAATTTGCAGGAGAGTTATATGATGCTTGTTTTGAAATGAGTAAAAATAAAACAGGAGCATTAATTACACTTGAAGGTAATTCATCACTTATAACTTATACAAGTAAAGCAGTAAATATTGATGCAATATTTTCACCAGCTTTAATTCAATTAATTTTTGAAAAAGAATCAATTTTACATGATGGTGCAGTTGTTATAAATAATGGAAGAATTAAATATGCATCAACTTTTTATCCAATATCATTAGACTTGAATATTGATAAAAAATTAGGGACAAGACATCGTGCAGCATTAACAATTTCTAAAGAAAGTGATTCAATTACAGTTATTGTTTCAGAAGAGACTGCTAAAATATCAATTGCTTATAATGGAAAATTATATTTAGATTTAAATAAAAAATTCTTTGAAGAATTTATTAATGAAAAAAATATCTAGGAGTTTTATATGATGAAAGATTTATTGACAAAGGAACAAAAAATAATCAAAAAATATTTTAGAAATGACAATTTTCTACGAATCTTTTCTTTTTTAATGGCACTTGCATTTTTCATTTCAATTAATGGAGTAATTGGTTATGATTCTGAGGTTTTTCATACAACTGAATACATTGAAAATATTCCTTTAGATGTTGTATATGATGAGGGATATGTTGTAACTGGTTATCCTGAAGAAATATCTGCAACAATTACAGGAACAAAAAGTAATGTCCAAGCTGCTATGAATAAAAAAGATACAATAACAGCAACATTGGAATTGCCGATTGAAAGTGAAGGAATAAAAACAATTAATTTAAATCAAATGCTGGAATTTAATTATAGTGGTGATGTTAATATTAAACCAACAATTGAAGAAATTGAATTAGATGTTCAAAAAAAAATAACGCGTGAGTTACCAATTCAAGTTGATTATGTTGGATCTCAAAGTATTTCAAAAGGTTATATTCTTAAACAACCTGAGTTATCAAGAGATACAATAATTGTTGAAGGTGGCTCTCAAGAAATAAATAGTATTGAAAAAGTTGTTGCATTAGTTGATTTAAATGAACTTGAAGATGCTAAAACAAAAGAAGAAGAAATAGAAGCACCAATTGTTGTATATGATAATAAAGGTCAAGTGGTTGATGTTGAAACTAATTTTGAAACAATAAATATCACACAACCATTTGAAATTGCAACAACAATTGTTGAAGCAGAATATCAATTTATTGGTAAACCAGATAATAAATATATTTCATTTGCATGTCAAGAAGACCAAATTGTTGAATGTGAAGATAATGGTGATATACCAATTACTACAGAACTTTATGGTGAACAAGATGAAATATCTAAAATAGATAAAGTGGAATATGTTTTTGATTTATCTGGCATAAAAGATGACGAAGCAGTAGTAACAGGAAGTGCAGTTCTGCCACCAAATGTATTCACAACAGAGCCAACTAAGACAATTAAAATTAAACTTGATAAAGGTAAAAGTAAAACAATAGATAATGTTCAAATTAGAAAAGAAAATTTGAATTCTATCTATTCTGTAATAGTTGAAGATTTAGATAGTGCAACAATTAGTATTACAGTTACAGGAGCTGATAGTGTGATAGATAGCTTTGATGAAGATGATATCTCATTATATGTAGATTTAACTGATATTGAAGCAGCTGGTGTTTATGAATTACCAATTCTTTATAGTACTAATCAATATGTGGATGTTGAATTATCAGATGAAAAAGTAAAATTAAATATTGAAGAAAAAGAATAATAAAACAGGAGAAATATAATGAATAAATATTTTGGAACTGATGGAATAAGAGGTGCCTATGGTAGTAAATTAACTCCACAATTTGCATATGCTGTTGGTCTTAGTGCAGGAACTATCTTAAAAAAAGAAAATATAAAGATTGCAATTGGTAAGGACCCAAGGATAAGTTCAGATATTTTAGAGACAGCATTAATAACAGGTTTACTTGAAGCGGGAATTGATGTTGATTCATTTGGTGTTATTTCAACACCAATTATTTCATATGCAATTTTAAATAATAAATATGATTATGGAATAATGATTTCAGCTTCTCATAATATATATAGTGATAATGGAATTAAATTATTTGGTTCAAATGGACAAAAAATTAATGATCAATTAGAAAAAGATATTGAAGAAGTATTAATAAGTAAAAAATATAATAAAGTTGAAATTGAAAAATTAGGTAAACATAATTTTAATTTAAATATAACTAATCAATATATTAATTATGTAAAAGGAATTGCAAAAGATTTAAGTGGTTTAAAGATTGCATTAGATTGTTCACATGGATCAGCTTATTTAATTGCACCAGAAATATTTGCAAAACTTGGTGCTCAAGTCGAAGTTATTGGTAACATTCCCGATGGAATAAATATTAATAATCAAGTTGGGTCAACACATATTCAAACACTTGTTGAATATATTAAAGATAAAGATTTTGATTTTGGATTTGCATATGATGGTGATGCGGACAGACTTATGCTTGTTGGTCCAAATGGAAGTGTATATGATGGAGATTACATTATTTATATTTTAGCTAAACATTTATTGAAAAATAATCAATTAAAAGATAATCATGTTGTTTTAACAGTTATGGCTAATTTAGGACTTTTAAAAAGTTTAGATCAAATTAATGTTACATATGATAAAGTTGCCGTTGGTGATCGTTTTGTAATGCAAAAATTAAATCAAGATAAAAGATCTTTAGGTGGAGAGCAATCTGGACATATAATTTTACCAGATCTTTTACCAACGGGAGATGGAGTACTTGTTAGTGTAATGTTAGCGAGTATTTTAAATGAAATTAGTTTAAAGCAAATTTCACAAGAAATGCAGAAATTCCCTCAAGTCTTAGTAAATAAAAAAGTTGAAAATAAAAAAGTTATAATGACAGACCAAAAATTAAATCAATTAATTGATAAACTATCAAAAGAAATAGATGGAAAAGGAAGAATACTTGTTAGAGCAAGTGGGACAGAAGAATTAATCCGTGTTATGGTTGAACATCAAGACATTGATATTTGTCATCAGATTAGTCAAGAAATTATTAGTTATATTAAATAATATTTTATACAAAAAGAAGAATTCTATTATATAGAATTCTTTATTGTTACTATAATATGTTTTTTGCTTCATTAGTATATTTATATTATTATTCTGATAGTATAAATATTATTTTATAAATTACATTTATTATTTTGACTTTCAAATTGAATTGTGCTTGTTTTAATATTATAATTTTTTAAATATTTATTAATTATTTGTAAAGTTATTTCTGAGTTATCTATCTCATTTAAAACAACATGACATGTGAGGTAGTTGTCAATTCCATCTGTTGTCCATATTTTAAGGCAATGTAAACTTTCAATCTGATCTATTTTATTTAAATCAATACTAACTTGATCAAAATCTATCTCATCTGGAACTTTGTCCATAAATAATTTAGTTGTTAAATATGCATTTTTAATAGCATTATATAAAATAAATATTGCAATTACAATTGATAATAAGGGATCTAATACATACCAATCAAATATTATAATGAAAATTGAAGAAATAAAAATAGCAATCCAACCTAAGACATCTTCAAGTAAGTGTAACATTATAGCTCGACTAATCATTTTTTTTGATTTAAAAACTTTGTAGACACCAAAACTATTAATAGCAATACCAAACAAAGCTATTACAAGCATCAATTCAGCATTTACAACCTGTGGGTCAGTTAGTCTGTTAAACGCTGATATAATAATTAAACATGATGATATTATTAAAATAATCGAAGTAAGTAGAGCACCAATTAGTGAAACTCTTTTATAACCATAAGTAAAATTATTATTTGAACTTTTAGTGGATAATCGATCAAGAAAATAAGCAATTAAAATTGTAATGCTATCACCTAAGTCATGTATAGCATCAGATAAAATTGAAATACTATTTGTCATTATACCACCAATGATTTCTACTAAGACAAAACTAATATTTAAAAAGAATGCAATTAATAAATTGTTATCACCAGTTAAGTGATTATGGGCATGTTGCTTATTTTTCTTATTCATTTAGCTGGTCCCCCTTAGTTGATAAATAACTGAATATAAAGTTAATAACTATTAAAATATTAAGCTAATTAAAATATAAATTAAGATTATTATACTATAACCAAATAAAAAACCAGTGATAAGTCTTTTATAGGAATTGGATAAATAATCTTTATTAGATAACTGAATGAAGCTGTCAATTAACATTGGCATTAATAAAAGTATATATATATAATAATCTTCAACTTTAATCAAATTATTGAAAAATATTATAATGAGTAGTGAACATATATTACCTAAATAAATACCTAAACATCTATAGCATATAAAAAATTGATACCCAAAAACTATTGGAGATCTTTGATGAATTTGATGACATCCTAAAAATTTTCCTATTTTCATGCTATATTTCCAAAAGGTTAATTTATTATATTCTATCTTTACTCCCACAATCAGGACAGTATTTGTAGTTTACTTCACGACGATAATCTTTAGTTTTTACTAAATTATATAATCCCCATGGCCAACAAATTATCCATGTACATATTACTTTACCAAAACTACTTGATTGGACACTCCCAACAGTTTCTTGAATAATTTGAGCATTATCATTATCACAGTTATTGCATTTCATATTCCCCCCTATTTAATTAATATTATTATAACATTATATTAATCATTATTTAAATAATTTAGTTTAAAGTTTGGTTTTAATTCATATAATTTAGTCTTATTATCTTTGGCAATATAACTAACAAGAAGCCCCTTGCTTGTTAAATTATTTAATATTCCAGTCAACCATATTGTAAACTAGTTGAATTAATATTTAGAAATGTAGTCAACCATATTGTAAACTAATTTCCATTTAATACATTGTCTTTAAATTCTGTAAATATAATATTGACTAAATTAATAGATTTTTCTGAATCATTAATTTTGAATATAAAAAAGTACTTAAACCAATAATTAAAGGCTTAAATACTTTTTTATTTAAAATGGTACCGACTACCGGACTTGAACCGGTACGGTATTACTACCATCAGATTTTGAGTCTGACATGTCTGCCAATTCCATCAAGTCGGCACTTAAAAAAATTATAGCATATTTAAAAATTTAAATCAATAATGTGAGAGTAAATTTATTAAATTAGTAATAATAATATTGTAGGGGCAAGACCTTTACTAAAAGGAGGTAACATGAAAGTTTATAAAGGAATAATCAAAAAGATTCCAACACAAAGTCAATTTGAACAATATCATAATGATGAAATTAAATTAAAAGAATTAAATATAACTGATACTGTTCAAAAGTTAATTACAAAAGAGGGAATAGAAATTGAATATTTAAATTTTAAATTAAGTTATAAAGAAGTAGATAAGAATGGTTTAGAAAAATATATTTATAATCAAGAGACTAAAGAATATGAAAAGATATATAATTCAACATCAGTTATTTCAGCTACTGGTAAAGAAATGAGAATAATCTTAGAGCTTGGAGAGTTTGCTCCGATTAAAATTATTGTTAATGAAAAAGAATATGAAGGGACTAGTAAGATTTATTACAATGCACTATGTGTTCAAAATCAAAAATCTGGTTGTCAATAATTATAATTAATATAATCATTAATCAGTCTACTTTTTTAGCACAAGAATATTGTAGTAGTGAAAATCAAATAATTATATATGATGATCGTAATTATCAATATGTACCTGCTCAAATGTGTGTTTCAAATAGTGATCAAGATTATATAATAGTTGATGAAAATGAGCAGATAGTTGAAAGTGATTTTACTGATCCTCTAACTAATCAAACTACATTAAATCAAAGTATTGAATATGAACAAAAAGATATCATAGAAAATAAGAATGTTGATGAAAATAATCAAACTAATAATTCATTTGAAATAAATGAATCAAAAGATTTTGTTGAATATTATTTTTTGGCTTTCGTAATAATTTGTATTTATATTTACACAAAGGTTAGGAGAATATGAAATTTATAAAAATATTAGTAATAAGCACACTTATATTAATTCAATCAATAGTTATCATTCAAGCAAAAGATTATTCAGATTATCAGTATACAGATCAAAAGGGTCGTTTGGGGATTGCATATGAATTAATTGATGTTAATTTAGATCAAAATGGGTTGTATTTTTCAGGGTGGGGTTACATTCCAGAAACATCTCATTACAACAACAATAATATTTTAAATATAGATATTATGGTTTATGAAAGTAGTGGTGAAAAATATTATTATGATACAATGATATCAAATAAATATGACCTTACAGAAGTAAATAAATATGTTGGGGTTGATTATTGTAATAATAGTATTCATTTTCAAGAGCCAACTGATTGTAATTACTATTATAAGAATGTCAGTTTTGAAGTTCAAATTCCATTATCTGTTTTTCAATACCCATATGAATATGAGTTTTATTTATATATTGAAAATAAAGAAACAAATACAAAGCGTTATACAAAATTATATTCTCCAGATACAGAAGATAATTATCAAGAAAATAATTTAGAATATAATTTCACATCTGATGTAGATGATGTTGATTTAAAGTTAAATTCTGAATATGTTTATGTTCGAAATGGTCCTGGAAAAGATTCATCAAAATTTAGTTATGGTGGATATAATTACTATTTTCAACAAGATGGTATTTATAAAACAAATAAAGTTAAATATGATTATCCAACAAATTGGTATCAAGTTGGAATTTATCCTAGTAATGAAATAAATGGGTATAAAAAAATTGCTAAACCTGATCATCAAAATTCATATACTGGTTGGGCATCAAGTATCTATTTTGATTTTTTAGGACCAGGAAATAGTAAATTAACTGTTAGCTCTAAAGCAAATGTTGCTATTGATGATATTTATTCAGAAATTGTAATAGAAGATGCAGATTATACAGTTGGAGTTGATTATAGATATAACGATATAAATGCAGATGGAGAAATATTAGCAATTTTTGAGGTAAATGGAGAGGTTAAAACTAAAGTAGTCTCAGTCAATGATCAAAATATTGAAATGACTTTTTCAAATGTATCAGCTCCTGCTAATGTATCGGTTACATTGATGCCAGCAAATAATACTTATTATGATAGTAATGATATTGATAATAATATTACTGCACTTATCCCAGGCTCAAATAGAGAAGATATTGAAATTGATTTGCAAAATAATCAAACTGAAAATTTAATTGAAATTAAAGCCAATAGTGGTTATAAAATAACATTATCTGATCAAATTACTGAATATTATGAAACAATTGAAATTTATGTAACAAGTCCAATTACATCAATTCAAGATGATCTTCAAAAGCTAAATTCTTCATTTGAACATTTTTATGCTGGAGGTGTGTTTAATATTAAAGTTAACTTTAAATATAGTAATAATTATCCATATATGCAAACTAAAGTTAATGATCCTGAAGTCAATGTAGCAATTGATTGTGACCTTATTGATTTAGATTCATGCACTGGGATAATTCCATTAGAAAAAAATAAAGATGAATATACTTTACCAATTGTTTATCGTGATCAACAGGGAAAGATTAGTTATGATACTAGTCAATTATCGGATATAACATCTGAATCCAGAGTAATCTATACTAAGTTTAACTTAGATAAAGGTAAGCATCCCTTTGAAATTCAAATTAATAACTTAGGGTTAAATCAAATTGATGTCACTTTAAATTCATATATTGATATTCATGGTAATTTAATCGGTATGAATAGAAATGATTTATTTTATATTAGAGGAATAAATCGAGAAAATCCATTTCCAAATCACATGAGCAGATTATGGGCAAATAATCAAGGAGATCTAAACAAAGCAATTGAGCAATCAGCTGTTTCAGAATATGATTATTATATTGAAATTAGCAAATCAGCTAAAAAGGAAATTAAAGACTGGATCGAACAAAGCGATGAAAATTTACAAGGGAACAACCAAGAATTTATTATGTTTCTTGAAAGTTTAGAAGGTCAAGGGATGGTTGAAATAGATTGAGGTGGATTTTAATAATGTTACCTTTTTATGCTTTATTTTTATTTGTCGGTTTTAGGTGGAATGTATACTTTTCCCAATTTAATGATTTAGATAGTTTTGCCCAAAATGCCATTTATACATCATTTGATGTTGATAGTTTGCGTGAATATCAATCAATGGTTGATCCAGAAGAGTTGTTTTATCAACTGATTAAATTTTCAAGTTTAGAAAATAACTATTTAATTGACTATCAAATTGGAGTTAATATTTTATTAGAAAGTCCATTAGTAGTTGAGGTGATGATCAAATCAACCTTTGAAGAAGATATTTATGAAATGAGTAAAGTCTTTATTTTAGAAAGTGTGGAATGATGAATGTATTTACAAAGCCAATAATGTTTTTCTTTTTTATTATTTGTTTTATATGGTTTATAAATGTTGTACTTATATTTGTACAATTAAATCAGATGGAAGTTTTCTTACAATCCTCTGCATTAATTGTCGAGAAAAACGGAGATGATATTGAAAGTACAGAAGAAGAAATTAGCCAATTAAATGATCAATATAATAATAAGTATATTATAAAGCTAGAGCCAATTGATGGAGATCAATTCCTAGACTCATTTGAATTAGAAATTGAGTATGACTATCAATATTTTGGTAGTAGAAAAGATCGTCAATTAAAACGTAAAACAATTATTACAAATAAGCAAATGTAAAGGATAATTATGAACTATGAAGATATTAAAATTAATATAAATGAATATTTAAAAGAAAATAATCAAAAAGAATTAAAACAAATTTATGATAATGATAATTCAAAAATAATAATTAAAGAATCAATTTGTGAATATTTAAGCACATCAGACTATGGCTTGGACACTCAAAATTTTACACAAATGATTTATAATGAACTTTTTGGATTGGGAGTTATAGATGAAATATTACAAGACGAGCAAATTACTGATATTTCATTTAATGGGATTGATTTATGGTTACAATCAAATGTTAAAGGTAGATATCTTTACCCCAAAGGGTTTAGTAAGCAAGAAGCTTATGTCGTAATTGAGAAAATTGCATTACTAGCACAAAAACAATTTAATATTGTCAATCCAATTTTAGATGTTGAATATGAAACACTGAGAATTAATGCTATCCATGAAAGTTTATCTCCTGTTGGTAGAAGTTTTGCAATTAGAGTCATTAAATCTTATAATGTGATTACAAAAGATAATTTTCCTGGATCAGATGCAATTAGAGAATACTTAGAGGATGCAATGATTAAGCAAAAAAATGTAATAATTAGCGGAGTAACAGGAAGTGGTAAAAGTGAATTACAAAAATATTTAATTGGTCATATTAATGATTTAGATAAAATAGTCTTAATTAGTGATAATAATGAACTTAAATTAAATCAATTATATCCACAAAAAGATATTTATACATGGATAACAAAGGGGGAGAATTATTCCAGTTTAAAAGTTGATTTTAGTGCACTTATTAAACCAGCTTTAAGATATAATCCAGAGTGGCTTATTATATCAGAATCAAGAGGGAGTGAAGCATTTGATATGTTAAATGCAGCAACAACAGGACATAATATTATTACTACTTTACACTCTAATAGCGCTTATGATATTCCCATTAGACTACTGAACATGTGTACAGAAAGAAAAGTTAATTTAAATGAACAAACTATTTTGAAAAATATATATTCTGTTTTAGATATTGGTGTGCATTTAATATCAACTTTTGATCAAGATGGAAATATTATTAGAAGCATTAAAGAAGTTGTCGAGTATCAAATGAATATAAAGGAGGAGAAGTATTTAATTCATGAAATATTTAATCAAGAAAATAAAAAAGTTACTTAGTTTAATAATTAAAAATATCTTTTTTTTCTTAATCTTTTTATTCATTAGTTTTTTAATACTATTTAATATTATTTGTGCATTAGTAATTAGTATTTTAAGTATTTTAATATATGACTACTATTTAAGATTAAAACAAATTAGGAGTAATATGCAAACATTAGATTTTCAAATTAATGTTTTCATTAAAAATATTGCGATTACATCAATGACAAATGACTTCAATATGATTGACTCTTTAGAGAAGACAATCCCATTTTTATTCGGTCAATTTGAAAAAGATATTAGAAAAAGTTTAGAAAATATTAAAGTATCATATGATTATGAGACAGAATTTTTAAAGCTAAAAAAAAAATATCAACATAAACCAATTTTAAATGATGTCTTAAGTAATATTTTAGTTGTTAAAAAACAATCTAATATTGATAATACAGCAATTAAAATTTTCGAATTTGCAACAAATGATTCTCAAGAATATTTAATTAACATTGATCGCTTTTATAAACTTGGTGAAGTTCATTTGAAAAATTATTTTATTACAGTCTTCTTATCGCTAGCAATTATTTTACTTGTTATTTTTGCACTAAATATATATTATTATAATTGGGCTAAAACAATCCAAGGATTAATAATTAATATGTCAATGTTACTATTGACTTTATACACATCCTATTATTTAATTAAAAAGAATTATACCGAGGAATTATATGAATAAGAAAAAAATTAAAATAGTTAAAATAATAATCGAGGGATTATTTATATTTAGTTTTTTATATTTAGAGAGAATATTACTAATATTAATTATACTAATAATTCAAGTATCAAATATAGTTTATAAACAATTATTATCAAACAAAATTAAAGAAAAGAAGCAAAAAGATCGTCAAACTGTATTTTATAAGTATATTAAAGCAGTCATGCTGATGTCTTATACTAAACCAATTAAAGTTTCGTTTCAAGAGTCTAAAACAAAAGACCATCAATTAATTGATAAAGAAATAAATAGTTTTCTTGAAGACTTAAAATATGATTTTAGTAATAAGCCTTATTATGATTTTGGCTATAAGATAAATAGTTTAAAAAAAGGAATTAATTATGAATTAAATATTTTAATTTTAATTCATGAAATTGATAAAAAAGGTTTTGGTAAAAAATACATTGATGATGTTTTACATGAAACAAGTAAAATTGAAAATAATACCATTGAAAAAAAGATAGCTGAGTACCAAGAAGAAGGTTTTAAATATACATTACCACCAACAGTTTTAAATTTTATATATATAACTATTTTACTATTTCAAGTAATAAATTTAATGCTTATGCAAGTGTTTGTAACATGATAATAATAATTTTATTAATTATGTCATATATTGATATAAAAACATATTTAGTACCAGTGAGTTTACAAGTACTGTTACTAATTGTAATTATAATTGACATTAATTTTAGCTATCAAATGATAATTTATCCACTTCTAATCTTCTTTATTTTTGCACTTCTAAATATTAACAAAAAAAACCAAATTGGAGGGGGAGATATTAAAGTCTTAATCATTTTATCAATTGAATATCAATTTGCTATTTTTTATATAATAGCTGTTTCAACAATTAGTGCAATATTATTTAGTTTAGTTAATCAAGAAAATAAAGTTCCATTTATCCCTTTCTTAACAATTGGAGTAAGTACATTTCAAATTTTAAGTTAATGAATCATAATTTAAAACCACGAGAAAAATTTAAACAATTGGGGCCAGCTAGATTATCTGACGCTGAGCTATTAGCAGTAATTTTACAAAGTGGTACAAAATCTAGGAGTGTGATGGAAATCTCACAATATATTTTAGAAAAGCACAATGGTCTTGATGAGTTAGTTAATTTAAATTATCAAATGTTAAATGAAATTCATGGTGTCGGTGAAGTTAAAGCAATTAAACTACTTGTCATTGGTGAAATTATTAAAAGAGTTAATCAAAATAAAGTTTATAAACAATTGAATAAAGTTTTAAGTCCGATAGATATTTATGAGTATACGAAAGAATATAAAGATCAATTACAAGAAAACTTTATTTTATTATCACTAAACACAAAAAATGAAATATTGAGTAAAAAAGTTATTTTTAAAGGTTCATTAAATATGGTTAGTATTCATCCGCGTGAAATAATGAAAGAAGCAATCTTAAATTCTGCTAATCAAATTGTAATTGTTCACAATCATCCATCTGGTAATCTTGATGCGTCTAAGGAAGATATTGAAGTCACAAAAAGACTTGTTTTGGCATCACGTTTAATTGGAATAGAATTAATTGATCATGTTATTATTTCCAATCAAGGTTATAATTCACTTCGGAAAATTAAGCCAAAATTATTTGAATAGTTTAAAAAATAAATATTATTTTATGATATAATACACATAAATCACTTCAACTTAGTTTGAAGATCTAAAATATCATAGGAGTAATTAATGTTTAAAATTTTAAAAAAGATAAATATAAGTGCATCATATGCAATCAATGGTTTAATTGGAACATTTAAAGAAGAGTTTATGATGAGGGTGCAAGCTACATTTGGTTTAATTCAATTTGTATTAGCTATTTTACTTGGAGCAGAAATACAAGAAATAGTTTTAATCTTTTTAATTTGGATCATTTTAATATCTCAAGAAAGTATGAATACAGGAATTGAAAACTTAACTGATTTAGTAACTGATAAAGAGCAAAAACATTTAGCTAAAAGAGCTAAAGATAGTGCTGGTGGAGCAGTCTTTATTGTTTCTGTTGCATCTTGGATCATCTTTATAGTATTAGTTTTTGATGAAGTTAAAGAGTTATTTATGTAAATAATTAAAATAAAATTATAAAATAAAATATCAATGAATTAATAAGAAAGTCTTTAGACTTTCTTTTTTTATAAAAATTTTCATAGGGCGAAAAATTTTCATTTTTCATTTCTTTTTGACTATGGTATACTTTAATCATATTAAAAGGGAGGTGTAAGGTTATATGGCAGTAAATGTTGATTTTGAAGAATTAAGAGAGAAAGCTGGAGAAATGCGTTCTGAATCAGAAGATTTAAGAGAAATAATTTCAAATGGTGAAGAAATTCTAAACTCATTAGTTGATAATGGATTTGAAGGACAAACAGCACAAGCATTTTTAGATAAATACGAAGATACTAAATCAGATTTAGAGTCTGCAGCTGAGTTTTTAGATTCAGTTGGTGAAGCATTAGATGAAACAGCAGATAATTTCGAAGAAATGGATCAAGAATTGGCAAGTTCAATCAATGGATAAGAAAAATAAATAAATAAGAAAGAAATGTGAAGTAATTCATATTTCTTTCTATATTAAATAAATAAAAAATTAAGGGGAATAGATATGAAAAAAATAAAGAGTGTAATCTTTATAGTTATTTTTTTAATGCTAGGAATTATAATTGGAAACAATGTTGAATTACTTGAAGGTGATCAAATAATTGAAAGTAATAAGATTGTTTTTGTTAACAATGATCAACCAGTTGAATATAATAATCAAGTTATCAAATATTCTGATATGGCAATTAATAAGCTTATTGAAAATGAAATTTATCAAAAGTATAATTTACAAATAGTTAACGCACAAACAGCAAAAAGTGGTTTGAATAATGGAGATATTGGTGCTGTAATTACAATCCCATCTAATTTTTCTAATTCAATAGTTTCTGTTAACTCACAAAACCCACAAACAACTAAAATAAACTATGAAATAAATAAATTATTTTCTGTTGAAAAACAAAAAGAGTTAGAAGAGATTGTATTTCAAATCATTACAAGTTTAAAAAGTGATATTACTTATACATATGTGTATGGTATTTTTGATAGTCTTCATAGTTCACAAGAAGGAGTTGGGATAGTTGAAGGTAATATGGATGAAGTATATAATTATACTGAAGAAATATTATCAACTGATGTTTTTTCCGAATATGAATATGAAAAAAACGATGTAGAATCAATTGATATTGAACAATTAGATTTATCACAAGAAAGTATTGATTTATTAAATCTTATAGATGAATATCGACAAAATATTGATCAAATAATTGAAGTCTATCAAGCAGATGTTGATCAAAAATTACAAACAACAGATAATTTAATTGGTGTTGTCTCAGATCTTCAAATCGAAGATGAAATAAAACAAATTGATAAATTAAGTGAAAGTGTAATTGAAGATACAAATAATCAAATAGAAAGTGACTACAACCAAGAAGCAGATAATGCAAATAAAATTATTAATTTAAACAATGAAATAAATACTTTTGAGAGTAGTAATCTAGATGTATCTTCCGAGCAAGAAGATATAGATGAGGCAATTAATAATATACATGATGAATTTGGTGAGAACTTATTTTCCGAATATTATAATCAGTTATTTATTTTAGATGATTGTTTAAGATTAACTTATGAAAGTGAAATTGAGACTTGTTTAAAAGAAGAGCAAACTAATTTAAGTGAAATTCATACTAAAATTATCGAAAAAGCCAAAGGAATTGAAGTGGAGTATACTGATTTAAATACTCAAGTTAATCAATTTTTAACTAATTTAGGTCAAGATGATCAAGTAAATACCATTCAAACAAATAATAAAATAGCGATTAGTGGCAATGGGATTGAAGGATTAGATATTTCTTATGAAATTGAAGATGAAAATGATAATCAAATGATTGAAAATGAAGAACAAGTTACTTTCACAATTAAAGTAACAAATAAATCTTTGAATCAGATGAATAATATAAAACTTAAAGTTAGTAAAGATCAATTAAAACAATATTTCAAAGTTCGTGGTAATGAAGTTGTTGATATTGATGGTAGTAAAACATCAACTATAAATGCTTTAAATGATGGTTTTTTAATTAATTTAGCACCAGAACAATCAATGGAAATTACATTCACATTAACTGCTATTAATGATTTGGAAAAAGAATATCATAATCAAAATACTTTCTTGAGTGTTGATTTACAATACCGCAGACAAGAGGAATCTCATTATGTTAATATGCCAGTTAGAAGTGATGTAACTACACAATTAACAGCAACTGATCAGAAAAATGATGATAACTACCTAGAAGAAAATACAGTAGAGAACTCAGAAGAAATTAAATATGAATTAAAAATTCAAAATAATACTAATAAAAGACAAAAAGACATACATATACAAGCACCGCTTGAGGGGTTAGACCAATATTACAGATTAGGTAAAACTGAAAATATTGATGTAAACATTTCGGGTGAAAGTCCAAATGTTGAAAATCCATCATTAAAAGATTTACAAGAAGAAGGTATAATAATAAGTATACCTCCAACAGATGATATTAATAATCCATCTGATGTAACAATCAGATTCACATTACAAGCAAAGAAAAACATAGAAGATCTAGAAGTTGATGAAGATAGTGAAGATAGTGAAGGCCTATACATAAGTAATACAATGATAACTACTCTGCCAATTAATAAAGCTGATAAAAATGAATTAAGTGATGGTATTAATAGTGTAATTGATCAATTGATATTCTCATCAGATGATATTGGTTCATTATATTCATCAAGTAAATCATTAGTAGATCAAAGTAAAAATTATAATCAACAAATAGAGGTTAGTAAGCAATCATTTGAACAATATAACCATTTAAATAATAATCAATTAGATAGTTTTGCAGCAATTATAAGTCAAGATCAAGCGGATATTACAACAGCTGATAGAAAACAATTAGATAATATTTGTAAAAATAATGATGAAATATTATGTCAAGAGTATCAGGCATTTAAATCAGATAAAAAATATCAAGAAAAAATAATTAAAGAAATTAATCCAAATGAAAATCAAGTTGAAGATATTGAATATATTGATGGCGACTGCACACAACCAAACAGCATGGCTTATTTATTAAATGGTTATAATTGTAATTCAGTAAATTATTTAGGAACATATCAAAAACTTGATTTATTAAATCAAGATCTGAAATTAATTGAAAAAGAAGTTCAAAAAATAATTGATTTAGAACCAGAAGAAATAGATAATCTACCATATAGTAATCAACTTACTTTAATTAATCAAAATATTGATGAAAACATTAGTCAAACAGCTGAAATAAATGATGAAAATCAATCAACTGAGATAGAAGGTTATCAAGAAAATTATGATAACTATCAAGTTTATATAGATGAAGTAAATTCAGATCAAACATATCAAAAGATAACTAATGAATATGTATCAGAACAACATGAAATGGATGAAGAAGATTTAGAGTATCTAAATGAATTATCAGGATTAATGTTAAATACATACTTGTCAGGGATGCCAAATAAACTAGTTTACAACTTTATTGTTGATCCATTAAAAGCTGAGGACATATCAGATACTAAAAGTATTGATTCAGAAAATGACTCAATGAGATTAATAATTTTAATAATTAGTTTATTATTCTTAATTATAATAACTAGTATCATATCTTTATGGAAAAAAGAAAGTAGTTTAGATGAATAATCTAGATATTGAACAAAATGTTATAAATGAAAGAGATCAAGAACAAGTTAGTCAGAGTTTAAGTGATAAATATAATGTTGATATATATACAACTACTGAAAACAATAAAATATATGATTATCAGGAAATTAATAGTAACTTATACCAAACAACTGCAGATCATCAACTAGATATTGATCAAACAACACTAATAAATTATTTTGCAATTCCTCAAGAATACCCAATAAATACTCATAGTAATAATCAAAATATCAGTTTACTTATCTCAACAATTTTAATATTACAAATAGTTTTTATTATGTATATACTATTTCGTTTTTTAAAAGTAAGAAGAAAGGTTAAATAAATGAGTCAGAAAATATATTATAATCAGTCAGACTATGAAGATGTATTATTTGAATTAAATAACATTAAATTTTCTCTTGAGTTTATTGATGATCAAATGAATGGAATTGGAGCTGATTTAGAAGATGCTAACCTTGGTGTCAATACAAATCAAGCAATGGTTGAACAAGTCGATAATATGCAGTTATTAGCAAGTAAAAATAAAGAAGAAATAGAAGGTATGATCAATATTATTGATGAGTTAATAGATGTTGCTCAAAGAGAATTAAAACCTGAAAATAAAAATTCACAAGTAGAAATCGATATTGATCAAGTAAAAGATAATTGCCAAGATATTATTAACTTAGTAAATACACATAGTCAAGCACTAAAAGAAATTATTATGCCATCAACTGATATGAATAACTACATAGTTAAAACAGATAAAGAATTAAAAGATGGATTAAT